>NZ_JBWKJV010000011.1:0-149352 GCF_056432045.1 Streptomyces sp. NPDC045701 | reverse complement strand
ACGGGACCCACTCCCCCCCCCCCACAACCACTTTTTCCTCTTTTCGTCGTTCCTCCCCCCCCCCCCCCCCCCCACCCGGAGCCCGTTCACCGACCCCTGCGCTGCCCGGGGGTGAGGGCCGCCCGCAGCGCCGGGTCGTCCAGGGCGTGCACCCCGCCGATGGCCACGGCGGCGAGCGGATCGCGCCGGCTCACCCGCGTCAGCAGGCTCTGCCCGGCGGGGGAGGCCCACCGGGTGTACGGGTGGACCTCGACGCGCGCGATGACCAGGCACCCGAGCGTCAGGACGAGCGGGAGCGCGAACCACGTCATGGCCCGGGCGTCCGGCGCGTGTCCGTCCGGGAGCAGCAGCGCGGCGACCGCCGCCAGCGCGACGGTCAGCACCGTGGAGCGGCGCACGCTCCGCAGCGCGGCCACGATGGCGGACCTGGCCGTCTCGGGGACGGCGAGCCCCGCCGCGACGAGCCGGTCGGCGAGCGCCCGGACCGGACCGGCGGCCGACGCCCCGGCCCGTACCGCCGCTATCCGCGACTGCCCTCCGGGCCCTATCGCACCCATCACCGACCGCTCCACCTCGTCGGCGCCCGCCGGGTCCGCGTCCACGACGGTCGCCCAGCCGGTGTGGGCCAGCCACAGCCGTCGCCGGTGGTGCATCGACACCAGCGCCAGGTCGGTCACCCGCTGCGGGCCGCCGGCCAGGAACGCGGTCTCGTACAGGCTCAGTTCACGGTCGCCGTCCGGCGCGGAGGGACCCACCGGCCGCGCGGCCTCGACGGCGGCCAGGCACAGCCGCGCACAGCTGACGGCCGCCGCGGCCCATGTGATGAGCAGGAGGGGGACCCAGAGCATGCCGGATTTCTACGCCAACCGGTGGGCGCGGCGCCACAAAGTTCTCACAATGCGGACGACGTGTGCCCGGCCGCCCGGAGGCCCTCCGGCGTGGTCAGGCCGCCGGGGTGACGTCCCCCTGCGTCACCGGGGAACGCGCCGGGCGTGGTGCCGACACCCCCGGGGCGTGCGTACGTCGGCGGCTTGCGGGCCCGGTCAGTCGCCGCCCCCGCCCCCTCCGCCGCAGCTCGATCCGCCCCCGCAACTGGACCCGCCCCCGCCCCCGCCGCTTCCGCAGCCCGACCCGCCGCTGCACGCCGAGCTGCCGCCCCCGCCCCCTCCGCAACCGCCGCCACAGCTGGACCCGCCCGTGTCGGCGCTCGCGCACCACACGGCGACGGACGTGGTCGCGAACAGGTCGTCCTGCTGCGTACCCCCTCCGCCGCCGCTCCGCCGCCCGTACATGCGCGCCGCCGCGACCAGTTGCTCCCGCAGGACGGGGTCGGGCAGGGCACGCAGCCCGTGCAGCGCCACCAGGTCCCCCGGCTCGACCAGGTGGGCATGGGCCCTGCGGTACGAGGCGAGGGCCCGGCGTCCCGCCCCCGTGAGCCGGCGGCCGCTGACGGCAGCGCAGACCAGCGCGGTCACCAGACCGGCGAACAGGGCCGGCAACACCTTGACGACGAAGGGGAACGGGATGTCCTCGCCGGGGCCGAGGGCGGTGTACTCGACGACGGTCGCCGCGATGGAGGCGAGGAACAGCAGGAAGCAGCTCACCGCCTGGACGACGCTCCACCGGCGCCAGGCGCGCCCGGTGCCGCGCGGCAGGATCAGCCCGCGGTGGGCGAGCCGGTCGCCGATCTCCTGCACGGCGGGGTGGCGCATGGCGGCCAGCCGCACCGCGTGCAGGGCGCCGTTGGGCGCGGCGGCGAGCTCGTGCAGCACGGCGCGCTCGACGGGGTCGTGGCCGAGCGGGCGGACCACGTGCACGATGCCCGGCCCGCCGACGGCCACCCGGCCGTCGGTGGCGAGCGAGGCGAGGACGGAGTCGACGACCCGTGCGGGCCCGCCGTTCAGGAACGCGGCCTCCACCCGGTAGTGGATCGAGCCGCCCGGTCCGCGCCGGGAGGTGGCGACCCCGTGGACGAGGAGGACGGAGGAGACGGCGACGGCGGCGTAGAGGAGCAGGGCGACGACGTTCACGCGGCCCGCCTCCCCACGAGCGCGGCGCGGGCGGCACGCACCAGCCGGCCGGTCCGGCCCGGTGGCCGCGCCCCGGCGCGCTCCTGCCACCACGCGGTGAGCCGCCGTCGGGCGACGGGATCCTCCGGCTGTCCGGCGATCAGGAGGTGCTCGGCGAAGTCCAGCGCGTCACGCCGGTAGCCGCCGCGCAGGGGGCGGGACCCGGCGTACCCGAGGAACGCGGGGCGGTAACCGCCCCCGAGGATCTCCGGCAGCTCGGGCGCCACTTTGGCGACGACCCCGGCCCGCTTGGCCGCCAGCGCCCGGGTCTGCACCCGCAGCCGCGCCCGGTCGAACCCCTCGGGCGCCGGCGTCCCGGCCACCAGCGCCGACAGCAGCGCGGCCTGCGCGATCCCCACCCGCTGCCGCACGCCACCGGGCACGGGCCCCGCCTCTGGCCGGTCCGCCCCGCCGCGGCCCCGCGCACCGGCCACCGCCGAAGCCACCGGGACCCGCCCGGCGCCGCCCGCCGCCCGCGCCGGGACGTCACCGTCCGCATCGCCGGCCGTCGTCCCCGGGCCCGCCGCCCCCGGGCCTGTCGCCGCCGCGCCGCGCACCGTCGCGCGGATCGCGGCGAGTTCGGCCGCCAGCTCCTCCGCCGGCGGGAAGTCGTCGTCCCGCTCCAGCAGCACGCCCGGCGGGGTCGCCCGGGACGCGAGGTCCGCCAGGATGTCCAGCACCGCCGGCGGGACCGGGTGGGCGTGGCTGTCGTGCCAGACGCCGTCCCGCTCGACGCCGCCCGCCACGTGCACGTACGCGATGGCCTCGACCGGCAGCTCCGCCAGGGCCTTCGCCGGGTCCTCGCCCCGGTTGACGTGGTTGGTGTGCAGGTTCGCCACGTCGATCAGGAGGCGGACGCCGGTACGCTCCACCAACTCGGCCAGGAACTGCCCCTCCGTCAGCTCCTCGCCCGGCCAGGAGAACAGCGCCGCGATGTTCTCCAGCGCCAGCGGCACCGGGAGCGCGTCCTGCGCGATGCGGACGTTCTCGCACAGCACGTCCAGCGCGTCCCACGTCCGAGGCACCGGCAGGAGGTGGCCCGCCTCCAGGGCGGGTGACGCGGTGAGCGGCCCCCCGGCCCGGACGAAGGCGATGTGCTCCGTCACCAGCGGTGCCCCCAGCGCCGTGGCCTTCGCCGCCAGCTCCGCGAGCCGTCCCCCGTCCGGCCGGCCGGCGCCGCCGAGGCCGAGCGACACGCCGTGCGGGACGACCGTGACGCCCCGCTCGCGCAGCCGCAGCAGGGAGTCGGGGAAGTGGCCGACGCAGAGGTTCTCCGCGACCACCTCCACCCAGTCCACCCCGGCCAGACCCTCCACCGCGTCAGCGATCTCCGGACGCCAGCCGATGCCGGTACCCAGTTCTCTCATGTCCCCCTCCTCCTGCGTCGGTCGGAAGGGTGATGGCCCCGCGGAGGGAACCCCGAAACGGCAGAACCGCAGTTCAGAGCTTCATTTGAGGTTACGGGCGGTTCGTGTTGATGGCGGTCGGCGGCCCGGGCTGCGTCGAGGGGCGGGAGGTGAACGACTGGTCCGTCCCCGTCGGTACGGCCGGTGTCGGCGCCGGCGGCAGGTTGCCGTTGGGCGCCGGCGGGCCGGACGGGCTCGCGGTCGCGTTGCCGGCCGCCTCGTTGGCGATCGCGTCGAAGTCGACCTTGCCCGTCGCCTCCAGCATCGTGATGTGGTCCAGTACCGTCTGGTTGGCGTCGCTCGCCAGCTGGCGTATCAGTGTGTTGCGGGTGGTGTGCCGCACCTGGGCGACGAGCGCGAACACCTTGCCGTGCGCGTTGCGCAGCAGGTTGGCGAACTTGCGCTCGTACTCCTCGCCGCTGGCCGCGGACAGCTCGCGCAGCCAGCCCTGCTGCTGCTCCGTCGGCTGGTTGGGCAGCTCCACCCCCAGCTTCGCCGCCACGTCCCGGGCCCGCTGGTCGAGGTCGGCGTGGCCGACGACGAGGTGGTCGCCCGTGTCCTTGATGGCCTGGCTGGGGGCGCGCTCGATGGCCTGCTGACCGGCCGGCAGCTCCCAGAGCCCTGCCAGCCGCACCTTCACCAGGAAGTCACGGTCCGTCGCCGACAACGGCCCCCACTGAGTCGCCACCGTCGACGCGTTGAGGTTGGCCTGGCCGGTCCCGGAACGGTCGGCGTACGACCAGACCGGGAACGCCAGCGCGCCGACCGTGACGACGAGGGCCGCGATGATGAGTGCCGAGCCGTTGATACGTCGCAACAACAAGGTGGTGCCTCCCGAACCCGATGGCATTACTGGGAGGTACGTATACAGGGACGCGACCGTTCAGTCGGCCCCGCCCCGGAAATCGAAGCCCCCGTATGCTGGCGCCCATGGGAGACGACGCCCCGCACGACACCCGTTCGGAAACCCTTCGCGACACCCCTCGGAGAACCCTTCACGACGCCGCTCACGACGCCCCCCGGGCGCACGACGTGGGGTACCAGGGCCGCGATCCGCGGCGCCGTGGCATCGGCCCGCTCGGATGGGCGTTGCTGGTGCTGCTCGTGGTCGCGCTGCTCACGCTGGGACCGCGCTGAACGGGCGGGACGGCCTCAGCGCCGGCTCACCGGGTAGTCGGCGACCACGGTGCAGGACCCCGGAGCGATCTCCGTGAACCCGGCGTCCCGTACCAACGGCAGCCCCGAGGAGGTCAGTCGGGCCCACTCGCCGGGGCCGGCCGTGCGTACCGCCAGCGGGAAACCGGCGTCCCGCCACGTCTCGCGGTCCTCGTCCGTCATCGCCCACCACAGCAGTTGGGCGCCGTGACCGACCTGCGCCATCTCCTTGCCGGTGGACATCCGCAGCTCCGGGTTGAGCCACAGCAGGGCCTGTCCGGGCCGCGTCCCGGCCGGCTCGCCGGCGTCGTCCAGCTCCGTCCCCGACACCTGGAGCCTGGCCAGCTCCTTGGGCCAGCCGTCCAGCGGGACGGGCGGGAAGACCCGTACCTCCGCGGAGCCGCCCGTGACGGTGATGCCCGGCAGCCGCGACGCCTTGCGCCATTCCGCGCCACGCGCGCGGCGCACCACCTTGCGGATCCGCGCGTCCTCCCAGGCGCGCACGGCCCCGGCCCATTCCCCGTCGCCGAGCGCACGGTCGTCCGACAGCATCACCAGTACCGCGCGCGCGGCGGTCTCCAGCGCGTCGGTACGGGCCGGCGGCTCCGCCCGCTCGATGCGGACCACCAGGGGGAGGACGTACTGGGGGGCGTCGTCGCTGCTCACCCGGACAGTCTGCCAGTCCGCCCAGGGCCCGTTCTTGGCGGAATGGGTGGTTCCGGGACACGATGCCCGCATGAAAAGCGATCTTTTCGCGTCCGAGAACATGGCGCAGCAGGCGACAGTGCCCGGCATGACCCTCCAGAACGCGAAGTCGGTCAAGTACGCCGTCAACGGGGAGATGCACGCCCGGCAGGGATCGATGATCGCCTACCGGGGAAACCTGCAGTTCGAGCGCAAGGGGCAGGGCCTGGGCGGCATGCTCAAGCGCGCCGTCACCGGTGAGGGCCTGCCGCTGATGGCCGTCCGCGGCCAGGGCGAGGCCTGGTTCGCGCACGAGGCGCAGAACTGCTTCATCGTGGACGTCGAGCAGGGTGACGCGCTGACCGTCAACGGCCGCAACGTGCTCTGCTTCGACGCGACCCTCTCCTACGACATCAAGACCGTGAAGGGCGCCGGCATGACCGGCGGCGGCCTGTTCAACAGCGTCTTCACCGGTTACGGCAAGCTCGCCGTGATCTGCGACGGCAATCCCGTCGTCATCCCGGTCACCACCAACCAGCCGGTGTACGTGGACACCGACGCCGTCGTCGGCTGGAGCGCCCAGCTGAACACCTCGCTGCACCGGTCGCAGTCCCTCGGCTCGATGATCCGGGGCGGCTCCGGCGAGGCCGTGCAACTGATGCTCCAGGGCGAGGGCTTCGTGATCGTACGGCCCAGCGAGCTGACCCCCGAGAAGGCGAAGCAGTCCTGAGCCCGCGGGGCGCCGGCCGCCGCTACGGCCCGGCCGCGCCCCGGTGCCGGTGGGAGCGGCGACCCCGGCCGGAGCCGCTCCCACCGGCACCGGCCGGCCGGGGCGATCACCGCGGCGGTGCCGCCGGCCCTCCGGTGACCACCGGGTTCACCACCGCGCGGGAGTGAGTACGCTCGTATACATGGACGATTCGTACCGCGGGACGACGCCTCCCGGGGCGACACCTCCGGAGAGGACACCTTCCGGCGCGGCCGAGCCGGAGGCGGGGCCGCCGTACGCCGCGTGCGTCCTGTGCCAGGAGCCGACCGGGTACCCGGAGTCGACGAAGGGCATCACCCTGTGCCCGGTCTGCGAGTGGCGGGAGGCGGAGCGCACCGCCTGTTCCGGTTAGGGCCGGCTCCTCCGGCTCGGGCCGAGCGGGACGCGCGCCACGTGCGGCGCTCGCCGATGTCCCGCGCAGGTGTAGCTGGGGGCCGGCGCGAACCGGTCGCGGCGGCCCTCCAGCGGCTTGCCCACGACCCTCTCGGAGACGCCGCCGCCGTGGATGTCGGCCGTGTCGACGAAGTCGCCGCCCGCGTCCGCGTCCGCGTCGAGAATCCGCCGCTCCACCTCCTCGTCGCCTTCGCCCCCATGGTCATGGCGCCCAGCGCCGGCTCGCCCACGCCCGGACCGGTCCGGCCGAACCGTGCGTGACGCACGGTGTGTCCCTCGTGGGTGGTGTCCCTGGCACACCGGACGCCAGGGGGTGGAGCGCGCTTCAGGGCAAGTCCGCCGCCGGGGCGCCGCGGCCGGCGGCGGCCATCAGGTCCGAGACCTTGACGAAGCGGTACCCGCGTGCGCGCAGCTCGGGGACGATGCGGCGGATGGCCCGCTCGGTGGCGGGCGCGGCGCTGGTGGTGCAGTGCAGCACCACCACGGAGCCCGGCCGGACGCCCGCCAGGACCTGCTCGGCGACCGCGTCGGCGTCGGTGGCGAACGCGTCGCCGCCGACCACGTCCCACTGGACGGCCGTCACCCTCGCGGCGGTCAGCGCGCGCAGCGCGTCGCCGTCGTAGCAGCCGCCGGGGAAGCGGAAGTACGGCACGACGTTGCGCGCCCCGGCCGCGCGGAAGGCGTCGAAGGCGCGGCGTACGTCGGCCGCCATGTCCGGTCGGCCGAGGGCGGGCAGGCCGTAGCAGGGCTCCTTGAAGGCGTGGTGGCTGTAGGAGTGGTTGGCGATCTCGAAGCGGGGGTCGTTGCCGATGGCCCTCGCCTGGTCGGGGTACTCCTCGGCCCAGCGCCCGGTCATGAAGACGGTGGCGTCCACGCGCAGGCGCCGGAGCGTGTCGATCAGCGCCGGGTTGTCGAACCGTTCGCCGCGGGCCGCCCTGGGGCCCTGGTCGGCCGTCATGTCGGCGTCGAAGGTGAGGGCGACGGTCCGGCCGGCCGTCGCGGGCCCCCGCTCGAACACGGGCGTGATCCCGCCGGGGCCGGGCGCCATGGTGGGCGGCGCCCCGGCGGGGGAGGGGCGCGCCGAGGCGGGTGAGGGATTCTCCGAGGCGGCCGGTCTTCCGGGCGGGACGGGGCGGGGACGGCCGCCGGGGAGGTCACCGCAGCCGACGAGGGCGGTGCACAGCACACCCAGAAGCGTCACAATACGTACAAAAGTGATCACATGCGGAAAATATATGATCATCGGGGTGGAGGGGGTGTCCTGCTTCCGTCCGGAGTAGTCCAGCGCGATGTTCCGCCCCGCGCGGGTGATGGTGAGGGGAACCCACGTCGTCGAAGGGACGGACGCACGCATGACCGAGGACACCGCGACACGGCCCATCCTGGGCCCGCCTCCCGTGCGGCACTGGCCCGCGCTGGACATCTCCGGCACGGAGTTCGACCCGGTGCTCGCCGAGCTGATGCGCGAGGGGCCGGTCAGCCGCGTCCAGCTCCCCCACGGCGAGGGCTGGGCCTGGCTGGTGACCCGCTACGAGGACGTCAGGATGGTCACCAACGACCCGCGCTTCACCCGCGCGCCCGTCGTCGACCGCCAGGTCACCCGGCTCGCGGCCCACTTCAAGCCCAAGCGCGGATCGCTGGCCTTCGCCGACCAGCCCGACCACAACAGGCTCCGGAGCGCGGTGGCGCCCGCCTTCACCCTGCGCGGAGTGGAGCGGCTGCGCTCACGCGCCCGGGACACCCTGGACGAGATGGTGGACGAGCTGCTCGCCGGCGCGCCGCCTGCGGACCTCGTCGAGCGGGTCCTGGAGCCGTTCCCCATCGCCGCCGTCTGCGAGGTCATGGGCGTACCCGCCGCCGACCGCGACCGGATGCGCGCCTGGACCCGGCAGATCGTCTCCCCGTCGGGCGGCGCCGCCACCAGCGCCCGCGCCAAGGAAGGCATGTACGGCTGGTTCGCCGAGGCGATCCGCGCGCGCTACGGCAGCACCGAGGACGACGTCATCTCCCTGCTCGGCGCGGCGGTGGGACGCGGCGACATCAGCGAGGAGGAGGCCATCGGCCTGGCCGGCCCCCTCCAGATCGGCGGCGAGGCCGTCACCGCCAACACCGGCCAGATGCTCTTCCTCCTGCTCACCCGCCCCGCGCTCCTCGAACGGCTCCGCGCCGAGCCGGCCGTCCGGCCCCGGGCCATCGACGAACTGCTGCGCTACATCCCGCACCGCAGCGCCGTCGGGCTGGCCCGCATCGCCCAGGAGGACGTGGAGATCCACGGCGTGCGGATCAGCGCGGGCGACGCCGTCTACGTCTCGTACCTCGCCGCCAACCGCGACCCGGAGGTGTTCGCCGATCCGGAGCGGATCGACTTCGACCGCGCCCCCAACCCGCACGTCGCGTTCGGGCACGGACCGCACTACTGCATGGGCGGGCTGCTCGCCCGGATGCAGACCGAGCTGCTGATCGACGCCCTCGTCGACCGCCTGCCGGAGCTGCGCCTGGCCGTCCCGCCCCAGGAGGTCCCCTGGCGGCGCGGCACACTGATCCGCGGCCCGGAGGCCCTGCCCGTCGCCTGGTGACCACCGCCGCCCCCCGTGCGGCGCGGCGGGACCGGGCGGTCGCGACGCCCCGGTGCGGGACGGCGGGCGCGCTCCCCGCACGCGCCGCCGTCCCGCACCCGCGTCACCTCAGCGCCACGGCCCGGTCACCGCGAACGTCGTACCCGGCGTGTAGCAGTTGACGTACATCGTCCCGCCGTCCGGCGAGAACGTCACGCCCGCGAACTCGCCCCACTCCGGTTCCTGCGGCGTACCGATGTTCTGCGCGCCGCGTGCCATCGGGTACACCTCGCCCCGCCTGGTGAGCCCGTAGACGTGCTGAGCGCCGTTGCCGTCCTCGCACACCATCAGACCGCCGCCGGGCGCCAGGCAGATGTTGTCGGGGGACTCGCCCGGCAGCCGGACGTCGCTGCTCGGGCCGAAGACGACGACCAGCGTGAGCCGGCGCCGGTGCGGCTCGTACCGCCACACCTGGCCGTAGTGGTCGGACGCCGAGCCCTCGGCGGCGCGCGCGAAGCTGGAGACGAAGTAGACGCCGCGCCCGCCCCAGTAGCACCCCTCCAGCTTCTGGGCGTGCGTGATGCCCCGGGGCCCGAAGTCCTGGAGCCGGATGGGCGTCCGGCGCGCCTGGCTGTCGGGCACCGGAACCCACTCGACGCCCTCGAACGTCGCGCCCGTCTCCTGGACGGCCGACAGGTCCGGCACGCCCGGCACGCGCATCGCCTCCAGGGTGCCGCCCGCGCGCAGCGAGCCGGTGCCGCCGAGCGGCCGGTTGGGCAGGAAGCGGTAGAAGAGCCCGAAGGGCTTCTGGAAGGCGTCCTCGGTCTCGTACACGATGCCGCTGCGCGGGTCGACCGCCACGGCCTCGTGCTGGAAGCGGCCCATCGCGGTCAGCGGTACCGCGCCGGTGCGCAGCGGGTCCGCCGGGTGGACCTCGAAGACGAAGCCGTGGTCCTTGGTGTAGCCGTTGGTGCCGGCTCTGTCCTCGGTCTCCTCGCAGGTCAGCCAGGTGCCCCAGGGCGTGAGCCCGCCGGAGCAGTTGACGGCGGTGCCCGCGATGGCGACGCGTTCGCCCAGGACGTTGTTGCGGTCGTCCAGTTCGAGGGCGGTGCACCCGCCCTTGGCCGCCGGGTCGTAGGTCAGGCCCCGGACGGTCGGCACGGCGAGGCGGGCCGAGGCGCGGTTCTCGTGGTTGCGGACGAGGTGGACGCGGCCGCGGCGGCCGGCGAAGGCGCCCATGCCGTCGTGGTTGCCGGGCACCGTGCCCTCGCCGGAGCGGAGCGGGTCGCCCTCGCGGGAGAGAACCTCGTAACGGAAGCCCCGGGGGAGGTCCAGCAGGCCGGCCGGGTCGGGGACGAGGGCGCCGTAGCCGGCGTGGCCCCGCGCGGCGGCGGTGCCGGTGAACAGCTCGGAGAAGGCGCCGGCGAAGGCGATCCCGGCGGCGGACGCACCGGTGCGGGCGAGGACTTGACGTCGTGTTGCGGACAGCCGTTCGGACACGAGGCAACAACTCCCTGCTCGGGGCACCCCCGGGCGCGGGGCCGGGGGTGGGACAGGTGTGACGTGACCCGCACGTGTGTATCACGTGGTGTGGTGACACGTGAACACTGCGGGCCACGTCGCCTCGTGCGGCCGTGTACCTAGACCAGCTTGGCGGTCAGCGTGATCGTCGTCCCGGTGAGGGCCTGGCTGACCGGGCAGTTCTTCTTGGCGTCCTCGGCCGCCGCCGCGAAGTCCTCGGCGTCCATGCCCGGCACCTCGCCCTCCACCGTGAGGTGGATGCCCGTGATGCCGGTGCCCGGCTGGAACGTCACCTCGGCCTTGGTGTTCAGGCGGGTCGGCGGGTTCCCGGCCTTCCCAAGGGCGCCGGAGAACGCCATGTTGAAGCAGCTCGAGTGCGCGGCCGCGATCAGCTCCTCCGGACTGGTCTTGCCGTTCGGCTGCTCGGCGCGCGCCGGCCAGGACACCGGGTACTCGCCGATGCCGGACGAATCGAAGGTCACGACGCCCTTGCCCTGGAGGAGGTCGCCCTCCCAGACGTTGTGTGCCTGCCGCGTGGTGGCCATGCTGGTTCCCTTCGTACGGTGTGGAGCCGACCGGCCCAACCTACTGGGCCACCAGCCCCTTCGCGTCGCGCGCCAGCGCGGTGAGCCGCGAGATCGCCCGGAAGTACTTCTTGCGGTACCCGCCGTTCAGCATCTCGTCACTGAACAGCTCGTCGAACGGCAGCCCCGAGGCCAGGACCGGGATCTCCCGGTCGTACAGCCGGTCGGCCAGCACCACCAGGCGCAGCGCCGTCGACTGGTCGGGCACCGGCGTCACTCCGGTGAGGCAGACCGCCCGGACGTCGTCGGTCAGCGCGCCGTACCGGCTCGGGTGGACCCGGGCCAGGTGCTCCAGCAGGCTCGGGAAGTCGTCGAGCGACGCGCCCGGCGTGGTGTACGCCGCCCGGGCCACCTGCTCGTCCGCGAACGGCGCCGGAGCCTCCGGCAGGCCGCGGTGGCGGTAGTCCTCGCCGTCGATGCGCAGCGGCCGGAAGTGGGCGGACAGGCCCTGGATCTCCCGCAGGAAGTCGGCGGCGGCGAACCGGCCCTCGCCGAGCTTGCCCGGCAGCGTGTTGGAGGTGGCGGCCAGGGCGACCCCGGCGTCGACCAGCTTGCCGAGCAGCGTCGACACCAGGACGGTGTCGCCCGGGTCGTCCAGCTCGAATTCATCGATGCACAGCAGCCGGTGCCCGCTGAGGGTGGCCACCGTCTTCTGGAAGCCGAGCGCCCCGACCAGGTTGGTCAGCTCCACGAACGTGCCGAACGCCTTCAGGGAGGGCTCGGCGGGCGTGGCGTGCCACAGGGAGGCCAGCAGGTGCGTCTTGCCGACGCCGTACCCGCCGTCGAGGTAGACCCCGCGCGGGCCGGTGGGCGCCTCCGGCTTCCTCCGGAACCAGCGGCGCTTCCCCGCGCCGGTCGCGTGCGCGCCGCCCAGTCCGGCCGCGAAGGAGCGCAGGCCCTCGACCGCCCGGGTCTGGCTCGGCTGGTTCGGGTCCGGGATGTACGTGTCGAAGCGCACCGCGTCGAAGCGCGGCGGCGGCACCATCTCGGCGACCAGACGGTCGGCGGGGACGTGCGGCTCGCGGGCGCACAGGGACAGTGGGGCCGCTTCGGTTATGGCACTGGTCGACACGTCTCTCACTCTAATCGCCGTGCCAGACTGCACGGCATGCGACGCCTCTTCCCTGTGACCGACCGGACAGTCCCCGCCGAAGGGCGTGAGTGGTCCCTCGACGAGCTGGCCGAGGCCTACGCGTACCCCGCCGAGGGGGCGTGGCTGCGGGCCAACATGGTGTCGTCCCTGGACGGGGCGGCCCAGCACGAGGGGCGGTCCCAGCCCATCTCGTCCGCCACCGACATGCGGATCTTCGGCACCCTGCGCGGGCTGGCCGACGTGGTGATCGTCGGTGCCGAGACGGTACGGCTGGAGGGCTACCGCCCGGCGCGCGCCCGCGAGGCCTTCGCGGAGCGGCGGGCCGCGGCCGGGCAGGGGCCCGCGCCGGCGATCGCCGTGGTCAGCGCCTCGCTGAGCCTCGACTTCTCCGCTCCGCTGTTCACCGAGCCCCTGGTCCCGACGCTGCTGCTGACGGGCGCATCAGCCGCCCCGGACCGGGTAAGCGCGGCCCAGGAGGCCGGCGCCGAGGTGGTCGTCGCCGGGGACGGACCGGGCGTGGAGCCGGAAAGGGCGGTGCGGGCGTTGGCCGAGCGCGGGCTGACCCGCCAGCTGACGGAAGGCGGCCCCCGGCTGCTCGGCCAGCTGGTGGCGGACGGGGTGCTGGACGAGCTGTGCCTGACGGTGTCGCCGATGCTGACCGCCGGGCAGGCGCAGCGGATCACGGGCGGGCCGTCCCTGAAGGTGCCGGAGCGGTTCGCGCTGGCGTCCCTCCTGGAGGAGGACGGGTTCCTGTTCACCCGTTACAGCCGGACGTGACCGATCAGCGGAATCAACCGTTCCGCTTAGCGTCCGGTGGGCAGACTTGACTCACGCAGTCCCCGTGCGGACACGGGGAAGGATGGTTTCCGCAGAAGGGCTCCCAAGTGTTCACAAGCGTTCTGATGATCGAGAAGCCGCTGTCGTCCGTGGACGTGGAGTTCGTCACCACCCTCCACGGCGACGAGGAGATGTCCTTCATCGTCCTGATGCAGCCGCGCGGCGACCAGGCCGTCGTTCTGCTGCGAGCCATCGACGACGTCGCCCTCGGCGAGCTGAGAGAAGCCGTCAAGGAGGGCGAGGAACCGGAGGGCAGGGCCGCGGAGCTCCCCGCCCAGGAAGGGCTCGACCACTCCCTGCGCGTCCTGCGCGAAGCCGGCTGCGACGCCGTCGGCCAGGTCGTCGAGGACCATCCGCTGGACAAGCTGAAGGCCGTCGTGGAGGAGTCCGGCGCCGACGAGGTGATCGTGCTGACCAAGCCCCACTACGTGGAGGAGTTCTTCCACCGGGACTGGGCCTCCCGCGCCCGCCACAAGGTCGGCGTGCCGGTGCTGAAGCTCTTCGCGCACAACGACGAGCCGGACACCGAATAGGCTGGGGCCCTCACGTACGCCACACCCCTGGAGAGACACGCATGGCACCCGCCGTTCCCGCCGCCATGATTCCCGCCGCCATGGAGCGACCGCACTTCATCGGCATCGGCGGCGCCGGGATGTCGGGCATCGCCAGGATCCTCGCCCAGCGCGGGGCCGAGGTCGCCGGCAGCGACGCGCGCGAGTCCGAGACCGCCGCGTCCCTGCGGGCCCTCGGCGCGACCGTCCACATCGGGCACGCCGCGGGCAACGTCGCGGACGGCACCACCGGCGTCGTCGTCTCCAGCGCCATCCGCCCCGACAACCCCGAGCTCGCCCGCGCCACCGAGCTGGGCATCCCGGTCGTCCACCGCTCCGACGCACTGGCCGCGCTGATGACCGGGCTGCGCGCGATCGCCGTGGCCGGGACGCACGGCAAGACCACCACCACCTCGATGCTCGCCGTCGCGCTCACCGAACTGGGCCTCGCCCCGTCGTACGCCATCGGCGGCGACCTCGCCGGGCCCGGCACCAACGCCCTGCACGGCGACGGCGACATCTTCGTCGCCGAGGCGGACGAGAGCGACCGCAGCTTCCAGAAGTACGAACCCGAGGTCGCCATCGTCCTCAACGTCGAGCTGGACCACCACGCCAACTACGCGTCCATGGACGAGATCTACGAGTCCTTCGAGGCGTTCGTCGCCAAGATCCGTCCCGGTGGCACCCTGGTCGTCGGCGAGCACTCCGGCGCCCGTGAGCTGGCCCGCCGGGTGGCCGGCCGCGACGACCTGACGATCGTCCGCGTCGGCGAGTCGGCCGACTCCGACGCCCGGATCCTCGCCATCACGCCCAAGGGCATGACCAGCGAGGTCACCGTCGCCCTCGACGGCGTCGAGCACACCTTCACCGTCTCGGTGCCCGGCCGCCACTACGCGCACAACGCCGCCGCCGCGCTCGCCGCCGGCGCCCGGGTCGGCATCGAGCCCGCCGCCCTGGCCCAGGCCCTGACCGCGTACACCGGCGTCGGCCGCCGCCTGCAGCTCAAGGGCGAGGCCGCCGGCGTCCAGGTCATCGACTCCTACGCGCACCACCCCACGGAGATGACGGCAGACCTGGAGGCCATGCGCGGTGCCGCGGGCGACGCGCGCCTCCTCGTCGTCTTCCAGCCCCACCTCTTCTCCCGCACCCAGGAGCTCGGCAAGGAGATGGGGCAGGCCCTCGCCCTCGCCGACGCCTCGGCCGTCCTGGAGATCTACCCCGCCCGGGAGGACCCGATCCCGGGCGTCACCAGCGACCTGATCATCGACGCGGCGCGCGCCGCCGGCGCCGACGTCACCGCCGTGCCCGACAAGGACACCGTCCCGGACGTCGTCGCGGGAATGGCCAAGCCCGGTGATCTCGTTCTCACCATGGGCGCCGGGGACGTCACCGACCTCGGCCCCAGGATCCTGGACCGCCTGGCGGACCGCGACTGAGGGAGAGAGCAGCACATGGCGTACGACGTCGAGAAGCCGGACGAGCAGTGGCGCGCGGAGCTGTCCCCCGAGGAGTACCACGTCCTCCGGGAGGCCGGCACGGAGCGCGCCTTCACCGGTGAGTACACCGACACCGCGACCGAGGGCGTCTACTCCTGCCGCGCCTGCGGAGCGGAACTGTTCACCTCCACCACCAAGTTCGCGTCGCACTGCGGCTGGCCGTCCTTCTACGACCCGAAGGACACCGACGCGGTCGAGCTGATCCAGGACCGCTCGCACGGCATGGTCCGTACCGAGGTGCGCTGCGCCCGGTGCGGCTCCCACCTGGGCCACGTCTTCGAGGGCGAGGGCTACCCGACCCCGACGGACCAGCGCTACTGCATCAACTCGATCTCGCTGAGGCTCACCCCGGCCGACGGCGAGGGCTGACGCCCGGGGGGTGCGCCGTCCGGCGGGCGCCCTCCGCCCGGCCCTGCACCGCGCCACCGCCCGGACGCCCGCCCAGGTGCCGTACGAAGCGGAGGCCGGGGCGGCCGTCCAGCTCGACGTCGCCGGTCGGCCGGAACCCCGTACGGACCAGCACGGCCCGCGAGGCGGCGTTGTCCAGCGTGGTGACGGCCCGCACGGCGGTCAGGCCGTACTCCGCGGCGGCCAGCGAGCAGACCTCACGGACCGCGGCCGTGGCCAGTCCGCGGCCGGTGGCCCGTTCGGCGAACCGGTACCCCAGCTCGGCCGCGCCGTCCGCCACGTCGACCAGGTTGACCCGTCCCAGCACCTCGCCGTCGTCACCCGTCACCACATGGAAGAAGCAGGTCCCCGCCGCCTGCTCGGCGAGCAGCGCGAGGTGGCGCGCCTCGAACCGCGCGAAGTAGTCGTCGCCGCGATCGGGGACGGACGCCGCGAAGAAGGCCCGGTTCTCCCGCTCGAAGACGAGCAGCGCCGGGGCGTGGTCGGGGCGGAGCGGCTGGAGGAGGGACATCCCGCCACCCTACGCACCGGCGCCGGGCGGCGACTTCGGGGCGGCGCCCAGCAGGTGGCGGGCGCCCCCTCCGGGCGTGCCAGGGGGCGCGGGCGGGGCGGCCCGAGGCCGTCAGGCCGGCTGGAGCAGGTCCCAGCGGTTGCCGTACAGGTCCTCGAACACGGCCACCGTCCCGTAGGGCTCGTGGCGCGGCTCCTCCAGGAACCGCACGCCCGCCGCCAGCATCCGGGCCCGGTCACCGGCGAAGTCCTCGGTGTGCAGGAAGAAGCCCACGCGCCCGCCGGTCTGCGCCCCGACGCTCGCCTCCTGCGCCGCGCCCGCCGCCCGGGCCAGCACCAGGCCGGTGCCCGACCCGGCGCCCGGGGGCCGGACGACGACCCACCGGGAGCCCTGCCCGCGGTCGGTGTCCTCGACCAGCTCGAAGCCGAGAGCACCGGTGTAGAAGGCGATGGCCTCGTCGTAGTCACGGACGACGAGGGTGATCAGGGCGATGTGCGACATGGTTCCAGACGTTATACGTATGACAGCGAGCTGACCAGCGGCGCCATCTGCACGGCCGTCGCCTGCCCCGAGCCGGAGGACGTCCCGGCCTCGGAAGAGCCGCTGCCTGCCGCTCGACGGCGTCCAGGGCGCCCCGGCGAATCCCGGCCCAGCGCAAGGCCCGCCGCGCGTAGGAGAACCGGGTCAGCACGTTCGGGCCGCCCGAACCATGATCGTCACCACCGGCATCCGCTGTACCGAGGCTCCCCGCGGCCGGACTGCCACACTGCTGCCATGGACTCGCAGCAGCTCGCCGAGCTCACCGCCCGCGCCCGCCGCCTCGCCGTCCCCGGCACCCGCCGCGTCCTGGGGCTGGCCGGAGCGCCGGGGGCCGGCAAGTCGACCCTCGCGGCCCGCCTGGTCGAGCGCCTCGACGGGCTCGCCGCGCTGGTCCCGATGGACGGCTTCCACCTCGCCCGCGCCGAGCTGAGCCGCCTGGGCCGCACCGACCGCAAAGGCGCCCCGGACACGTTCGACGCGGCCGGGTTCGCCGCCCTGCTGGCCCGCCTCCGCGCCCCCGAGCCCGGCACCGTCGTCTACGCTCCCGCCTTCGACCGCGCCCTGGAGGAACCGGTCGCGGGCAGCATCCCCGTCGGCCCGGAGGTGCCGCTCGTGATCACCGAGGGCAACTACCTTCTCCACGACGACGGCCCCTGGGCGCCCGTCCGCCCGCTCCTCGACGAGGTCTGGTTCCTGGACCTGGACGACCACCGCAGGATCCACCGCCTCGTCGAACGGCACGTCCGGTTCGGCAAGGACCGCCCGCACGCCGAGCGGTGGGTCAGGGAGTCCGACGAGGCCAACGCCCGGCTCGTCGCAGCCGGACGCGGCCGCGCCGACCTGGTGGTCCACATGGGCTGAGCACGCACGAGCCGCGGATATCGCTCGCGTCCCGCCGACCGCCCGGCCAGGATGACCGTCATGGACAGCCGCAACGACAGCGCCCCCGCCCCGTTCACCGCCGACGACTACCGCGCCCGCATGGCCCGCGCCACCGAAGCCGCGGCCGGTGCCGGGCTCGCCGGCCTCCTCGTCGCGCCCGGCCCCGACCTGGTGCACCTCACCGGCTACCGGCTCACCGCCGACACCGAGCGCCTCACGCTCCTCGTCCTCGCCCCCGGCCAGGACCCGGTGCTCGTCGTGCCGACCCTCGAAGCACCCGACGCCGCCCGGGCCGCCGGAGCCGCGGCGCTCACCCTCCGGGACTGGACCGACGGCACCGATCCGTACGCCGTCACCACCCCGCTCCTCGACCCCCGAGGCTGCTTCGGGGTCAGCGACAACGCCTGGGCCATGCACCTCCTCGGGCTCCAGAACCGGCTGCCGGGCACCACCTATGCCGCGCTCACGCAGGCCCTGCCCATGCTCCGGGCCGTCAAGGACGCCTCGGAGCTGGCCCGCCTGGAGGCGGCGGGCGCCGCCGCCGACGCGACGTACCGCGACATCCTCACGGTCCGCTTCGAGGGGCGGAAGGAGACGGACATCGCCGCCGACCTGGCCGGGCTGCTCGCCGATCACGGTCATTCACAGGTGGACTTCACCGTGGTCGGCTCCGGGCCCAACGGGGCCGACCCGCACCACGAGGCGGGCGACCGCGTCATCGAGCGGGGCGACATGGTCGTCCTCGACTTCGGCGGCCTCAAGCACGGATACGGCTCCGACACCACGCGCACCGTCCACGTCGGCGAGCCGACGGCCGAGGAGAGGCGCGTCCACGACATCGTGCGCGAGGCGCAGCAGGCCGGGTTCGAGGCGGTCCGGCCGGGCGCGGCGTGCCAGGACGTCGACCGGGCGGCCCGCGCGGTGATCACCGAAGCCGGGTACGGCGAGTACTTCATCCACCGCACCGGTCACGGCATCGGCGTCACCACGCACGAGCCGCCCTACATGATCGAGGGCGAGGAGCAGCCCCTCGTGCCCGGCATGTGCTTCTCGATCGAGCCGGGGATCTACCTGCCGGGCCGCTTCGGCGTCCGCGTCGAGGACATCGTCACGGTCACCGAGGACGGCGGCCGCCGCTTCAACACCACACCGCGCGAGCTCGCGATCGTCGCATAGGCGACCCCGCCGCGAGCCGCCGCATCCGGGCGGCGGCGCGGGGCGGTGCCGGCTGGAGAAACGGGGCCGGCCGGGCGGCGGCCTACGCGTCCGTCAGCACCACGCACGACTCCGGCGGCAGGGTCATCAGACCGTCGCCGTTCGGCATCTCCACCGGCTCCCAGGCCGCCAGCACCCGCCCCTTGCCGCCGAGCGGCACATGGGCGGGCTCCTTCGCGAAGTTGACCGCGACCCGCAGGTCCCCCCGCCGGTACGCCAGCCAGCGGGCGTCCTCGTCGAACGCCACCCGCACCGCCGCCAGATCGGGGTCGGTCAGGTCCGGCTGCGCGGCGCGCAGCGCGATCAGCTCCCGGTACCAGGCGAGCAGCCGGGCGTGCGGCTGCCGGCCTGGCTCGGTCCAGTCCAGACAGGAGCGGTCCCGGGTGGCCGGGTCCTGCGGGTCGGGAACGTCCTCGGCCGCCCAGCCGTGCTCGGCGAACTCCCGCCTCCGGCCGTCGCGGACCGCCTCCGCCAGCTGCGGGTCCGTGTGGTCGGTGAAGAACTGCCACGGGGTGCCCGCCCCCCACTCCTCGCCCATGAAGAGCATCGGCGTGGCCGGACCGGTCAGCACCAGGGCCGCCGCGCACGCCAGCAGCCCGGGGGAGCAGGACGCCGAGAGCCGGTCGCCGGTGGCCCGGTTCCCCACCTGGTCATGGGTCTGGGCATAGCCCAGGAAGCGGTGCGCCGGGGTCCTGGCCCGGTCCACCGGCCGCCCGTGCGTACGGCCGCGGAACGACGAGTACGTACCGTCGTGGAAGAAGACGTGGCCCAGGGTCTTGGCCAGCGCGGCCAGTGGGGCGCGCGCGAAGTCGGCGTAGTAGCCCTGCGACTCACCGGTCAGCGCGGTGTGCAGGGCGTGGTGGAAGTCGTCGTTCCACTGGGCGTGCAGGCCGAGGCCGCCCTCCGCGCGCGGCGCCGTGGTACGCGGGTCGGCCAGGTCGGACTCGGCGATCAGGAACAGCTCCCGGCCCTGCTCGGCGGCGAGCCCGTCCACCGCCGCCGACAGCTCCTCCAGGAACGTCAGCGCGCGCGTGTCGGCCAGCGCGTGCACGGCGTCCAGCCGCAGCCCGTCGACCCGGTAGTCGCGCAGCCAGGCCAGGGCGCTGCCCAGCAGGAAGGCCCGGACCTCGTCCGAACCGGGAGCGTCCAGGTTCACGGCGGCGCCCCACGGCGTGTGGTGGGTGTCGGTGAAGTACGGTCCGAAGGCCGGGAGGTAGTTGCCCGACGGCCCCAGGTGGTTGTGGACCACGTCCAGCACCACGCCCAGACCGAGCCCGTGCGCCGTGTCGACGAAGCGCTTCAGCGCCTCGGGCCCGCCGTACGGCTCGTGCACCGCCCACAACGACACGCCCTCGTACCCCCACCCGTGCCGGCCGGGGAAGGGGCACAGCGGCATCAGCTCCACGTGCGTGATGCCCAGCTCCACCAGGTGGTCCAGCCGGGCGGCCGCCGCGTCCAGGGTGCCCTCGGGCGTGTAGGTGCCGATGTGCATCTCGTACAGCACGGCGCCGCGCAGCCCGCGCGACGGGGACTCGTGCCGCCAGTCGTACACCGCGTGGTCCACGACCGCGCTCGGGCCGTCGGGCCCGTCCGGCTGGCGCCGCGACCGCGGGTCGGGCAGCACGGGGCCGCCGTCCAGCGCGTACCCGTACCGCGCGCCGTCACCGGCCTCCACGTCGGCCACCCACCAGCCGTCCCGCTCCGGATCACGCTCCAACGCGTGCGTCGCGCCCCGGAGTCGGAGCTCGACCCGTTCCTCTGCCTGTGGTGCCCACACCTCGAACAGCACTGGTGATCCCCTCGTCGTCGTAACGCCCCAATCCTGGCAAGATCGAGATCGGGAAGCACGGCACTTGGCCGAACGGAACCCCTGCGTCACACCAGGTGCGAAGCCCCCGCTGATCACGTACCAAGACCGTACCAACGGGGTCCGACAACGGGGTCCGTCTGGACACCCCGGCCCGCCCGGACCGACAATCACGTCTGTGACGTCCGCTTTCGAGTCCTCCACGTACCCCGCTCGGCTCTCCGACGCCGAACGGGACCGTGCGCTGGGGCTGCTGAGGGAAGGCGCAGCGCAGGGCAAGCTGTCGCACGACACGTTCCTGCGGCGCATGGAACTGGCCCTGGTCGCCCGCCGCCCCGACGAACTGGCGGCCCTCACCGCGGACCTGCGCACCGAGGGACGCTGGTCCAAGCGGCTGTTCGGCGCGGTCGAGCGGGTGTCCGGGTTCCATGTGCGGCTGCGCCGGGCGTGGCAGGCGGAGCGGCTGCCGAAGCTGCTGCTGCCCGAGCCCGGACCGTACCCGCTGCGCATAGGGCGGGACCCGGCCAACGGGCTGCGGCTCAGCCACGAGACGGTCTCCCGCCTGCACGCCGAACTCAGCCTCCAGGACGGGCTGTGGGTGCTGCGCGACCTGGGCTCCACCAACGGCACCTCGGTCAACGGGCAGCGGGTCACCGGCCCGGTCGTCGTCCAGGCCGGTGACATGGTCGCCTTCGGCCGGATGGGCTTCCGGCTCTCGGGCCGCTGACCCGGCCGGCCTCACCCGGTCGCGTCCTCCGCCGGCACGGGCCGGCGGCTCAGCAGGGCCACCGGCCGCGCCGTGAACAGGTCCGCCAGGGGCACCGCCTCGCCGCCCCGGAACTCGCGCCCCACGTCCACGGCGTCGAACCACCGCCCCTCCGGCAGCGTCAGGGAGGTGTCGCCCCAGCCGCCGCTCTCCGCGAGCCGCAGCGACAGCCGGGTGACCGCCGTGACCGTCTCGTCCGAGCGGCTGAACGCCACGCAGTGCCCGGCGGCCGGGCCGCTCGCCGTCAGCGGCCGGTACGTCCCCGACGCGCCGAACACCTCCGGGTGCCGCCGCCGCAGCCGCAGCGCCGCGCGCGTGACGGCGGTTTTCTCGTCGGGCGGCCCCTCGCGGAACGGCCGCCGGTTGTCCGGGTCGACCAGCGCCAGGTACACCCGCTCCGTCTCCTGGTACAGGTCCGGCACGCCCGGCATGGTGAGGTGCAGCAGCGCCGCGCCCAGCACGTTCGCCCGGACGTACGGATCCAGCTCGCGGGCCAGCAGGGAGAGCGTGTAGAGGCCGGGCCCGGCGGGCCCCGCGTCCACGAAGTCCAGCACCGCCTGCTCGTACGCCGGGTCCGGCTCCGTCCAACTGGTGCGCAGCCCCGCCTCCCGCACCGCCTTCAGCACCGCCGGGGCCAGCCGGTCCCCGTACGGGTACCCGAAGCCCAGCGCCGTCTGCCACGCCGTCCACGCCACCTGGCCGTCCGGCGCGGGCGTCCGCGCCACGTCGTCCAGCAGCTTCGCCCACCGCTGCGGGCACTCCGACAGGACCGCGATCCGGGCCCGCACGTCGGCGCTGCGCTTGGTGTCGTGCGTGGACAGCACCGTGCCCGTGGCCGGCCAGTCGCGGGCCAGCCGCGCGCAGTACGCGTGGAACTCCTCCGGACCCACCGCCGGCTTCCCCGGCTCGCCGCCCACCTCGTTCGCCGACACCAGCGGCGCGTACCGGTAGAAGGCCGTGTCCTCGACGGACTTGGCCCGCAGCGCCGACGAGGTCTGCGCGAACCGAGTCAGGAACGCCCGCTGGTCCGGCCCGTCCCCGAGCCGCCCCAGCGCCAGGTCGCGCACCACGTCGACGGCCGACGCCTCCTCCGGAACCACGAACGTGGCCTTCGCCTCCTCCGCCGCCTCCGCGGTCAGCACGTCCTCCGCGCCGGCCCCGTAGGGGCGGTAGACCGGCACCCGGATCAGCAGCTCCCGGACCGCCGCGCGCAGCGCCCACGGCGCGTGGTCGCGCAGCGCCGGGTCGGCGGCGCAGACGGCCGCCGCCGTCCGGGTCAGGTACCCGACCTCCGAGGCCAGCTGGTGCGTCACCACCTTGTACGCGGCCCGGCGCGCCGTCGCCTCCCAGTGGCCGCCCCGGTCCCCGGCCGGGCCGGCGAACCGCCGGTAGTCCTCGGCCAGTTCCGCCGCGCCCGCCTCGTCGACGAACAGCCCGTCGACGCGCCGCAGGGCGTCGTAGCCGGTCGTGCCGTCGACCCGCCACCGCGCGGGCAGGTGCTCGTCGCCGGTGAGGATCTTCTCGACGACGATCCAGCAGTCGTCACCCGCTTCCCGCCGCAGCCGGTCGAGGTACGCCCCGGGGTCCGCGAGCCCGTCCGGGTGGTCGATCCGCAACCCCTCGACCACGCCGTCCCGGACCAGCTCAAGGATCTTGGCGTGGGTCGCCTCGAAGACATCCGGCTCCTCGACCCGCACCCCGATGAGGTCCGAGATGGTGAAGAACCGCCGGTAGTTCAGCTCCGTACGGGCCAGCCGCCACCATCCCAGCCGGTACCACTGGGCGTCCAGCAGCTCCGGCAGGGCGAGCTCCTCCGTACCGGGCCGCAGCGGGAACTCCTGCTCGCCGTGGCGCAGCGTCCCGTCCTCG
This sequence comes from Streptomyces sp. NPDC045701, assembly GCF_056432045.1. NCBI lineage: Bacteria > Bacillati > Actinomycetota > Actinomycetes > Kitasatosporales > Streptomycetaceae > Streptomyces > Streptomyces sp. NPDC045701. The sequence continues at coordinate 126,241 of NZ_JBWKJV010000011.1, read as the reverse complement.
ACCCGCATGCCGGCCAGCTCGTCGCCGATCCGGCCGGCCAGGACCGGCAGCAGCACCTTCCCGCCGCCGGCGGCCCAGTCGATGTCGAACCAGCGGGCGTACGGGGAGGAGGGGCCCTCGCGCAGCACCTCCCACAGCGCCCGGTTGTACCGGGGGGCCGCGGCCATGTGGTTGGGCACCAGGTCCACCACCAGGCCGAGGCCGTGCTCCCGAGCGGTGCGCGCGAGGGCCCGCAGGCCGGCCTCGCCGCCCAGTTCCTCGCGGACCCGGCCGTGGTCGGTGACGTCGTACCCGTGCGTGGAGCCGGGGACCGCCTCCAGGACCGGCGACAGGTGCAGGTGCGAGACCCCGAGCGAGGCGAGGTACGGCACCGCTTCCCCGGCGGCCCGGAAGGGGAAGTCCGGCTGGATCTGGAGCCGATAGGTCGAGTTGGGCGTCATGCGAACGTAGGTACCCGCTTGGGCGGCTTCTGTGTCATCGGGTGATGCCTTTTACGCCCGACGCCACGTTCCGTCCCGTTCCGCGGCCCGCCCGCCGGGGTGGCCGGACCGGGCGGCCCGGTCCCGGGGTGGGGGAGGACCGTCCGGCCCTCCCCCACCAGGCTCCCGCGCGCCGCCCCCTAGGCCGGGCGCCGCAGGACCGTCAGGCTGCGGCCGATCAGGGTGAGCCGGTCGCCCGCGGCGACCTTGGCGCCCTGTCCCGGTTCGACGCCCTCCGGGAGGGCGGTGTCCACCACCACCTGCCACTGCCGGCCGTGGTTGACCGGCACCACGAATTCCAGGTCCTCCGCGCTGGCGTTGAACATCAGCAGGAACGAGTCGTCCCCGATCCGCTCCCCGCGCGGGCCCGGCTCCGAGATGGCGCTGCCGTTGAGGAACACGGACAGGGCCTTGGCGTGGGCCGCCTGCCAGTCCCGTGCGGTCATCTCCTCACCCTCGGGGGTGAACCAGTTGATGTCCGACAGCTCGTCGTGCGTCCCCTCGACCGGCCGCCCGTGGAAGAAGCGCCGCCGACGGAAGACCGGGTGGTCGCGCCGGAGCCACACCATCGACCGGGTGAACTCCAGCAGTGACCGGGTCTCCTCGGAGTCCTCGTCCGGCCAGTGCACCCAGGCGACCTCGTTGTCCTGGCAGTACGCGTTGTTGTTGCCGCCCTGCGTACGCCCGAACTCGTCGCCGTGGCTCAGCATCGGCACGCCCTGGGACAGCATCAGCGTGGCGATGAAGTTGCGCATCTGGCGCAGCCGCAGCTCCGTGACCTGCTCGTCGTCCGTGTCGCCCTCGGCGCCGCAGTTCCAGGAGCGGTTGTGGCTCTCGCCGTCCCGGTTGCCCTCGCCGTTCGCGTCGTTGTGCTTGTCGTTGTACGAGACGAGGTCCCGCAGCGTGAAGCCGTCGTGGCAGGTCACGAAGTTGACCGAGGCGAGCGGGCGCCGCCCGTCGTCCTGGTAGAGGTCCGACGAGCCGGTCAGCCGGGAGGCGAACTCGGCGAGGGTGCGCGGCTCGCCCCGCCACAGGTCCCGCACCGTGTCACGGTACTTGCCGTTCCACTCGGTCCACAGGGGCGGGAAGTTGCCCACCTGGTACCCGCCCTCGCCGACGTCCCACGGCTCGGCGATCAGCTTGACCTGGCTGACCACCGGGTCCTGCTGCACCAGGTCGAAGAACGACGACAGCCGGTCCACCTCGTGGAACTGGCGCGCCAGCGTCGCCGCCAGGTCGAACCGGAAACCGTCGACGTGCATCTCCGTCACCCAGTACCGCAGCGAGTCCATGATCAGCTGGAGCACGTGCGGCGAGCGCATCAGGAGCGAGTTCCCGGTGCCGGTGGTGTCCATGTAGTACCGGGGGTTGTCCTCGACGAGCCGGTAGTACGAGGGGTTGTCCAGGCCCCGGAACGAGAGCGTCGGGCCCAGGTGGTTGCCCTCGGCCGTGTGGTTGTACACCACGTCCAGGATGACCTCGATGCCCGCCTGGTGCAGGGCGCGCACCGCCGACTTGAACTCCAGCACCTGCTGGCCGCGGTCGCCCCAGGAGGCGTAGGCGTTGTGCGGGGCGAAGAAGCCGATGGTGTTGTAGCCCCAGTAGTTGGACATCCCGGCGTCCACGAGCCGGTGGTCGTTGACGAACTGGTGCACGGGCATCAATTCGAGTGCCGTGACCCCCAGTTCGGTCAGGTGCTCGATCACGGCGGGGTGGGCGAGCCCGGCGTATGTGCCGCGCAACTCCTCCGGCAGCGCCGGGTGGAGCATCGTCAGGCCCTTCACATGCGCTTCGTAGATCACCGTCCGGTGGTAGTCGGTGCGCGGCGGCCGGTCGTCACCCCAGTCGAAGTACGGGTTGACGACCACGGACGTCATGGTGTGCGGCGCCGAGTCCAGGTCGTTGCGGGAGTCCGGCTTGCCGAAGTGGTAGCCGTACACCGCCTCTCCCCAGTCGATGGCGCCGGCGACCGCCCGCGCGTACGGATCGAGCAGCAGCTTCGCGGAGTTGCAGCGCTGTCCCTGTTCCGGCGCGTACGGTCCGTGGACCCGGAACCCGTACCGCTGGCCCGGCATCACGCCGGGCAGGTACGCGTGCCGTACGAACGCGTCGGTCTCGCGCAGCTCCACCGCGGTCTCCGAGCCGTCGTCGTGGAGCAGACACAGCTCGATTCGGTCGGCGGCCTCGGAGAAGACCGCGAAGTTGGTTCCGGCGCCGTCGTAGGTGGCGCCGAGGGGATACGCCTGTCCCGGCCAGACCTGCATAGATAAGACTCTTCCACTTCTGATCCGGCTGATGGGGGTCACTTGAGCCAGAATCCTCCCCGAAAGTGGCCCGAGCTCCTAGGACTTCGGCCGGTCCTACCGGGTGACCGGGGGGCGCGGGGGGCACACTGGCCGGAAATCGCTCCCTGGGCCTGATTCATCCGATCAGCACACCATCGGAGTGCGGGGAGAGCCTTCCGGTTGCCCGGGTCAACGCCGCGTTCCCGGGCGTCGCCCTGGCCGGAGCGGGGCGCGCCGGCCTTGGTCCTGGGGGCGGCGCGGGCCGGCCGGCCGGGAGGCCGCCCGCCCGACCATGATGAATCCGCTCACTCCGGCCCCCGGCCCGGCCGGGAACGGCCGGAACAATCATGGCCGTTGGGAAAGCACCCTGGGGATCGGGCTGCACCGCCTCCCGCTCCCGGAGTACCCTTCCTTGATCGTTGGAGACGGGCGTCCAGGAGCAGAAGGCGGTGCGCGGGTGAGCTCGGGAGGGCTGGAGCTGCCCCCAGGTGACTCAGGTCACGAGGGGGACTCCACTGACCCCGCTGATGTCCCGCCCGGCGCGGTCTCACTCGCCCGGCCCATGGAGATCGGTGCGGAACTGGACTGGGACGCCGAGGCCTGGAGCGAGGTACGGACCCGGGCCCAGCGGGCGGGCCGCGCCTATATCTGGCTGAATCTTGTCGAGCAGCGGCTGCGTGCCGTGGTGGCCGCCGTGCTGCGGCCCGTCTACGAGCCGGTGCACGGCGACGACTGGGTGGTGGCGGCGGCCGGGCCCGCGGGCCAGGAGTGGGTCCAGCGGGCCGTCGCCGTCCGCGAGGTCTCGCGCCGCAAGGGCTACCTCCTGGACCCCGCCGACGACAATGTGCTCAGCTTCCTCACGCTGCCCCAGCTGCGGGAGCTGATGGTCCAGCACTGGCCCTGCTTCGAGCCCTACTTCGACGACCGGCGCGAGGTCGAGCTCGCCCTGGACGAGCTCGAGGTGACCCGGAACGTGGTCTCCCGCAACCGGGCGCTGTCGCGGAACGTGCTGGACCAGTCCGAGCGGGCCTCCGCCAGGCTGCTGGAGATCCTCGGCGGCGGTGGGGGCGCGCCCCCCGCGCACCGGCTGCCGGTCGACGCGGTGGAGGACCTCGTCGGGGACCGGTACGCCGACGTCGTCTCCGTCCACCCCGACCGGGTGAGGCTGCAACGGCAGCTGCCGGCCGAGGACCTGTTCGGCGGGGCGCGGCGCCTCGACGCGATCGGCATAGGCCTCAACCTCCTGGTGCAGAACTTCTCCGGGCGCCGGCTGGTGCGGCTCGCCGAGTCCGGCTGCCGGATACGCCTGCTGTTCCTGAATCCGGCGAGCAGCGCCGTCAAACGGCGCGAAAGGGAACTGGGGATCAAAAAGGGCGAACTGAGTCGCTCGGTGGAGATGAACATCCTCCACATGCGGCGCGTGCGCTCGAAGCTGCGCGACCCGGGCGCCTTCCAGATCCAGGTCTTCGACGAGACGCCGCGCTTCACCGCGTACCTCGTCGACGGCGACGGACCCGACGGGGTGGGCGTCGTCCAGTCCTACCTGCGCCGGGCCCGTGGCATGGAGGTGCCGGTGCTGGTGCTCCGCGGCGGCAGGCGACCGGTCGTCACGGCCGGGGCCGAGAGCGACCACGGCCTGTTCGAGACCTACCGCGAGGAGTTCGAGTCGGTCTGGGCCGATTCCCGTCCGGTGTCGTGAGAGCGGGATCCGAGCGGCGTTGTCAGTGGTGCGTGGGAGGGTGAGAACCCACGGGGGAAGTGCACCGCACGGTGGTCGCACCACGGCATCGCGAGGAGGAGCAGCATGGGCTGGCACGGGGAGACGCTCGTCGGCTTCGATCTGGAGACGACGGGCACGGAGCCGCTGGAAGCGCGCATCGTGACGGCCGCGGTCGTGGAGGTGCGGGGCGGGGAGACGGTGGTGCGGCGCGACTGGCTGGCCGATCCGGGCATCAGGATCCCCGCGCAGGCCTCGGCGATCCACGGGATCAGCAACGAGCGGGCCATGGCGGAGGGGCGCCCGGTCCGTGAGGTCGCCGACGAGCTCGCCGACACCCTCGTCGGGTACTGGAACCGCGGCGTGCCCGTCGTGGCGTACAACGCCGCCTTCGATCTCACGCTGCTCAGCGCCGAGTTGCGGCGGCACGGGCTGCCGGACCTGAGCGAGCGGCTGGGCGGCGCGCCGATCGGCCCGGTCGTCGACCCCTACACCATCGACCGCGCCGTCGACCGGTACCGCCGGGGAAAGCGGAACCTGGAGGCGGTCTGCGCCGAGTACGGCGTGGTGCTCGACGGCGCCCACCAGGCGGCCGCCGACGCGCTGGCGGCCGTGCTGGTCGCCTGCGCGATAGCGGAGCGGCACTCCGCGGTGGCGGCACTGACCCCCGTGGAGCTGCACCAGCGGCAAGTGGTGTGGTACGCGCGGTGGGCGGCGGACTTCCAGAACTTCCTGCGCCGCAAGGGCACCCCGGACGCCGTCATAGACCCGGCCTGGCCGCTGCGCGGAGTCGCCCCGGCGGCCGCTCCCGTGACGGGCTGAACCACCACGCCGGTCCGGGGCCCGGCCGGAGCGCGGTCAGAACGGGTACCAGCGGACCCGCGGGTCGCCGTCCCGCAGCGAGGCCACCCGGCGGCGGAACTCGGCCAGCGCCTTCGGGTTCGCCGGGGCGTGCTGGGCCACCCAGGCACAGCTCGCCGTCTCCCGCGCGCCGCGCAGCACCTCGCAGCCCTCCCACTCGCGCACGTCCCAGCCGTACGCCTCGGTGAACGCGTCGTGGGCCGCCGGGTCCAGGCCGTAGCGGTCGCGGGAGAGCGCGAGCACCACCAGGTCGTGTTCGCGCAGGTCAGCGGAGAACGTCTCCAGGTCGACCAGCACCGGGCCGTCCGGCCCCACGTGCACATTGCGGGGCAGCGCGTCGCCGTGCACCGGACCGGGCGTCAGGTGCGGGGCGAGGGCGGCCGCCGCCCCGGCGAACCCGTCGCGGCGCTCGCGCAGGAACGCCGCGTCCGCCGGGTCGATCGCGTCGCCCGCGAGCCGCAGCCACCGCTCCACACCGCCCAGCAGGTCGCGCGGCGGCAGCGGGAAGGGCGGCCGCGGCAGCGCGTGGACGCGGCGCAGCAGCGGGGCGAGGTCGCGGGGCTCCGCCGGGCGCACGGCGTCGGGCAGCCGGTGCCACACCGTGAGCGGGTGGCCCTCCACCAGCCGGGGCTTGGGCTCGGCCGCCCGCACGGCGGGCACCCCGGTCTCCTCCAGCCAGGAGGCCACGGCCACCTCCCGCTCGGCCCGCTCCAGCAGTTCGGCGTCCCGGCCCACCTTCACCACCAGGTCGCCGACGGCGAAGACGGCGTTCTCGCCCAGCGCCAGCAGGGCCGCGCCCCTGCCCGCCGCACGTCCCGCCAGGCCGGCGGCGTCCAGGACCTCCCGCGCCCGCACCTCGTCCATCGCGTCCGTCCTCCCGTACCCGTACCGATCCGGTGCCCGCACCGGTCCGGCCAAGTCTCGCATCCGGGCGAGTGGTCTTGACGAACCGACGACCCGTCAGGACGATGACCGCCAGGCCGGACCGACTTCACCAAGGGGACTGTCCGTGACATTGCTGACCGCATCGCGGCGGTCCGGCGGGAAAGCCGGCGAGCCGGCGCACCGGCACCGGCCCACCGGTCACGGGGCCTGGTTCCTCGTGCTGCCCGCGCTGATCCCCATCCTCCTGCTCAGCGTCGGCCCCCTGCTCTACGGCGTCGCGCTGGCCTTCACCGACGCCCAGTCGGGGCGCACCAGGGCCACCCAGTGGGTGGGCACGCTCAACTTCCAGGACCTGCTGCACGACACGCTCTTCTGGGAGTCGTTCCGGATCGGGCTGCTGTGGGCGGTGGGCGTCACCGTCCCCCAGTTCCTCCTGGCCCTGGGCCTCGCCCTGCTGCTGGACCAGAACCTCCGCCTCCGCTGGCTCGCGCGCGCCCTGGCCATCGTCCCGTGGGCGATGCCCGAGGTCGTCGTCGGCATCATGTGGCGGCTCGTCTACCACCCGGACGCCGGCATCCTCAACGAGACCCTCCGCGACCTGGGCCTGGGCGATGGCCACGACTGGCTCACCGGCCTCACCACCGCGCTGCCCGCGGTGATCCTGGTCGGCGTCTGGGCCGGCATGCCCCAGACCACCGTCGCCCTCCTCGCCGGACTCCAGAGCACCCCGCGGGAGCTGCACGAGGCCGCCGCCCTCGACGGGGCCGGCGCCTGGCGCCGGTTCCGCACCGTCACCTGGCCCGCCCTCAGGCCCGTCGCCCTCGCCATCACCGCGCTCAACTTCATCTGGAACGTCAACGCCTTCGCGCTGGTGTACGTGCTCACCGGCGGCGGACCCGGCGGCCGCACCCGGCTGCCCATGCTTTTCGCGTACGAGGAGGCCTTCCGCTACGGGCAGTTCGGATACGCGGCGGCGATGGGGTGCGTGCTGGTCGCCGTCATCTCCGTACTCCTCGCCGTCCACCTGGCGAGCCGGCTGAAGGGGGAGGAATGAGCGGCCCGCGCACCCGGGGCCCGGTGCGGGCGGGGCAGTACCTCGCGCTTCTCGCGTATGTGGGTTTCCTCGCCCTGCCCTTCCTGTGGCTGGTGTCCATCGCCTTCAAACCGGCTCCGGAGATCGGTTCCCCGCACCCCGCCTGGATCCCCGAGGACCCCACCCTGGCCAACTTCCGGCAGGCGTTCGCCGAGCAGCCCCTGCTCCGGGCCGCCGCCAACAGCCTGGCCGCCGCCCTCGCCGCCGCCCTGATCGCCGTGGTCATCGCCACCCCGATGGCCTGGGCGACGGCCCGCCGGCGGGGCCGGCTGTCGGCCGCCACCACCGGCTGGGTCGTGGTCAGCCAGGCCTTCCCGTTCGTCCTGGTGATCATTCCGCTCTTCCTGGTCCTGAAGAACCTCCAGCTGATCAACACGCTGTCCGGTCTGGTCCTGGTGTACGTCGTCTGGTCGCTGCCGTTCGCGCTGTGGATGCTGACCGGTTACGTACGGGCCGTGCCGGCCGAGCTGGAGGAGGCCGCCGCCGTCGACGGCGCCGGCCGGCTCCGTACGCTCGTCTCGGTGACCGCGCCGCTGCTGGCACCGGGCATCGTCGCCACCGCGCTCTTCGCGTTCATCACCGCCTGGAACGAGTTCTTCTTCGCGCTCGTCCTGCTCAAGACCCCGGAGAAGCAGACCTTGCCCGTCGTCCTCACCCACTTCCTCGGCGCGGAGGGCGTCGCGGACCTCGGCCCGCTGGCCGCCGCGGCCTCCCTCGCCACCCTCCCCTCGCTCGTCGTCTTCGCGCTCATCCAGAGGCGCATCACGGGCGGCATGCTGGCCGGGGCGGTGAAGTCCTGATGCGCGTACGCCCGATCGCCGTCCTGGCCGCCGTCCTCGCCCTGCTGACGGCCGGCTGCACCGGTGGCGGCGACGGCCGCCGGGACGGCGTGACCGTGCTGCGGTTCCAGTCACTGGCCTGGCAGAAGGAGTCGGTCGACGCCAACAAGGAACTGGTCGCCGAGTGGAACGCCGCCCACCCCGGCATCCGGGTCGAATACGTGCAGGGCAGCTGGGACAGCGTCCACGACCAGCTCCTCACCTCCTTCGAGGGCGGTGAGGCACCCGACATCATCCACGACGCCTCCGACGACCTCGCCGACTTCGCGTACGGCGGGTACCTCGCCGACCTGCGCCCGCTGCTGTCCGGCCGGCTCAAGGCCGACATCCCGGCAGCGAGCTGGCGGTCGACCACCTTCGGCGGGGGTGTCTACGGCGTGCCGTTCCTCCAGGAGCCGCGCGTCATCATCGCGAACAGGAAGATCCTGGAGTCCTCCGGAGTCCGCGTGCCCACCCCGGCCCGCCCGTGGACGTGGCCAGAGTTCCGGCAGGTCGCCAAGGAGCTCACCGCGACGATGGGGGAGGGGAGGTACGCCGTCGCCTGGCCGCTGAGGGAACCGGTCTCCGTCTCCCTCAACCTGGGCCTGTCCGCGGGAGGGCGGCTCTTCCACCAGGACGGCGACGGCAGGGTCGAGGTCCGGTTCGGGAGCGGCGACGCGATCGTGCCCGACACCGTCCACGCCCAGGTGAACACCGACCGCAGCGCGCCGCGCAGCACGCTCGGCATGGGCGGCTCCGACACGCTTCCGGGCTTCTTCGGCGGCACGTACGCGATGGTCCCGCTGGGGTTCTCCTACCGTCAGCAGATCGTGCGTCAGGCACCGGAGGGGTTCGAGTGGGTGGTGCTGCCCGCTCCGGCGGGCGACGCCGGCCTGGCGCAGGGCGTCAGCCCGCAGACCCTGTCGATCGCGCGGGACAGTCCCCACAAGGAGGAGGCCGCCCGGTTCATCGACTTCCTCCTCCAGCCGGACAACATGGTGCGCCTCGCCCGCGGCGACTGGATGCTGCCGACCGGTGCGGAGGCGCTGAGGCATCCGTCGCTGCGCACCGCCGAGCACGGCTGGGCCACGGGTGCCGCGCTGGCCGCGAGCCTCCGGCCCGCCCCCGCGCAGTCGGTGCGCGGCTATCCGGAGTGGAAGGACAAGGTCGCCACGCCCGCGTACCAGGAGTACTACAGCGGCGCCATCGACGCCGTGGAACTGGAGGAACGCCTCGTCCAGGACGGCAACCTGGTGCTGGCGCGCTACCAGCGCTGACGCGCCTGCCAGTTGCACGAGACGTATCGTCTCGCTAATCTCCGGGGCATGACCTCCACCGAGCGTGCCCACATCGCCATGTTCTCCATCGCGGCCCACGGGCACGTCAACCCGAGCATCGAAGTGATCCGGGAGCTCGTCGCCCGTGGCCACCGCGTCAGTTACGCGATCCCCGACTCCTTCGCGGACACGGTCGCCGCCACCGGCGCACAGCCGGTGAGCCACACCTCGACGCTGCCGACGGACGAGGACCCGGAGGCGTGGGGGACGGAGCTGATCGACAACGTCGAACCCTTCCTGGATGACGCCGTCCAGGTGCTCCCGCAGCTCGCGGCGGCCTTCGCGGGGGACGAGCCGGACCTCGTGATCCACGACATCACCTCCTACCCGGCCCCCGTCCTCGCCCACCGCTGGGGCGTGCCCGCGGTCTCCCTGTGGCCCAACCTCGTCCCCTGGGAGGGGTACGAGGAGGAGGTCGCCGAACCGATGTTCGCCGACCTCAAGGCGTCCGAGCGCGGCAAGGCGTACTACGCGCGCTTCACGGCGTGGCTCGCGGCGAACGGCGTCGACACCCACCCCGACCGGTTCGTCTCCCGCCCCCGCAAGGCGATCGTCCTGATCCCCAGGGCCCTCCAGCCGAACGCCGACCGCGTCGACGGATCCGTCTTCACCTTCGTCGGCGCCTGCCAGGGCGAGCGGGCCGAACAGGGGGAGTGGCGGCGGCCGGCCGGGGCGGAGAACGTGCTGCTCGTCTCGCTCGGCTCGGCGTTCACCAAGCAGCCGGAGTTCTACCGCCGTTGCGTCGAGGCCTTCGGCGGCCTGCCCGGCTGGCACGTCGTGCTCCAGATCGGCAGGTACGTCGACACCGCCGAACTTGGCCCGCTGCCCGCGAACATCGAGGTGCACGACTGGGTGCCGCAGCTGTCCGTGCTGCGGCGGGCCGACGCGTTCGTCACGCACGCGGGCGCGGGCGGCAGCCAGGAGGGTCTCGCCACGGGGACGCCGATGGTCGCCGTACCGCAGGCCGCCGACCAGTTCGGCAACGCCGAGATGCTGGCATCTCTCGGCGTCGCCCGCCACCTCCCGATGGCCGACGCCACCCCCGAGGCCCTGCGGGCGGCCGTCCTGGAACTCGCCGGCGACCCGGAGGTGGCCCGGCGGGCCGAGGAGATCCGGCGGGACATGGCGGGGGAGGGCGGTACGAGGCGGGCGGCGGACCTCATCGAGGCGGAGCTCCCGGCGGCGGTCCGCCCGCGCTCGGCGCCCTGACGGGCCGTAGAACGTCACATGGCATGGCCATTTGCGCCGTGCCACGCCGTGTTGCCGTGATCGTTCCGGCGTGAGCGATTTGTTATTAAGGAAGTTTGTTGAGTAAGTCATAGCTATGTGAAGGCCTTGATCTGCGCGCATCAATCGACCAGGGTTTCGAACAGCCCCCGGAAGACTTCCCGTCCGGGGGCGAACCCCCCACACAATTGATGACGAGGAGTCCCCTCTTCATGGCAACTCTCAAGCGCACGGCCGGAGTTCGACTGGCCGCCGCCACCGCTGTCGTCGTCGGCCTCACCGCCTTCGGTACGGCTCACGCAGGCACCGCACCCGCCCCGGCAGCCGCCGAAGGAACGGTCTACGGCCTCGGCGCCGAAGGCGCCGTCTCCGGCAGCTACATCGTCCTGCTGGACGAGAAGGCGGACAAGGCGAAGCTCGCCCAGGAGTACGGCGGCACGCTCAAGCGCAACTACACCTCCGCGCTCAACGGTTTCTCCGCCGCCGGCCTCTCGGAGACCGAGGCCAGGCGCCTGGCCGCGGACCCGGCCGTCGCGAAGGTCGTGCAGAACAAGAAGTTCACCGTCAACGCCACCCAGGACAACCCGCCGTCCTGGGGTCTCGACCGCGTCGACCAGGCCGACACCGCCGGCGACCGCGCGTACACCTACCCCGACCACGCGGGTGAGGGGGTGACCGCGTACGTCATCGACACCGGCGTACGCGTCGGGCACAAGGACTTCGAGGGCCGGGCCGTCTCCGGGTTCGACGCCATCGACAACGACGACGACGCGAGCGACGGCAACGGCCACGGCACGCACGTCGCCGGCACCATCGCCGGTGCCGCGCACGGCGTCGCCAAGAAGGCGAAGATCGTCGCCGTCCGCGTGCTCGACGACAACGGCTCCGGCACCACCGAGCAGGTCGTCGCGGGCATCGACTGGGTCACCAAGAACCACCAGGGCCCGTCCGTCGCCAACATGAGCCTGGGCGGCGGGGCGGACCCGGCCCTCGACGCGGCCGTCAGCAAGGCCATCGCCTCCGGGGTCACCTTCGCCGTCGCCGCCGGCAACGAGTCGAGCGACGCCGGACAGAGCTCCCCGGCCCGCGTGCCGGAGGCCATCACCGTCGCCTCCTCCACCAAGGACGACCAGCAGTCGGACTTCTCCAACTACGGCTCGGTGGTGGACATCTACGCCCCCGGCTCGGACATCACCTCGGCGTGGAACGACAGCGACGAGGGCACCAAGACCATATCCGGCACCTCCATGGCGACACCCCACGTCGTCGGCGCCGCCGCCGTCTACCTGGCGGGCCACAAGGACGCCACCCCGGCACAGGTCGCCGAGGCCCTCACCGGCGGCGCCACGGCCGACAAGATCTCCAACCCCACCCAGGGGACGGCCAACAAGCTGCTGAAGATCGTCGAGTAGGACGCGCGCCATCCCGACCGGCGGCCGCCGTGCCCTCCCCCACGGGGCGCGGCGGCCGTCCTATGGTGTGACCATGACGACCAGGTACGCCGCACTGCTGCGCGGAATCAATGTCGGCGGACACAAGAAGGTCCCGATGGCGCGACTGCGCACGCTGCTGACGGAACTCGGCCACCGCGACGTCACGACGTACCTGCAGAGCGGGAACGCGGCCTTCACCAGCGCGTCCGGCGCCGGTGAGGACGCCCTGGCCGCGGAGCTGGAGACAGCGATCGAGCAGCACTTCGGCTTCCGCGTCGACTGCCTGGTCCGCAGCGGCCCCTACCTGCGCGCCGTCGCCGACGCCTGCCCGTTCCCCGCCGCCGGCCTGGAGCCCAAGCAGCTCCACGTCACCTACTTCTCCGCGCCCGTGACACCCGACCGATTCGCGGGCGTCGACCAGGCCGCGTTCCTCCCCGAGGAGTTCCGGCTGGGCGACCGGGCCCTGTACCTGTACGCCCCCGAGGGGCTGGGCCGCTCCAAGCTCGCCGAAGCCCTGGCACGCCCCGCCCTCACCAAGGGCATCACCGCCACCACCCGCAACTGGAACACCGTCGTCAAGCTGGTGGAACTGACCCGCGACTGAGCGGCGACGGCACGGTGGTGCGTGCGGCACGGCGCGGGCCACGGCACGGCACGTGCGGCACCGTGCGCGCGGTGCGGGCCCTCAGGCCGCCGCCGACAGGGCGACGCCCGCCTCGTCGTACCGCGCCAGCAGCAGTCGCGCCAGCTCCGGCGCCGGGCCCAGCACGTCCGCGAGGACGTCCGCGCCGGCCGAGCCCTCGGCGATGCGGTCCGGCAGACGGCCGGGCGCGATGACGTACGGCGCGACCGCCACCCGGCGTACCCCGTCCTGACGCAGGGCACGCACCGCGTCCTGGGTACGGGGAAGGGAGGCGGAGGCGAACGCAGGCCGCACGGCGCACCAACCGGTGTGCCGCAGCTCCCGCGCCATTTCAGCGATCACTGCGATCGCCTCCGGGTCCGATGAGCCCGCCGAGGCCAGGACGACCCCGGTCGAGCGCTTGTCGGCGGGCGTCAGGCCCGCCTCGTACAACCGCCGCTCCAGCGCCGCGACCAGCAGCGGCGAGGGGCCGAGGACCGGCGCCTGCCGGATCCGCAGGCAGGGCGGGGCGTCCCGCAGGACGGCCGGGATGTCCGCCTTGGCGTGGAAGGCGCGGGTCAGCAGCAGCGGGAGGGCCACCACGTCGCGCACGCCCTCCGCCGCCAGCCGCTCCAGGACGGCCGTCACCGACGGGACGTTGAAGTCCAGGAACGCCGTCTCCACCCGCAGGCCCGGCCGCAGCGCGCCCGCGCGCCGCACCAGGGCGTGCACGGTCGCGGCGTGCCGCGGGTCGCGACTGCCGTGGGCGATCACGAGAAGGACGGGCGCGAAGCGGCTCCCCGCACGGGCGGTGGTGGGCGACGGGAGGGCGGGACGGGTCATGGCGCGACGCTCAGCTCTTGACGAGGAGACCGCGCCGGCGCAGCACCGCGCGCTCCAGGGGGCTGAAGATCAGCAGGTCGATGGCGATGCCGACGATCAGGATCAGCAGGATCGCCAGGAAGATGCCGGGCATGTCGATGTTGTTGCGGCCGTTCTCCAGCAGCTGACCGAGCCCCAGGCCCAGTTCGGGCGAGGACGCGATGATCTCGGCGGCCATCAGGGAGCGCCAGGAGAACGCCCACCCCTGCTTCAGGCCCGCCAGGTATCCCGGCAGCGCGGCCGGCATCACGATGTGCCAGGCACCCCGCAGCCCGCTCGCGCCGAGCGTCCGGCCCGCCCGCAGGAACAGCGGCGGCACCTGGTCCACCCCGGACACCAGGCCGTTGGCGATCGACGGCACGGCACCCAGCAGGATCACCGCGTACATCATCGAGTCGTTGAGGCCCAGCCACAGCACCGCCGGCGCCACCCAGGCCACCGACGGCAGCGACTGCAGACCCGACAGGATCGGGCCGATCGCCGCCCGGACGAACCGCACCCGGGCCACCAGCAGCCCCAGCGGCGTACCGATGGCCAGCGCCATCACGAAGCCGAGCAGCGCCCGCGACACACTGGTCCACAGCACGTCCAGCAGCGTGCCCTCCAGCCACATGGCGGACAGGCTGTCCCACACGGCGGCCGGCGGCGGGAGCTTGTACTCGTCGGTGACCTTCGCCCACACCAGCAGCTGCCACACCACCAGCACCAGCGCGACGGCGACCAGCGGCGGCAGGACCTTGCGGAGCAGCACCTCCCGCACCGGCGTCCTGCCCACGTGCACCGCGTCGAGCGCGTCCAGCCCCGCCTCCAGGCCGGCCAGGTCGTCGGTCTTGGCGACGGCCTCGGTCGTCGTATCAGTGCTGGCCATGACGGCGGATCTCCCCACGCAGTTCTTCGGTGATCTCGACGGACAGCTCCGCCACCGCGGCGTCCTCGATACGGCGCGGCTGGGGGATGTCGATCTCCCACTGGCGGGCGATCCGCCCCGGCCGGGAGGACAGCAGCACCACGCGCTCGGCCAGCCGTACCGCCTCGCGCACGTTGTGCGTCACGAACAGCACCGACAGCCGCGTCTCGCGCCAGATGCGCGTCAGCTCGTCGTGCAGCACGTCACGGGTGATCGCGTCCAGCGCCGCGAACGGCTCGTCCATCAGCAGCAGGTCACTGTCCTGGGCCAGCGCCCGGGCCAGGGCCACCCGCTGGCGCATGCCGCCGGACAGCTCGTGCACCCGCTTGCCGTACGCGCCGCCGAGCCGCACCAGCTCCAACAGCCGCTCCGCCTCGCCCCGGCGCTCGTTCTTCGCCACGCCGCGCAGCCGCAGCGCCAGCTCGATGTTCTTCCCGGCCGTCAGCCAGGGGAACAGCGCGTGTTCCTGGAACATCAGCGCCGGCCGGCCGCCGGGGGTCTCGATGGACCCGACGGTCGGCCGGTCGAGCCCCGCCACCAGGTTCAGGAGCGTGGACTTGCCGCACCCCGAGGCCCCCAGGAGCGTGACGAACTCGCCCGGAGCGACATCGAGCGAGATGTCGTCGAGCACGAGCTGCTGTCCGGTCGGTCCGGGATAGGACTTCGAGACGTGCGCGATCCGGGCCGCGTGGCTCACCGCGACGCGGTCCTCGGCCTTGGCGAAGGTCGTGGCCATGGTCGTCACCTCCAGGGAACGGGGAACTGGGCTGCTGCGCGGGTTACTTGGCGCCGAGACCGGCGTCGGCGGCCTCGGGCCGGCCCTCGGCCTTCAGGACCTTGTTGAGCGGCCTCAGGTCGTAGATGCCCTTCAGGTCCGGCTTCTCCAGGAGCCCGGCCGCCACCGCGTGATCGGCCTGCGCCCGCAGCGTCGCGGCCAGCGGGTCGTCGGTGAACCGGATCGACGCCCACGCCGGGTCGATGATCTTGTCACCCAGCGGCTTGCCGGTCAGCGCCTTCAGCTTGGCGTTGGCCGAGTCCTTCGCCTTGTCGGGGTTGGCGTTGATCCACGCGTTGGTCCTCACCGAACCGCGCAGCACCGCCTCGACGACGTCCGGGTGCTGCTTGAGGAACCTCTGCGACACGATGATGTTCGTGATCACGAACTTCTGGTCCGGCCACAGGGTCGACTCGTCGAGGAGCACCTTGGCGCCCTCGCTGACCAGCTTCGACGCCGTCGGCTCCGGCACCCAGGCGCCGTCGATCGAACCGGACTTGTAGGCGTCCGGGGCGATCTTGTTCTCGGTGCGGACCACCGAGACGTCGCCCTGGCCGCTCTGGGCGTCGACCTTCCAGCCGCGCTCCTTGATCCAGTTGAGGAACGCGACGTCCTGCGTGTTGCCGTGCTGCGGGGTGGCGATCTTCTTGCCCCTGAGGTCGTCCAGGGTCTTGATCTTCTCCGGGTTCACGACCAGCTTCACGCCGCCGGACGCGGAACCGCCGACGATCCGCAGGTTCTCGCCCTTGGACTTGACGTAGCCGTTGATCGCGGGGGAGGGGCCGATGAAGCCGATGTCGATCGAGTCGGCGTTCAGCGCCTCGATCTCGGAGGGGCCGGCGTTGAAGGTCGACACCTTCAGCTCGGTGCCGCCCAGCTCCTTCTGGATGATGCCTTCCTGGTCGCCCACCAGGGCGGTGGCGTGGGTGAGGTTGGGGAAGTACCCGAGTCTCACCCGGTCGGCGGAGAGCTTCTCGCCCTCGGCCGCCACCTTCTTCTCGTCCTTCGGGGCCTTGGAGCCGTAGCCGCAGGAGGCGAGCGCGCCGATCAGCAGCGGCAGGGCCGCGGCGGCGGCGAGGGAGCGGCGCACGGTGGTACGGGAGGCAGGCACGGAGGTGGTTCCCCTCGGTTCAGGGTCTTCGGGATCTATGTCGGTGATGCGCGTGGCGCGGGTACGGCTCGGGGAGGGCGCACCTCAGGTGCGCGGGCGTCAGCCGGCACATCGCGCCACACCCCCGGTCCCCGCGCCGAGGGCGCCGCTGCCGACCCGGCCGCCCTCCTTCGCGAAGGTCGCGTAGACGTCCGCCGTCATCAGAAGTCCCAGCCCTCGTCGTCCTGCGCGGCGGCGGGAGCCTTGGCGGCGGACGCGAAGGCGTCACCCGCCATGCCGGCCGCCAGCGTGGTGCCGTCGGCCGGGTCGATCAGCAGGAAGGAGCCGGTGCGCCGCGAGTCGGCGTACGTGTCGAGCGCCAGCGGCTCGGCGGTGCGCACCACGACGCGGCCGATGTCGTTGGCGACCAGCCGGCCGGGCGCCGGGTGCTGGGACAGGTCGTCCAGCGTCAGCCGGGACGGGATGTCCTTGACGATCGCCTTGACCGTACGGGTGGTGTGCTTCAGCAGCACCCGCTGACCCACCGCCAGCGGCTCGTCCGCCACATGGCAGACCGTCGCGACGACGTCCCGCGTGGTCGCCGGCGCGTCACCGGCCGGGGCGATCAGGTCGCCGCGCGAGATGTCGATGTCGTCGGCCAGCCGGATCGTCACCGACTGGGGTGCCCACGCGATGTCCACGTTCTCGCCCAGCGCGTCGATCGCCGTGATGGTGCTGGTCCGGCCGGACGGCAGCACGGTGACCGTCTCGCCGACGCGGAAGGCACCGGCGGCGATCTGACCCGCGTACCCCCGGTAGTCCGGGTGCTCGGCCGTCTGCGGCCGGATGACGTACTGCACCGGGAAGCGGGCGTGGCAGGCGGTCAGGTCGTGGCTGACCGGGACGGTCTCCAGGTGCTCCAGGACCGTGGGGCCGCCGTACCAGTCCATGTTGGCGGACGGCTCCACCACGTTGTCGCCGGCCAGCGCCGAGATCGGGATGGCGGTGATCTCCGGGACGCCGAGCTCGGAGGCGTACGTGGTGAACTCCTCGGCGATCGCGGCGAAGACCGGCTCCGCGTAGTCGACGAGGTCCATCTTGTTCACGGCCAGCACCACGTGCGGGACGCGCAGCAGCGCGGCCACCGCGGCGTGCCGGCGGGTCTGCTCGACGACGCCGTTGCGGGCGTCGACCAGCACCACGGCCAGCTCGGCGGTGGAGGCGCCGGTGACCATGTTGCGGGTGTACTGCACATGGCCGGGCGTGTCGGCCAGGATGAACCGGCGCCGGGGCGTGGCGAAGTAGCGGTAGGCGACGTCGATGGTGATGCCCTGCTCCCGCTCGGCCCGCAGGCCGTCGGTGAGCAGCGCCAGGTCGGGGGTGTCCTGGCCGCGGCTCAGGGACGCGGCCTCGACGGCCTCCAGCTGGTCGGCCAGCACGGACTTGGAGTCGTGCAGCAGCCGGCCCACCAGTGTGGACTTCCCGTCGTCGACGGATCCGGCGGTCGCGAAACGCAGCAGGGTGGTGGCCGACGGGTCGGCGAGCTGCTCGCTCGTGGTGCTCATGTCTAGAAGTACCCTTCGCGCTTGCGGTCTTCCATCGCGGCCTCGGACAGCTTGTCGTCGGCGCGGGTGGCGCCCCGCTCGGTGAGCCGGGACGCGGCGATCTCGGCGATCACGGCCTGGAGCGTGGTGGCCTCGGAGTCGACGGCGCCGGTGCAGGACATGTCGCCGACCGTGCGGTAGCGGATCAGCCGCTTCTCCACCGGCTCGGTGTCCTTCGGGCCGCCCCACTCGCCGGCCGTCAGCCACATGCCGTTGCGGGAGAACACCTCACGCTCGTGCGCGAAGTAGATCTGCGGCAGCTCGATGCCCTCGCGCTCGATGTACTGCCACACGTCCAGCTCGGTCCAGTTCGACAGCGGGAACACCCGCACGTGCTCACCGGGGGCGTGCCGGCCGTTGTACAGCTGCCACAGCTCGGGGCGCTGGCGGCGCGGGTCCCACTGCGAGAACTCGTCGCGCAGCGAGAACACCCGTTCCTTCGCCCGGGCCTTCTCCTCGTCGCGCCGCCCGCCGCCGAACACGGCGTCGAAGCGGTGCTGCTGGATGGCCTCGGTCAGCGGCACGGTCTGCAGCGGGTTGCGGGTGCCGTCCGGGCGTTCCTTGAGGGCCCCGCGGTCGATGTAGTCCTGCACGGACGCCACGTGGAGGCGCAGCCCGTACTTCTCGACCGTACGGTCGCGGTACTCGATGACCTCGGGGAAGTTGTGCCCGGTGTCGACGTGCAGCAGCGAGAAGGGCACCGCGGCCGGCGCGAACGCCTTCAGCGCCAGGTGCAGCATCACGATCGAGTCCTTGCCGCCGGAGAAGAGGATCACCGGCCGCTCGAACTCGCCCGCCACCTCGCGGAAGATGTGCACCGCCTCGGACTCCAGCGAGTCCAGGTGCGACAGCGCGAACGGGGTGTCGGTGTCGTGGGTGTCGGTGACGGTGGTCGTCATGCCAGTCCCTTCTGGGTGAGCAAGGCGTGGACCGCCGCGGCGGACTCCTGCACGGTCTGGTTCTGGGACTCGATCCGCAGGTCCGGGTCCTCCGGCTCCTCGTACGGGTCGTCCACGCCGGTCAGCCCGCTGATCTCGCCCGCGGCCTGCTTGGCGTACAGCCCCTTCACATCCCGTACCGAGCACACCTCCACCGGAGTGGCGACGTGCACCTCGACGTACGGAGTGCCTTCCCGCTGGTGGCGCTTGCGCACGGCCTCGCGGCTGTCCGCGTACGGAGCGATGACCGGCACCAGGACGTGCACGCCGTTGGACGCCAGCAGCTCGGCGACGAAGCCGATCCGCTGCACGTTGGTGTGCCGGTCCTCGCGGCTGAACCCGAGGCCCGCCGAGAGGAACTCGCGGATCTCGTCGCCGTCGAGCACCTCGACCCGGCGGCCCCCGGCGCGCAGCCGGTCCGCCAGTTCGTAGGCGATCGTGGTCTTGCCGGCGCTCGGCAGCCCGGTGAGCCAGATGGTGGCCCCAGTCACGTTCTCTTCTCCCACAGTCGTCATCAGCCGTGCAGCCCGCACTCGGTCTTCGCCCGGCCCGCCCAGCGGCCGGCCCGCGCGTCCTCGCCCTCCACCACGCGGCGGGTGCAGGGCGCGCAGCCGACGGAGGCGTACCCGTCCATCAGCAGGGGGTTGGTCAGGACGCCGTGCTCGGCGACGTACGCGTCGACGTCGTCCTGCGTCCAGCGGGCGATCGGCGAGACCTTGACCTTCCGGCGCTTCTCGTCCCAGCCGACGACCGGGGTGTTCGCCCGGGTCGGGGACTCGTCGCGGCGCAGCCCGGTCGCCCACGCGTCGTACCCGGTGAGGCCCTCTTCCAGGGGCTTGACCTTGCGCAGCGCGCAGCACAGGTCCGGGTTGCGGTCGTGCAGCCTCGGGCCGTACTCGGCGTCCTGCTCGGCCACCGTCCGCCGCGGGGTGAGCGTGATGACGTTGACGTCCATCACCGCGTCGACCGCGTCACGGGTCCCGATGGTCTCGGGGAAGTGGTAGCCGGTGTCGAGGAAGACGACGTCCACGCCGGGCATGACCCGGGAGGCGAGGTGGGCGACGACCGCGTCCTCCATGGAGGAGGTGACGCAGAAGCGCGGGCCGAAAGTGTCGGTGGCCCACTTCAGGATCTCCAGGGCGGACGCCTCTTCGAGGTCCCGCCCGGCCCGCTCGGCGAGCGCCTTGAGCTCCTCTGTGCTCTGAACCGTCGTCATATCGCTTCCCCTCCACCGTCGTCGCGTCGAAGTCCGCGGGCCAGCAGCCCGAGGAACTTCAGCTGGAAGGCCCGGTTGCACGCCCCGCATTCCCAGGCGCCGTGACCCTGCTCGCCGGGACGCAGGTCCTCGTCGCCGCAGTACGGGCAGTGGAACGGTGCCGCGCGCTCGCTCATGCCGTGTCCCCCGTCTCCTTCGGCGCGTTCACGAGAGGGACTCCTCCGACGCGCGGGCCGCCCAGGAGGCGAAGCGCTCGCCGTCCTCGCGCTGCTCCTGGAAGCGCGTGAGGACCCGCTCGATGTAGTCGGGCAGCTCGGTGGCGGTGACCTTCAGGCCGCGGACCTTGCGGCCGAAGCCCGCCTCCAGGCCGAGAGCGCCGCCCAGATGCACCTGGTAGCCCTCCACCTGGTTGCCGGCGTCGTCGAGCACCAGCTGCCCCTTGAGACCGATGTCCGCCACCTGGATGCGCGCGCAGGCGTTGGGGCAGCCGTTGATGTTGATGGTGATCGGCTCGTCGAAGTCCGGGATGCGGCGCTCCAGCTCGTCGATCAGGGACGCGCCGCGCGCCTTGGTCTCGACGATCGCCAGCTTGCAGAACTCGATGCCGGTGCAGGCCATCGTGCCGCGCCGGAACGGTGACGGCTTGACCTGGAGGTCCAGCGCCTCCAGCCCCGACACCAGGGACTCGACCTGGGCCTCGTCGACGTCCAGGACGAGCATCTTCTGCTCGGCGGTGGTCCGCAGCCGGCCGGAGCCGTGCGCCTCGGCCACCTCGGCGATCTTGGTGAGGGTGGCGCCGTCGACGCGGCCGACGCGCGGCGCGAAGCCGACGTAGAACCGGCCGTCCTTCTGCCGGTGCACGCCCACGTGGTCGCGCCACTGCTGTACGGGCTGCTCGGGTGCCGGGCCGTCGACCAGCGGGTGCTTCAGGTACTCGTCCTCCAGCACCTTGCGGAACTTCTCCGCGCCCCAGTCGGCCAGCAGGAACTTCAGCCGGGCGCGGTTGCGCAGCCTGCGGTAGCCGTAGTCGCGGAAGATCGAGATGACGCCCTCGTACACGTCCGGGACCTCGTCGAGGGGGACCCAGGCGCCGAGCCGCACACCGATCTTGGGGTTGGTGGACAGGCCGCCGCCGACCCACAGGTCGAAGCCGGGGCCGTGCTCCGGGTGGTTCACGCCGACGAAGGCGATGTCGTTGATCTCGTGCGCCACGTCGAGCAGCGGGGAGCCGGAGATCGCCGACTTGAACTTGCGGGGGAGGTTGGAGAAGTCCTTGTTGCCGATGATCCTGCGGTGGATCTCCTCAAGCGCGGGGGTGCCGTCGATGATCTCGTCCTCGGCGATTCCGGCCACCGGGGAGCCGAGGATGACGCGCGGGGTGTCGCCGCACGCCTCGGTGGTGGACAGGCCCACGGCCTCCAGCCGGTTCCAGATCTCGGGAACGTCCTCGATCCGGATCCAGTGGTACTGCACGTTCTGCCGGTCCGTGATGTCCGCGGTGCCGCGCGCGAACTCCTGCGAGATCTCACCGATCACCCGGAGCTGTTCGGTGGTCAGCCGGCCGCCGTCGATGCGGACGCGCAGCATGAAGAACTCGTCGTCCAGCTCCTCCGGCTCCAGGATCGCGGTCTTGCCGCCGTCGATCCCGGGCTTGCGCTGGGTGTAGAGGCCCCACCAGCGCATCCGGCCCCGGAGGTCGTTGGGGTCGATCGAGTCGAAGCCGGCCTTGGAGTAGATCGTCTCAATGCGTGTCCGTACGTTGAGACCGTCGTCGTCCTTCTTGAACTGCTCGTTGCCGTTGAGGGGCGTGAAGTGGCCCACGGCCCACTGGCCTTCGCCACGGTGACGCCCGGTCTTGCGACGGGCGGTGGCGGAGGCGGGCTTCTCAGGGGTGGCGGCCATGACGATACGTCCTTCGGGACTGCAGGAGGGCGGCTCTGACCTGCACACTCGCGCGCTGAGCAGGGGTTGGCGCAGCGGTGCGCTGGGGGTGCAGAAGTTCGGGGGGTCGCGGTGGTGCTGGGCTGATCAGCTCACCGGACAGATGGCGCTGGACATGCGGCCGAGGTCGACGTGCCGCCGACTCACCAAGGCAATTCCAGCTCGAGACATGACGGAAGCGTGCCATGGGACTTTGGACCCAGTCCAGGTTCGTCCGCGATATGGACATCGGTGTCCCGCATCGTGGACACATGTGGCGTGGGTCACGTCAAGGGGTCCGGCGGCGGGTCCGCGGTCCCCCGCCGCCGGACGGGCGGGGGAGCCGCGTGCGGAGCGTTCAGCCGACCTCCGCGCCGGGCCAGGGTCCCGGGGCCGCCGTCTCCGGCTCCTCCGTCACCTTGGTGTCGAAGAGGGTGAAGCCGCGCCGCCGATAGTTCCCCATCGCGTGCTCCCCGTCCAGGGAGCAGGTGTGCAGCCAGACCCGCTTCGTCGGGGCCCGCCCCGGCCAGCGCTCGGCCAGATCCCAGGCGCGCGCCGTACCGTACGCCAGCAGGTGCCCGCCGATGCCCCGCCCCCGGAACGCCGGTATCAGCCCGAAGTAGACGATCTCCACGACCCCGTCCTCCTGCGGGTCCAGCTCCACGTACCCCGCCGGCGTCCCCCGGTCGTACGCCACCCAGATCTCCGCCCCGGGCCGCTCGACGATCTCCCGCCACTGGGCGTACGTCAGTCCCAGCCGGTCCGTCCAGTTGATGTCGCCGCCCACCGCCGTATAGAGGAAGCGGCCGAACTCGGGCGAGGGCACCTCCGCCCGGACGATCCGCACGTCACCGGAGGGCGCGGCGGCGGGCCGCAGGTCGTCGGGGGAGGTCTGTTCGAGGGACCAGGTGGTCACGGTGATGCTCATACGCCCAAGCGAACCACGTGCCCACCCGGCGGGACGATCGGCCACCCCCGCCCCCCGGTGATCGCCCCCCCGCCGGCCCCCGGCGACCCGCCTCCGCTCCCGGCGACCGGCTACCCCGTCCGCTCGCCGCCCCCCGAGGCGCGCACCGCCGGGGCCGTGGAGTGGGGGAGCAGGTCGGCCGGGTCCTCGGGGCGGACCACCGCCACCTCGACCTCCTCGCGGAACCGGTACGGGCGGTGCTCCAGCACGCCCGCCAGAGTGCGGCGCACCCGGGACATCTCCGCCCGGACCGTCACCGCACGCGTCCGGTCGCCGAACACGTCGTGCGCCAGCTCCGCCGCCGTCCGGCCGTCCCGGTGCAGCGCCAGCACGTACAGCAGCTCGGTGTGGCGCGGGCTCAGCTCCTGCGTCCAGCTGCCCGCCGGCCCCGACACCTCCAGCGACCAGCGGCGTGGCCGGCTCACGTCCAGCACCACCCGGCTCGCCGCCGCCCGCGCCTCCTCGCCCACCACCCGCAGCAGCCACCCGCCCGGCAGCGGCTCCGCCTCGCACATGCCCAGCGACGGGAGCCACACCCGACCCGGCCGGAACGACGCCGGCAGCGGCAGCCGGTCCACCGGCGGCATCCCGGTCACGCCGGCCAGCCAGCCGTGCGTGTCCACCGCCAGCGCCCTGCCCCCCACCCGGCACAGGATCGGCGCGGCCACCGCCCGCAGCCGCGCCAGCTCCGCGAAGTGCCGGTTGCGCAGCTCCGCCTCGGCGAGCCTCGCGACCGAGCGCACCAGCATCAGCGTGGCCGGGTGCATCGTCGCCAGCGGCCCGCTCACATCCACCGCGCCGAGCAGCCTCCCGTCCCGCGGGTCGGTGATCGGAGCGCCCGCGCACGTCCACGAGTGGTGCGTCGAGACGAAGTGCTCCGCCGAGTGCACCTGCACCGGGCGCCGCGCCACCAGCGCGGTGCCCACCCCGTTCGTACCGACCGTGGCCTCCGCCCAGTCGGCACCCGGCTCGAACCCGTGCCCGTCCGCCTTCCGCAGCACACTCGCGCTGCCCTCCCGCCACAGCACCCGGCCCTCGGCGTCCGCCACCACCATGATGTGCCGCACCGCCTCGGACTCGGCCGAGCACGACACCAGCCCCTCCCGCAGCACCGGCAGCAGCGCCGCCAGCGGCGAGTCGGCCCGTCGGCGCTCCAGCTCGCCCGGCGGGAGCAGTCCCGAACGGCGGTCCCGGTCCGGATCCACGCCCGTGCGCAGCATCCGCCGCCACGACTCGCCTATGTCGGAGCGCGGCGCCAGCGGCGCCCGCCCGCCCTTCAGCGCCGCCTCCCGCACGCCCTTGAGCAGCAACGCCGCCTCGCGCGGGTCCATGGCGGCGAGCCGCGTCATGTCCACCGTGGCCTGACGCACCGGTCCTCCCCGTTGCCGTCCCACCTGGTGGTCGGTACGTGTCACCCCATCCTCCCCGCCCGGCGGCGACGCGCCGTCGTCATGCCCACAACGGTGCAACCCTCTGCAACTCTCGCGCACGGCCCCACCCTCGTACGAAAGTGGTACGGCGACGGGATGGTGCCGTGTCGGCGCAGCACCATCCCAGCCGCTCCGGGGGCGCGGGCCGATCGGACACACGGCCCGCGCCTTTCCCGAGCGGCTCGGGGCTCCGGCGGCAGACCCCCATCCCTTTCGCCACCCGTGGCGCCCGCTTCGCGCTCCTATGCCACCGCGCGTGCCCGCTTAACGATTCCCGCCAGGTCCAGGGTGTGCGGCAGCGTTCCGAACGCCGCCCCCCAGTCCCCGCCCAGCCGCGACGCGCAGAACGCGTCCGCCACCGCCGACGGCGCCCACCGCACCAGCAGCGACCCCTGGAGGACCAGGGCCATCCGTTCCACCAGCCGCCGCGCCCGCGCCTCGACCCCGTCCAGGTCGGCCAGCTCGGCCAGCAGGTCCTTGATCGCCCCGTCCAGCCGGTGGTCCGCGCCCCGCGCCTTGCCGACCTCCTCCAGGAAGGCGTTCAGCGCCATCGGCTCCCGCTGGAGGGCCCGCAGCACGTCCAGCGCCTGGACGTTGCCCGACCCCTCCCAGATCGAGTTCAGCGGAGACTCGCGCAGCAGCCGGGGCATGCCGGACTCCTCCACGTACCCGTTGCCGCCCAGACACTCCAGCGCCTCCGCCGTCACCGGCGTGCACCGCTTGGTCACCCAGTACTTCGCCGCCGGCACCGCCAGCCGCAGGAACGCCCTCTCCTGCTCGTCGTCGGTGTCGTACGCCGCCGCCAGCCGCATCGCCAGCGTCGTCGCCGCCTCGGACTCCAGCGCCAGGTCGGCCAGGACGTTGCGCATCAGCGGCTTCTCGATCAGCACGCCGCCGAACGCCCCGCGGTAGGCGGCGTGGTGCGCCGCCTGCGCCACCGCCTGCCGCATCAGCGCCGCCGAGCCGACCACGCAGTCCAGCCGGGTCGCCGCCACCATCTCGATGATGGTGCGCACCCCGCGGCCCTCCTCACCCACCCGGCGCGCCCACGTCCCGTCGAACTCGACCTCGCTCGACGCGTTCGACCGGTTGCCGAGCTTGTCCTTCAGCCGCTGGATCCGGAACACGTTCCGGCCGCCGTCCTCCAGGACCCGCGGCACCAGGAAGCAGGTGAGTCCCCCGGGAGCCTGCGCCAGCACCAGGAAGGCGTCGGACATGGGCGCCGAGCAGAACCACTTGTGGCCCGTCAGGACGTACTCGCCGTCCGCCTCCAGAGGGGTCGCGGCCGTGGTGTTCGCCCGTACGTCACTGCCGCCCTGCTTCTCCGTCATGCCCATCCCGAAGAGCACACCGGTCTTGTCGGCGGCCGGGCGCGCCGTCTCCTCGCCCTCGTAGATCTGCGAGGTCAGCCTGGGTTCCCACTCCGCGGCGAGCGCGGGGTCGGTGCGCAGCGCCGGGACGGCGGCGTGCGTCATCGACAGCGGGCAGCCGTGCCCGGCCTCGGTCTGCGTCCACACCAGGAACCCGGCGGCGCGCCGCACGTGTCCGCCCGGCCGGCCCCAGGCGTTGGTGAGCCCGTTGGTCACCGCGTGGCCGAGCAGCCGGTGCCAGGCGGGATGGAAGTCGACCTGGTCGATCCGGTGGCCGTACCGGTCGTGGGTGCGCAGCTTGGGCGGGTTCTCGTTGGCGAGGAACCCCCACTCCTGCGCCTGGACGGAACCGGCGGTGGTGCCGAGCGAGGACAGCTCCTGGCGGGCCTCGTCGAGGAGTTCGAGCGGAAGGTGACGCTCCACGGCCTCGGTCAGCGCATGATCGGCGGTGAAGACGTCGTACCCGACCAGGGGCGGAGGCTGGTTGGTCACTGTGTGGGTGGTGGTCGCCATGCGGATACGGTAAGGAGGTGCAGGCAGCAAATGAAACACCCCCGGGACCTCCTCGGTCACAGGGCAGACTCCACCGGGCCCGGGCCCTCTATCGCAACGTGTCCAAGCGGAGGATGGCCTGGCTGCTCCTGAAGGACACGGTCAATTCGTGCATCGAGTACCGGATCCTCGGCCTCGCCGCCGAGGCGGCGTTCTTCACCCTCCTGTCACTGCCGCCCCTGATGCTCGGCCTGCTGGGTCTCCTCGGCTACATCGACGACTGGACCGACACCACCACCGTCGCCTCCATCGAGCGCAACATCCTCGGGGCGGTCGGCACGGTCCTGTCCGACCGGGGGGTCAACGACATCGCGCGGCCGCTGCTGGCGGACGTCACGCACGGCGGCCGTCCCGACATCATCTCGATCGGTTTCGCGATCGCGCTGTGGTCCGGCTCGCGGGCGGTCAACGTCTTCATCGACACCATCACGGTGATGTACGGCCTGGACGGCCACCGCGGCATCGTCGCCACCCGGCTGCTGGCCTTCCTGCTCTACGTCGCCGCCCTGCTCATCGGCGCGGTCGTCCTGCCGCTGGCGGTGGTCGGTCCCGACCGGGTGGTCGAGTTCGTGCCCTGGGGCACGGAGGTCGTCTCCGTCCTGTACTGGCCGGTCGTGATCCTGCTGTCCATCGCCTTCCTGACGACCCTGTACCACGTGTCCGTCCCGGTGCGCTCCCCCTGGATCGAGGACGTC
This sequence comes from Streptomyces sp. NPDC045701, assembly GCF_056432045.1. Taxonomy (NCBI): domain Bacteria; kingdom Bacillati; phylum Actinomycetota; class Actinomycetes; order Kitasatosporales; family Streptomycetaceae; genus Streptomyces; species Streptomyces sp. NPDC045701. The sequence continues at coordinate 99,138 of NZ_JBWKJV010000011.1, read as the reverse complement.
CCCGGCGCGCTGGTCGCCCTCGCCATGTGGGTGTTCGGCAGCTTCCTGCTGCGCATCTACCTCACCAGTACGGTCGAGGGCCCGACCATCTACGGCTCGCTGGCCGCGCCCATCGCGGTCCTGCTGTGGATCGGCATCTCGGCGTTCGCGGTGCTGGTGGGCGCGGCGGTCAACGCCGCGATCGACCGCGTCTGGCCGTCGGTCGCCACCGCCGCCGCCCGCGCCGAGAACGAGCGCGCCCGCACGGCCGAGGCGGCGGCCCTGGTCGCTCGGGCGAAGGCGGCGGTCGAGGGCCTGGACGACCTGGACCCGGACATGCCCTCGGAGTTCCCGGAGCGCTGGTCGAGGTTCCTGCCGCCGGACGACGTGAAGTCCCGGCTGCACTCCGCCAAGGACAAGGAACGGGAGAAGGACCGGGAGCGCGCCAAGGACCGCGAGCGCGCCCAGGACCGGGAGCGTGACCGGCAGCGGGACCGGGACGGCGGCGGCCCGGTGTAGGCGGGGCCGCGGCGCCGGATCGTCGTGGGGCGCCGCCGGCGCCGTGCGCGGCACCGGCGGCATGCGGAACATCCGAGCCGGCCGGCACGTGTTCGACGACGGTGCCTGAGCCTCGGCGGCCTGAGGAGCGACAAGGGCGACCGCTTCGACGTCCCCTGCGGCGCCGCGGCCACCACCACAACGTAATGATACGGTAAAGAAGATCCTTTCTTCTTGTACGCCGGCTCCGCCGGCGACCACCGCGGAGGGGCGATCATGGGCACGCGTCGTACCCCACTGCCCGGCGTCGGGACGCAGTACGAGTTCACCACCGAGGCCGGACAGCACATCTCCGTCGTCGTCCACCACGACGGGCGCCGGTTCCTCGGCTTCTACGCGGCCGACGACCCCGACACCTGCCAGGCGTCGGTGCCCCTCACCCCCGAGGAGGCCACCGGCCTCGCCCACCTGATCGACCCCGCGCCGGTGGACGCCATCCGCACCGACGGCCTGGACCTGGTCACCGAGCACATACCCGTCGGCAGCCGTTCGCCCTACGGCGGGCGGCTGCTCGGCGACACCAGGGCCCGCACCCGCACGGGCGCCTCCATCGTGGCCGTACTGCGCCGCACCAGCGTCCACCCGTCGCCCGGACCGGACTTCCGGCTCGCCGTCGGGGACACCCTCGTCGCCGTCGGCACCCGCGAAGGCGTGGACACCCTCGCCGGCATCATCGCGGGGGACTGACATGCACAACACCACCGCACTCCTCATCGAGCTCGGAGCGGTCATCCTCGGCCTCGGCCTCATAGGGCGGTTCGCCGGACGCGTCGGCCTCTCCCCGATCCCTCTCTACCTCCTCGCCGGGCTGGCCTTCGGCCACGGCGGACTGCTCCCGCTCAACGCCAGCGGGGACTTCGTCGCCGTCGGCGCCGAGATCGGCGTCATCCTGCTCCTGCTCCTCCTCGGCCTCGAGTACAGCGCGGGCGAACTCGTCTCCAGCCTCAGGACGCAGTACCCCTCCGGCGCCGTCGACTTCGTCCTCAACGCCACCCCCGGAGCCGCCGCCGCGCTCCTCCTCGGCTGGGGACCGGTCGCCGCCGTAGCCCTCGCCGGAGTCACCTGGATCTCCTCCTCCGGCGTCATCGCCAAGGTCCTCACCGACCTCGGCCGCCTCGGCAACCGTGAGACCCCCGTCATCCTCGGCCTCCTCGTCATCGAGGACCTCTCGATGGCGGTCTACCTCCCGCTGCTCACCGCCCTGCTGGCCGGCGTGGGACTCGCCGGCGGCAGCATCACCCTGGTCATCGCCCTCGGCACCGTCGGCCTCGTGCTGTACGTCGCGCTGCGGCACGGCCGCCTCATCAGCCGCGCCGTCTCCTCCGACAACCCCGAGATGCTGCTGCTCGTCGTGCTCGGTCTGACCGTGCTCGTCGCCGGCATCGCGCAGCAGCTCCAGGTCTCCGCGGCGGTCGGCGCGTTCCTCGTCGGCATCGCCCTCTCCGGCGAGGTCGCGGAGGGCGCGCGCGAACTGCTCACCCCGCTGCGCGACCTGTTCGCCGCCGTGTTCTTCGTCTTCTTCGGACTGTCCACCGACCCGGCCGCCATCCCGCCGGTCCTGCTGCCCGCACTGCTGCTCGCCGTCGCCACCGCCCTGACCAAGGTCTTCACCGGCTGGTACGCGGCCCGGCGCGCCGGCATCGGCCCGCGCGGCCGGCTGCGGGCGGGCGGGGCGCTGGTCGCCCGTGGCGAGTTCTCCATCGTCATCGCGGGCCTCGCCGTCGGCACCGAACCCCGGATCGGACCCATCGCCACCGCGTACGTACTGATCCTGGTCGTCCTCGGCCCGCTCACCGCCCGCTGGACCGAACCCACCGTCGGCCGCCTGCGCGGGCTGCTCCACCGCGGCCCGCTCCACCGACGTCCCGGGCGGCGCCACGATCCGCCGCCGGGGCACGAGGAGATCGCCGAGGCGTCCGGGGCGCCCGGGGCGTCGGGCGTGCCCGAGGCGCAGACGGCGAACTGAGAAAAACCCTTGGCGCGTTCACCGGGCGCCCGCCTAGAGTGAGGCCGTTCCGCGGGGCCCGCGGAACGCGAGACGTCGAACCACGAGCGCAGGACCGGGAGGTGTGACCGATGGCTGTCATTGCGATGGGCGCTGCCCGCGTCACGACGATCCTCCACTCCACCTCCGTGGCCACCGGCTGACACATCGCCCGCAGCGGGCGCCGTCCGGGGCCACCCTCGGAAGGGTTCCCCCTTGTCTCTCGCTTCTTCTTCCCCGTCCTTCCCGTCCCCCTCGCACGCCCTGTCCCCGTACGGCTGGGACGGCGGATGGGAGGCGGAATTCGCCGCGTACGCCGACCAGGGCCTCGTCCCCGGGCGGGTCGTACGCGTCGACCGCGGCCAGTGCGACGTCATCACCGCGGACGGTGTCGTCCGCGCCGACACCGCGTTCGTGACCCCGCACGACCCCCTGCGGGTCATCTGCACCGGCGACTGGGCCGCCGTCGAGACGGACGGCACGCCCCGCTACGTCCGGGCGTACCTGCCGCGCCGGACCGCATTCGTACGGTCCACCTCCTCGACGCGGTCCGAGGGCCAGATCCTCGCCGCCAACGTCGACCACGCGATCATCGCCGTCCCGCTCTCCGTCGAGCTGGACCTCGGACGGATCGAACGGTTCCTCGCCCTCGCCTGGGAATCGGGCGCCCAGCCGCTCGTCGTCCTCACCAAGGCGGACCTCGTGCCCGACCCGGTCGGCCTGTCCTACCTCGTGCAGGACGTCGAGACGGTCGCGCCGGGCGTACAGGTGCTGCCGGTGAGCTCCACCGGCGGCGAAGGCGTCGACGTGCTCGCCGCCGTCGTCTCCGGCGGTACGAGCGTGCTGCTCGGCACCTCCGGCGCCGGCAAGTCGACCCTCGCCAACGCCCTGCTCGGCGAGGACGTCATGGCCGTCCAGGCCACGCGCGACGTCGACGGCAAGGGCCGGCACACCACCACCACCCGCAACCTCCTCACCCTGCCGGGCGGCGGCGTCCTGATCGACACGCCCGGACTGCGGGGCGTCGGCCTGTGGGACGCCGAGGCCGGGGTCGGCCAGGTCTTCTCCGAGATCGAGGCACTGGCGGAGGACTGCCGCTTCCACGACTGCGCCCACCTCGCCGAACCCGGCTGCGCGGTCCTCGCCGCCATCGAGGACGGCTCGCTGCCGCAGCGGCGGCTCGACAGCTACCGCAAGCTGCTGCGCGAGAACCAGCGGATCGTCGCCAAGACCGACGCCCGCCTGCGGTCCGAGATCCTCAAGGACTGGAAGCGCAAGTCCGCCGTGGGCCGCGCGGCCCTGGAGGCCAAGCGCGGCGGCCGCAACCGCTGAACGAGGCGGCGCGGCGGCCCCCGCCCGCCCGCGGTCCGGCCCCGGCGGGGCGGCCGTTCGTGGCGGGGGCGGCCCCGGCCCCCCCCGCCGAGCACTCGGCCACGGCAGGGGCAGCCTGCCCCCGGCGGGCGGGCCGTCCCTCCGCCGGGCACGCCCGTCCCGGCGGGGGCGCCCCGGCGCAGGGGCGGCCGGGCACGGCCGGCCGGGCCGGCGCCCACCGGGGCGCCCCACCGGCCGGGCACGGCCGGCCGGGCCGGCGCCCACCGGGGCGCCCCACCGGCCGGACGCGATGTCCGAAAACCGCCAGCGCGGCGGTCCTCCCAGCACGGAGACTGGTGCCGTGACGGACGAGGACACCAGATACCGCGCGGTCAGCAGCCGGGACGCGCGGTTCGACGGCGAGTTCTTCTTCGCCGTCGGGACCACCGGCATCTACTGCCGGCCCAGCTGCCCGGCGGTCACGCCCAAGCGGTGCAACGTGACGTTCTTCGCGACCGCTGCGGCGGCCCAGCGGCACGGCTACCGGGCCTGCCGGCGATGCAGGCCGGACGCCGTACCCGGCTCCGCCGCCTGGAACGTCCGCGCCGACGTCGTCGCCCGCGCGATGCGCATGATCGGCGACGGGGTGGTGGACCGCGAGGGCGTGCCCGGGCTGGCGCACCGGCTCGGGTACAGCGCACGCCAGGTGCAGCGGCAGCTCAACGCCGAGCTCGGCGCCGGTCCGGTCGCGCTGGCCCGCGCGCAGCGCGCCCACACCGCGCGGGTACTGCTCCAGACCACCCGGCTGCCGGTGACGGAGATCGCCTTCGCCGCCGGGTTCGCCAGCGTCCGGCAGTTCAACGACACCATCCGGCGGATCTACGCGCGGACGCCGAGCGGACTGCGCGCGGAGGCACGGGGGCGTCCGGGCGGCGGCGCCGGGGGGATCGCGCTGCGGCTGGCGTACCGGGGCGCGTACGCGCGGCGCGCGGTCTTCGACCTGCTGGAGGGCGAGGCCGTCGCGCGGATCGAGGAGGTCGTCGGGGCGCCCGGCGCCCGCACGTACCGCCGTACCCTGCGGCTGCCGTACGGCCCAGGAATCGTCGCCGTCGGCGAGCGCTCGCCCGGACCGTGGCTGGAGGCCCGGCTGCACCTGGGCGACCTGCGGGACCTCACCACCGCCGTCCAGCGGCTGCGACGCCTGTTCGACCTGGACGCCGATCCGTACGCCGTCGCCGAGCGCCTCGGCATCGACCCCGCCCTCGGGCCGCGGTCGCCCGGCGCGGCGGAGCCCGAGGAGTACGCGCTGCGGGCCCTGGTGGACCGGGCGGAGGCGGCCCGGCTGGTCGAGGAGCACGGCACGGCACTGGACGTGCCCTGTGGCGGGCTCACCCACCTGTTCCCCGAGCCGGGCGCGCTGCGGCGGCACCCGGCGGCCGGGCCCCTCGCCACGGCGCTCGCGGCCGGCGAGGTGCGGCTCGACCCGGGGGCCGACCGGGCCGCCGCCGAGCGGGCGCTGCGCGGCGTACCGGGGGTGGACGCCCGGACCGCCGCCCTCATCCGGATGCGGGCGCTCGGCGACCCGGACGTGGCGCCCGACGCCGGGGCGGACCGCGAGGAGTGGCGCCCCTGGCGCTCGTACGCCGCGCTTCTGCTGGGCTGAGGAGCGGTCAGCCGGCCAGCACGGCGCCCGTCCAGGCGCCGACGATCAGCAGGCACGCGAACAGCTCCACCAGCACGCTCGTCCCGATCGCCCGCATCACGGTCCGGGTGGACGTCATGGCCGGGCCGTGCCCGCCGAGGCGGCGCCGCTCGCACAGGTAGATCCCCCCGACGTAGCCGGGCACGGTCCCCACGACCGGCAGCACGACGAACCCGATCAGGGCGCCGACACCGGCGTACGCCACCATCCGCCGCGTCACGCCGACACCGCGCAGCCGGCGCGCCGGGAGCTGCCAGACGACCACCTGCGTCACCAGCAGCAACGCGCTGGAACCGACCAGCAGCCACCACGCCGCACCGGTCCGCACATGCAGCGACCACCACATCACCGCGGCCCAGACCAGCCACGCGCCGGGCACGCCCGGGACGAGCACGCCGAACAGGCCGAGCAGCATCACCAGCCCGGCCAGGAGCAGCTGCCACGCACCCATACCGCCAGCCTGCCGGACCGCTCCCCCTCACGCAGGTCAGCCGGGGTCCCGGCCCGGACCGCTCCCGCTCCCGCCAGGTCAGCCCGGCCCGGCCCGACCCGGACCGTTCCGCCGCCGCGGGTCAGGCGCGGGTCACCCAGCCGCGCTCATGGGCGTGCCAGCCCAGTTGGAGGCGGGTCGTCACGCCCGCCAGCTCCATCAGCCCCTTCACCCGGCGCTGGACCGTGCGCAGGCCCAGGTCCAGCTGCTTGGCGACGCTCGCGTCCGTCAGGCCCGCCAACAGCAGCGACAGCACCTCCAGGTCCGTCGCGTCCGGGCCCGCCGGGGCCTCCTCGGCGGCAGCGCCGCCCGGGCCCAGCCGCAGCGGCAGCGCGTCCCGCCACACCGCCTCGAACAGGGCCGTCAGCGACTCCAGCAGCCCGCTCGCCCGGGCCACCAGCGCCACCGGCTCCGCCCCCGGACCGGTCAGCGGCACCATGCCCGCCGACCGGTCGGCCACCACCAGCCGCGCCGGCACCCGGTCGGCCACCCGCAGCCGCACCTCACCGCCGAGCGCCGCCGACAGCGCGGCGGCGCCGCCCGGCCGCGACAGGACCTCCCGCTCCACCACCACCCGGCACGCCACACCCCGCGCCGGCACCGCGAGCGGGCCCTCCGTCACGAGGGCGCACACCTCCTCCGCCGCGCCCAGCAGCAACTGGTCCAGCCGGCGCTCCACCGCCGCCGCGCCGGTCACCACCTCCACCAGGTCGGGCACCGCCGGCTCCGCCGCCTCCGCCCGGTACTCCTCGGCCAGCCGGGCCGCCGCCGCCTCCACCCGCTCCAGCTCGTGCCGCTGCCGGGTGAGCAGCGCGCCGAGCGCCACCGCCGGGGGCGCGGCCACCCACCGCCCGGCCCGCGCGGACGACCCGGCCGCCAGCCCCCGCGACTCCAGCCGGCGCAGCGCCCGCTCGGTCTCCGCCTCGGGCAGGCCGAGCCGGTGCGCCAGGTCCGCCACGTCGGCCGCACCCAGCGCGACCAGCGCCCGGTACGCCGCCTCCTGCCGCTCGTCCAGCCCTATCGCCGCCAGCACCACTGGGACCCCCTCTCACTCCGTGGACGTCTTGTTCACGATTGGACCAAAGCGGTCTACTCTCGAACTCCGCCCATCCCCAAGAACCGTGGTCCGCGCGTATGACGTGCGTCGATCACGCCGGTCCGCCGGGCGTCCTTCCCGTGGGGGGTGGGGCCGCCCGGCGGACCACTTTTCCGCTCGCCCGTTTTCGTACGCCCCGCGCGGTCGACAATTATGGGCATGAGCCCACAGGGGGATACGCCCACCACCGGCGGGGACGACTGGTGGGACAAGCTGTACGACCCGACGGCGGCGGACGCCACCCCGGCCGGACCGTCCGCCGGTCCACCCGGCCGGGGGCGCGCCCCCTGGGAACCGAAGGACCCGGACGGCCCGGCGAGCGCCCCGCGCACGTTCCCCGGCGGCCCGCGCCCGTCCCGCCTGCCCCGGCCGCGCGTCGGGCACGTCGGCGAGCGCCCGCCCACCTACGAGCCCGAACCGACCGCCCTGCCCCCGGCCCGGCCGGACGAGCTGGACGAACTCGTCGCCGACACCGTCCTGGACGGCGCCCGGTACGGGACGTACACCCTGCGGGCCGTGTCCGTACGTGGCGACTCCGCGCGTCACCGGGGCGAACCCCGCCGCGACGCGCTGCTCACCGCCCGCTTCGGCACCGGGGCGTCCGCCCTCGTGCTGGCCGCCGTCGCCACCGGCGCCCGCTCCGCCCCGGGCGCGCACCTCGCCGCCGCCGACGTCTGCCGCTGGATCGGCGAAGCCGTCGGGCGCAGCCACGCGCGGCTCGCCGAGGACATCCGGGCCGGCCGCCGCCGCGACCTCAAGTCCGGACTGCACCGGCTCACCGACCGCTCCTACGGCCGTCTCCGCGCCCGCGCCGCGGACCTGGGCGTGGCGCCCGGCCAGTACACCGCCGGACTGCGCTGCCTGCTGCTGACCGCCGACCCCGGCTGCCGCACCCGGGTGTTCTTCGGCGTCGGCGAGGGCGGGCTCTTCCGGCTCCGCGACGGCGTCTGGCAGGACATCGAACCGGCCGTCCCCGAGCCGTCCGCCCTCACCGGCGAGCCCGTCATCGGCTACGGCTCGCCGCCGGCCGAGACCGAGCAGGGCGACCGGCTGACCATGGACCTCGGCATCACGACGCCCCCGGCCCCGTACGTCGAGGACCCCGTCCCGCCGCCCGCCGAACCCTTCCGCTTCCGCGCCTCCGTCGCCCGGCCCGGCGACACCCTGCTCCTCGCCGGCCGCGGCCTGGCCGAGCCGCTGCGCGACGAGCCCGCCCTCGCCGGGGAACTCGCCGGGCGCTGGGCCACCGGCGAACCGCCCGGACTGGCGCAGTTCCTGGTGGACACCCAGCTGAGGGTGAAGGGATACGCCGATGACCGTACGGGTGTGGCGATCTGGGAGGCGTAACCGCGTACGCCGTGACTTGATGGACGCATGGCCAAACAGAATGTGGCAGAACAGTTCGTCGACATCCTGGTCCGCGCCGGCGTGCGACGGCTGTACGGGGTCGTCGGGGACAGCCTGAACCCCGTCGTCGACGCCATCCGCCGCACCCGCGGCATCGACTGGATCCAGGTCCGGCACGAGGAGACCGCCGCGTTCGCGGCCGGCGCCGAGGCCCAGATCACCGGCAGCCTCGCCGCCTGCGCCGGCTCCTGCGGGCCGGGAAACCTGCACCTCATCAACGGGCTGTACGACGCGCACCGCTCGATGGCCCCCGTGCTGGCCCTCGCCTCCCACATCCCCTCCGGCGAGATCGGGCTCGGCTACTTCCAGGAGACGCACCCGGACCGGCTGTTCCAGGAGTGCAGCCACTACAGCGAACTGATCTCCAGTCCCAAGCAGATGCCCCGGCTGCTCCAGACCGCCATCCAGCACGCCGTCGGCCGCAGCGGCGTCAGCGTGGTGTCCCTGCCGGGTGACATCGCCTCCGAGGAGGCCCCGGAGAAGGCGGTCGAGCACGCGCTCGTCACCTCGCGTCCCACCGTGCGCCCCGGTGACGCGGAGATCGACGCCCTGGTCCGGCTCATCGACGACGCCGACAAGGTCACGCTGTTCTGCGGCAGCGGCACGAAGGGCGCGCACGCGGAGGTGATGCGGTTCGCGGAGCGGATCAAGTCGCCCGTCGGGCACGCCCTGCGCGGCAAGGAGTGGATCCAGTACGACAACCCCTACGACGTGGGGATGAGCGGGCTCCTCGGCTACGGCGCCGCCTACGAGGCCACTCACGAGTGCGACCTGCTGATCCTGCTGGGCACCGACTTCCCGTACAACGCCTTCCTGCCCGACGACGTCAAGATCGTCCAGGTGGACGTACGGCCCGAGCACCTCGGCCGCCGCTCCAAGCTCGACCTGGCCGTCTGGGGCGACGTGCGCGAGACCCTGCGCTGCCTCACCCCACGCGTGCGCCCCAAGACCGACCGCCGGTTCCTCGACAAGATGCTCAAGAAGCACGCCGACGCCCTGGAAGGGGTCGTCAAGGCGTACACCCGCAAGGTGGAGAAGCACAGGCCGATCCACCCCGAGTACGTGGCGTCCGTCCTCGACGAGATCGCCGACGACGACGCGGTGTTCACCGTCGACACCGGTATGTGCAACGTGTGGGCGGCCCGCTACCTCACCCCCAACGGACGGCGCCGGATCATCGGGTCGTTCAGCCACGGCTCGATGGCCAACGCCCTGCCGCAGGCGATCGGCGCGCAGTTCACCGACCGGAGGCGGCAGGTCGTCTCCCTGTCCGGTGACGGCGGGTTCTCGATGCTCATGGGCGACTTCCTCACTCTCGTCCAGCACGACCTGCCGGTGAAGGTGGTGTTGTTCAACAACTCCTCGCTGGGCATGGTCGAGCTGGAGATGCTGGTGGCGGGCCTGCCCTCGTACGGCACCGCCAACCGCAACCCCGACTTCGGGGCCATCGCCCGTGCCGCCGGCGCGTACGGCGCGCGGGTGGAGAAGCCCAAGCAGCTGGCGGGTGCGCTCAAGGACGCCTTCGCGCACCGGGGCCCCGCGCTCGTCGACGTCGTCACCGACCCCAACGCGCTGTCCATCCCACCGAAGATCAAGGCGGAGATGGTGACGGGCTTCGCCCTGTCCGCCAGCAAGATCGTGTTGGACGGGGGAGTGGGCCGGATGCTCCAGATGGCCCGCTCCAACCTGCGCAACGTCCCCAGGCCCTGACCGGCGCCCGGCGGTGTGCCCCGCGGCCGGCACCGGGGCCACGGGGACGCGGGCCGTGTGCCGCACGGGGCGCGTCCCGGCGCACGGCCCCTTCGCGGTGCCCTTCCACCAGCCGTGGTCGTCATACGCCAGCGCTTCTCCGCCGACCGGCCGCCGTGCGGTCGCCGCTCCGCGAGGCCGGCCGGGGGACTTACCCCGATGCGCCCCCCGGGCGCCCCCCGGACCTGTGATTCCCAGGCGTGACGCGGTGTAGGCGGGGGCATGCATCCCGTGAACCTGTTCGAGGGGAAGGGCCGACGACGTGCGGGTGGGGGAGATGATGGGACGTCAGGGAGGTGCTGGATCCGTCACCGACGGGCTGGTTCCCGGGGCCGAGCGGCACGGCCGGTCGGTGCAGTGGCGCCGCCACGTGGCGGGTGCGGACCTGTCGGCGGTACCGGAGGTGCGGCGCGCGCTCCGCGAGCTGCTGCGGCACTGGGGGGAACCGGACGTGCCGCACGTCGCGGAGCTGTTGACCAGCGAGCTGGTCACCAACGCGCTCATACACACCGAGCACGGCGCGGTGATCACGGCCACCCTGACCCCCAGGACGCTCCGGGTGGAGGTGCGGGACTTCGCCACCGACCTGCCGACCCCGTGCGCCCCCGCGATCGACGACGGGACGCACGGCAGGGGCCTGGTCCTGGTGCAGGCGCTCGCCGACGCGTGGGGGGTGCTCACGCACGGGGTGGGGAAGGTCGTCTGGTACGAGCTGTCCGGGGGCCCCGCCGCGCCCGCCGGGATGTAGGGCGAAGGGCCCGCCGCGACCGGCGGGCCCGCTCTCCGCGACTGTCAGCCGAACTGCTGCTCAAGGTGCGCGAGTTTGCGCTCCAGCGAGTCGAGCCGGGGCAGCGTCTGCGTGTCGTCCTCGGCGGTGAGGTCGACCGTACGGGGCGGGTCATCGCCCTTGACGGCCTGGAGGGAGGGCCGGGAGGACCGCGAAGGCTGGTGTCCCCGGTCGGCTATGGCGGGCTCCGCGACGGAGGCTCCGACGGCGGCCGGGGCGGAACCCCCCGGGTGGCTCGGCGAGTCGACGGGGTGGACGTCGACCTGGGCGGTGTTCATCGCCGGGACGTCGACCTGTCGGCCGCCCCGCCCCCAGGCCCGGTGCTGGCGGTTGAACGCCTTCAGGCGTGCCCGCTCCAGCTTGTGGTGCTCGCGCTGCCGCTGCCGGTCCTGCTCCTTGCGGCGCCGGTCCTCGCGCACCTCGTCGACCGCCTCGTCCAGGGTGCGCACGCCCTCCAGGAGCATCAGCGACCAGGCGCCGAACGTCTCGCGGGGCGCCCTGAGCCACCGTACGATCCGGATCTGCGGCAGCGGCCGGGGCACCAGGCCCTGCTCCCGCAGCGCGGACCGGCGGGTCTGCTTCAGCGCCCGGTCGAACAGCACGGCCGCCGACAGGGACATGCCCGCGAAGAAGTGCGGGGCCCCCGCGTGCCCGAGGCCGCGCGGCGCGTGCACCCAGTTGAACCAGGCGGCCGCGCCGGCGAACGTCCACACCAGCAGGCGGGAGCCGAGCGCCGCGTCGCCGTGACTGGCCTCGCGCACCGCGAGCACCGAGCAGAACATGGCGGCGCCGTCGAGACCGAAGGGGACCAGGTACTCCCAGCCCCCCGCCAGGTTCAGGTTCTGGCGGCCGAAGCCCACCAGGCCGTGGAAGGAGAGCGCGGCGGCGACCGCCGCGCAGCAGAAGAGCAGCAGGTAGGAGGCGGTGCCGTAGACCGCTTCCTTGCGGCGGCGGCGCTCCTCGCCGCGCTCCCAGGAGTCGTCGGCCGCGGCCTTGTCGCCGGCGCGCCTGCCGCGCGTCACCACCGCCACCGCAGCCAGGACTCCCACCAGCATCACGCCGCCCGGAAGCAGCCAGTCCAGCGATATGTCGGTCAGTCTCATGCGGTGTCCCTTGCATCGCTCCGGTAGGGCGTTCGGGCGCCATAGTGGCCGAACGCCGCGGAGCACCGGCGTGGTTTCGGGCAAGAGAACGCCATTGGGGCCGCAGGGCGTACGAATAGGTGCGATCTGCTCGAACTTCCGTATCCGTGCAAGGAGTTGAGTTCGATTGACGTCACTCGGGAGAGTGGCGTGGAGTCAGTCGGAGGTCACGCGGATGCGCTCAACCTGGCGACGCGGTCGGCGTCGCGGGTACGCGGACAGGTGACACAGGTGTCCTCGGGGCGCAGGGTGTAGAAGAGGCAGCAGCTCGCCCGGTCGCGGGTCGGCAGCGGTGCGCCGTCCGGCCCCGTCAGCTCCCGGAACCCGGCCGTACCGACGTACGGCTTCGCCGCGCCCGTCCCCGGCAGCAGCAGTCCCAGTTCCGCCATGGCGCGGGGCTCCTCGCCCAGCAGGTGTCCGACGTACCACAGGCCCTCGACGATCTCGTCGGTCGCCATCCCCCACAGGGCCCGCTTACCGCGCCGCATCCGCGGCCCGAAGCCCTCCAGCACCGGCCCCAGGTGCTCGGCGACGGCCGCCCGCACCTCGCCGCGCAGCGCCTCCTCGTCCGGTACGACCCGGGCTCCGGGCAGCGCGGCGGCGGGATCGCCGGGCAGGCAGGCGAATTCCCCCACCCGCACCGTCATCCGGCCGAGCGCCCGCTGGAACGCCACGTCCCCCACCGGCAGCCGCGGCACGCGGCGGTGCAGGAACCACGGCACGGTGATCAGGAGGCAGGCCGGCCATGCGTACCGGTGCAGACCGAAGCTGGCCACGACGTCCGGCCGCGCCTGCTGCCCGTAGTCCCGCAGCACCTGCGCGTCGTCCCAGGAGAGGAAGGCGTCCAGGGCGGGACCGCCCGCGGCCAGTTCGTCGGCCCCCACCCAGCCGGAGCCCCGAGGGGCCCGCTCGCCGTCCGCCAGCTCACGCACGCGCAGCCCGGGGAAGACCTCGGTCAGGCGGTCGTACGCCTCCGTCACGGGCGAGGTCAGGGCGGGGAGGAGGGTGGGAACGGACATGCGGGGGACCACCGAATCGCGATCGTTAGCAGGTAAGCCTTACCTTACCCGATTTGATCGATGTGTGAACGGCGACCCCGTGCGCCTATCGTGCACAGGGGCCCCGTCCACCGCGAGCCGGGCCCTTGGTACGCATCGCAGGAGGACCCGAGTGGAGCAGGGCAGAACGCGCGACACCGCGCCGCCGGACCCGGAGCCGCACGGCCCCGTTCGGGTACCCGAGCAGACCCGCGGCGAACACGTCCACAGCGAGCCCCCCGCTCCCCGGCTCGTCCGGCGCCACTCGGTACGCGGGCAGATCCTCGACGCCCTGCGCACCGCCCTCGTCGGCGGCGAGCTGGTCCCCGGCGAGGTCTACTCCGCGCCCGCCCTCGGCGCCCGTTTCGGCGTGTCCGCCACCCCCGTGCGCGAGGCCATGCAGCAGCTCGCCGTCGAGGGCGCCGTCGAGGTCGTACCGAACCGGGGGTTCCGCGTCACCGAACGCACCCCGCGCGAACTGGCCGAACTCGCCGAGGTCCGCGCCCTGATCGAGGTGCCCGTCATGCTGCGCCTCGCCCGCACCGTCCCGGCCGGCCGCTGGGCCGAGCTGCGGCCCCTGGCCGAGGCCACCTCCGCCGCCGCCGCCCGGGGCGACCGCGCCCACTACGCGGAGTCCGACCGCGCCTTCCACCGCGCCGTCCTCGCCCTGGCCGGCAACCAGCAGTTGGTCGCCGTCGCGGACGACCTGCACCGCCGCTCGCAGTGGCCCCTGGTGGCCGGCCCGGTGGTCCGGCGGGCCGACCTGGTCGCTGACGCGGCCGAGCACTCGGCGCTCCTCGACGCCCTGATCGCGCAGGACCTGCCGGTCGTCCAGTCCCTGGTGCGCGAGCACTTCACCAGCGCGAAATGAGCATGCGCGGCGCCGTCTGGGAGGTGGCGAACCGGCTCGGCGTCGTCGCCGGGACGCCCGCCGAACTGTTCTCCGCGCTGCTGGCGGGCCCGCGCCGCACGGTCCGGGTGCCGCTGCCGCCGGACCACGCCCTCGTACGGGCCCTGCGCCCCCTCGGCCATGTGGACCTGGTCGCCGACGGGCCCCCGGAGCTCCCGCCCGCGACGCCCGTCGACCTCGACGACCCGGCCGCCGTCTGCGCGGCCGACCCCGTGCGCGTCACCCGGGCGTACGAGGCCGACCCCGACCCGCGCGGCGGCCTGCGCCCCGCCTGGCTGCGCGCGGGCCAGTCGCTGCTGCGGGACCAGGATCCCGCCGACCGCGCCCTCGTGCTGCTCGCCGCGCTGGACGACGCCGCCGACCCGCGGCTGGCCCCGGCCCTCGCGCGGCGGGCCGCCGGATCGCCGTGGCGCCTCGCGTCCGCGTCCCGCGGACCGTGCACCGCCCTGGCGACCGGGCCCGACGGGCGGCTGGTGGTGCGGGCGGACCGCGTGCTCGCCGTCGCGTGTCTCCCTGACGGCACCCAGGCGGCCCTCGACGAACGGGGCCGCCTGCGCACCCGGGGCGGCCCGGGCGGCCGGCTGACCGACGCGGTCGCGGCAACCCTGGCCGGCCACCCCGCCACCGCGCTCGCGGCCGCCGGCGGCACGCTGCTGACCGGTGACCGGATGGGCACCGTCCACGCCTTCAGCCTGGCGGGCCTGGAACAGGCGGCAGCGCACTCCGGGCGCGTCACCGCGCTGACGGCTACGGAGACCACGGCGTACAGCGGCGGGGCGGACGGCACGGTACGCGCCTGGCGCCCCGGCCGGGCGCCCCGCCGGACGCCGGTGACGCACCGCCCGTACCCGGTCGTCGCCCTGCACGCCCGGGGCCGTTTCCTCGCGGTCGCCTGGGCGGACGGCCTCGCCGAGCTCCACCACCTGCCCGGCCGCCGTGCCGTGCCCTTCCGCCCCGGCCCCCGCGTCCGGGCGGTGGCCGTGACGGGCGACGGCTCCCTGGTGGTCGGGCTGGACGACGCGGTGCTGCGCCTGACCGCGACCGGGCGCGGTGCGCCGCCGGGGGCCGGGTCGCCGGCGACCTAGGGCCGCATGGCCGGCGAGTGGTCTCAGGCGGCCGCCGGCGGCGCCAACCGGGCGGCCAGCCAGGTCGGTACGCCGCCGAGGAGCTGGAACAGCCGCCGTGCCTCCGCGCGCAGCCGGGTCGCCTCCGGTTCGGGTTCGGTGTCGGCCAGGGCCACCAGCGCCGGGGCCGTACCGACCAGATAGCCGAGCTCCTCGCGCAGGCGCAGCGACTCGGCGAAGCCGTGCCGGGCCTCCGCCAAGTCGCCGTCGTGCAGCGCCAGCCCGGCCAGGTGCCGCCAGGTGGCGGACAGCAGCAGGGCGTCGCCCTGGGCGGCGGCGCCCGCGTGGGCGCGGTGGTACGCGGCGCGGGCGGCCTGCGGGGAGTCGCCGAGGTTCTGCGCGACCAGCCCGCGCCGGTAGTCCAGCAGCGGGCGGCCGGGCGCGGACGGGGCGATGAGCGCCGCCGCCCGCCCGAGCGCCGCCCGCGCCTCGTCGGCCCGGTCCCGTACGCCCAACAGGGTCGACGCGTACGCGAGGTGGCCGCGCTCGCAGGCGGCGGCGCCACGCTCGTCGTCCTCCTGGGCGATCGCCTCGGCCGCGCGCAGGGCGTCCTCGGCCTCGGCCCAGCCCTGCTCGGTGTAGAGGCACCGCTCGATCAGCAGGGACGCGCGTTGCAGGGCGGCCGCCGGGTCGGTCGCGCCGGGCGCGAGGAGGGCGGCCGCGTCGCTCCAGCAGCCGCGTGAGCGCAGCCGCCATACCGCGGTCTGGAGGGGATCGTCGCTTGCGGTCGTTCCGGAACCAGACATGGCGGTATGCGCCACATTGCCCTCCCCGAGCGCGCCATCGAGCTGTTGAGTCCGATGCATCTCAGCATGGAACCGACGCCCGGCCAAGAGGGCCAGGTGAATTGATTCACAATCACCTGCCGTGGCGCGGCCCGGCGCCCGGCGCTCCGCGCGGCCTCCGGCAGCCGCCGCCGGTCCACACGAACGAGTGAAGACCGACGCCCCGGCCCCGGCAGCTCGTGGACGGGGCCAACGGATCGGACTCGGAGGGGAGTTCAGGCGGGCGCTCAAGTGCGGGGGTGAGGCACGGTGAGGGCGCGCGGGCGGCGGCGGGCACGCCGGGCGCCGACGTGCCGGGTGGTCGAACGGTGCACCGGGGCGGCCGGCGCATGCATCGAGAGGACACACGCGGAAACGTTTCGCCTCCGACCGGGGGTGGGGCGGGCGGGTCCCGGCCACCGCTCGGGCGACAGGGCCGACGGCTTGAGAACCGGTCGGTCGGAATGGACAGTCATACCGTATGAGCAGCGGATGAGCTGTTGCGGTATCCCCCTCAACCGCCTCTACCTTCCGAAGCACGGCCGCTCGTCCTCATGGGGCGGGTGGCGAACCGAGCAGAAGGAGACGTCATGAAGAAGGCGTACGAGGCACCGACGCTCGTCCGGCTGGGAACGTTCCGGCGGAAGACCGGGCTCCTGCGGTTCCGCGGGAACGACCGTCTCATCCTGAGCAAGAACTGACGCCGACGGCGATCGCACGGTCTCATGACTGAAGCGCACGCAAGTGCGGGCCCGGGCCCCGGTGACGCGCACGTCGCGGTCTTCCCCGACCTCGACGCCGCGGCCGCCGTGGCCCGGTTCTTCGCCCGCCCCGGTACGCGCACACTGGCGCACCCCTCGGGCCGCCCCTGGCTGGTCGGCCACTGGCGGGACGAGGAGCTGCTGACCGCCCACGCGGGCTCCACCGCCCTCGCCCTCATCGGCTGCCACACCCTCGACGCGGACGCGCTGCACCGCCACGCCGCGCGGCTGCGGGACCTCGCCCGGCTCGACGCCCTGGCCCGTACCCTCCCCGGCAGCTTCCACCTCCTGGCCACGTTCGACGGCCGGCTCAGGGCGCAGGGCACCGCGTCCGGCCTGCGGCTGCTCTTCCACGCCCGGATCGACGGCGTGCCGGTGGCCGCCACCCGCGCCGACGTGCTCGCCGCGGCGCTGGGCCTCGCGCCGGACGAGGAGCAGCTCGCCGTCCGGCTCCTGTGGCCGGTGCCCCACCCGCTGGGCGAGGCGTCGATGTGGCGCGGCGTGACCGCCGTACCGCCCGGCGAGGCGCTCGTCGTCGGCCCGGACGGGCGCACCGTGCGCCACTCGCGGTGGTGGACGCCCCCGGAACCGGTCCGAACGCTCGCCGCCGGGGCGCCGCGGGTCCGCGAAGCCCTGACCGAGGCCGTCGACGCCCGTACCCGTGAGGGCGGCACTGTCAGCTGCGACCTGTCCGGCGGGCTGGACTCCACCACCATCTGCTTCCTCGCCGACCGCTCGCCGGCCCGCGTGGTGGCCAGCACCTGGCCCGGCCGGGACCCCGCCGACACCGACCTCCACTGGGCCCAACAGGCCGCCCGGTTCCTGCCGGACACCGAACACGTCGTCTGGGACGCCCACGCCTCACCGCTCGTCTACACCGGCCTGCTGTCCATCGACGACCTGCTGGACGAACCCACCATCGGCGTCATGGACCGCTCACGGGTCCTGCACCACCTGCCCGCCATGGCCGAACGGGGCAGCCGCCTGCACCTGACCGGCATCGGCGGCGACCACGTCGCCTGGTGCTCCGAGGCGTACTACCACCGACTGGCCCGCGGGCGACCGCTGTTCGCCCTCCGGCAACTGCGCGGATTCCGGGCCCTGTGGCGGTGGCCGCTCGGCGGAACGCTCCGGGCCCTGGCCGACTCCCGTCCCTACCGCGCTTGGCTCGCCGACGCGGACCGGCACCTGTACGACCCGCTGCCCGACTCGGTCACCAGCGCCCTGGGCTGGGGTGTCCCCCCGCGGTTGTTCGACTGGGTGACGCCCGACGCGGCGGTGATGGTGCGGCGGGCCCTGCGGGAGGCGGCGGAGAGCGCGGAACCGCTGCACCCGGACCGGGGCATGCACGCCGACCTGGAGCAGATCCGCTCCTGCACCCGCATCATCCGGCAGTGGGACCGGATGGCGGCCCGGGCCGGGGTGCCGATGTCCTCGCCGTTCCTCGACGACCGGGTCATCGAGACGTGCCTGGAGGTACGCCCCGATGAGCGCGTCACGCCCTGGGCGTACAAGCCGCTGCTCACCACCGCGATGCGGGGCATCGTGCCGGACGTCTGCCTGCGCCGCACCAACAAGGCCGCCGCCGCCATGGACGCCGCCGACGGACTGCGGCAGCACCGCGCGGACCTGGCCGAGCTCTGGGAGGACTCCCACCTCGCACGGCTCGGCCTGGTGGACGGCGAGGCGCTGCGCCGGCTCGCCCGGCGGCCGTCCGCACCGGGCCTGCGCGACGCCATCCTCTACTCGACGATCTCCTGCGAGGTCTGGCTGCGCGGCCTCACGCCCCGCACGGCACCCACGACGGAAGGGAAGTCACCATGGCACTGCGATTCGGAGCCGACGTCTCCACCGCGGAAACCGGATACGGCACCGTCCTCCTGGACCAGCGCAACGGACAGTACTGGGAACTGAACCCCAGCGCGACACTGATCGTCCGCGTGCTCATGGAGGGCGGCGACGAGGCGGCCGCCGCCGACGCGCTCGTCGGCGCGTACGACATCGACCGGGCCGGGGCCGAGGCGGACGTCGCCGCGCTGGTGGCCGAACTGCGCACCTCGGGCCTGGCCGCATGACCACGCCCAGCGCCCTGGACATCCCCGTGGGCGTGCCCTTCACCCGGCGGCTCGCCGCCCGGCTGGTGCTGGTGCCGGCGATCCTGCTGTCGCTGCTCCCGCCGCGCCGCATCCGGGCCGTGCTGGAGGTCGTCCGGCGCGGGGCGCGCCCCGCCACCGCCGGCCGGGCGCTGGCCGCCCGCGACGCGCTGTGCGCGGTGAGCCTGCGCTGCGCCGGGCCGCAGGGGTGTCTGCCCCGCTCACTGGGCGCGGCGCTGCTGTGCCGGCTCTCCGGCACCTGGCCGACGTGGTGCACGGGGGTGAGCATGGTGCCGCCCTTCAACGCCCACGCCTGGATCGAGGCGGGGGGCCGCCCGGTCGGCGAACCGATGCCCTCCTCCTACTTCGCGCGCCTGATCGACGTGGGCCCGGTGGCGCCGCCCGGTCCGCCGCCCCGCTGACGGGCGGGGGCCGCGGCCGCCCAGTGCGCGGGGCGGGTGAGCCGCGCGGGCAGGACCGTGCGGCTGTCGCCGCGCGCCGCGTTGAGCTGCGGCTGGGTGAGGAACAGCGCCCCGGAGAGGTCGGCGCCCGCGAGCCGCGCGTCGCGCAGGTCGGCGCCGAGCAGGTCGGCCTCGCGCAGGTCCGCGCCGGTGAGGTCGGCCGCGATGAGATACGCGCCGCGCAGGCTAGCCCCCCGCAGGTCCGCGCCGGTCAGGCGGGCGCCCATGAGGTCCGCGCCGCGGCGGTTCTTCCCCTTGCCCTTCGCACCGGGAACCCCCGCCCGGGCCAGCTCGCCCGCCCGTGACAGCAGGTCGCCGACGAGCCGGCGGTGCGCGTCCAGGTCCAGCGCCCCGAGCTCCTCCGGGGGGAGGAGCGAGAGCCGCTCGGTCTCCGCGAGGACGCGCCGCGCCTCGCCGTGCAGCCGGCGCGCGGGCTCCAGCGCCAGGACCTCGGTGAGGTACGCCAGCAGTTCGTGCAACTGTCGTACGACCGGGAACGCGGCGAACATCCGCCGTGCCGTCTCCGGGTCCTGCCGCCAGTCCCGGCCGCCGAAGGTGACCTGGGAGACCTTCTGCCCGGCGCCGAAGCAGTCGTACACCGTGCAGCCGTTGAAGCCGCGGTCGCGCAGCCGTTCGTGGATGCCGCAGCGGAAGTCGCTGGCCAGGTTGGCGCACGGGGTGCCGGCGGGCTTGTCGACCGCGAAGTCCGCGGAGGCGGCGAAGGGCAGTGCGACGCAGCACAGTCCGAAGCAGTTGGCGCAGTCGCCGCGGAGGGGGTCCGCGGAGGTGTCCGCGCGCGGCCCCGGCCGGGAGTCCGCCGGGGGATGCTCCTGGTTGTCCGGTCGGCTGACCGCCCGGCTGTCCAACTGTCCGGACACCACGTGGTGTTCACTCCCCGTCGATCGTATTGACGCCATGTCAGGACATGCGCAGGGCAAGGAAGAAGTCCAGCTTGTCCTCCAGCCGCGACAGGTCACGCCCCGTCAGCTGCTCGATCCGGCCCACCCGGTACCGCAGGGTGTTGACATGCAGGTGCAGCCGGCCGGCGCAGCGGGTCCAGGAGCCGTCGCAGTCGAGGAAGGCCTCCAGCGTCGGGATCAGCTCCGCCCGGTGCCGCCGGTCGTAGTCGCGCAGCGGGTCCAGCAGCCGGGCCGTGAACGCCCGCCGTACGTCGTCCGGCACGAACGGCAGCAGCAGCACGTGCGACGCCAGCTCGTGGTGCCCCGCCGCGCACACCCGCCCCGGCCGCGCCGCCGCCACGCGCCGGGCGTGCCGCGCCTCCTCCAGAGCGCCGCGCAGCCCCTCGGCCGAGTGCACGGCGGCGCTCACGCCCAGGGTGAGGCGCCCGTCGTCCGCCAGGCCCGCCGACAGGGGGCCGCGCACGGCGGACAGCAGGGCGTCCGCGTGCAGTCCGGCGGCGGCGCCGTCCGCGGCGGCGGCCCCTTCGCCGTCCTCCGCCGTGCCGTCGTCGTCCCCGCCCGGCACGGCCGGCAGCGGCACCAGGGCGATCGCCTCGTCCCCGGTGTGGGCCACCGCGATGCGGTCGGCCGAGTCGGGGCCCGCCGTCGCGGGGTCGACCAGGATCTCCTCCAGCAGCGACTGGGCCACCGGCCCGGCCTCGATGCCCGGCGCACCCGTACCGCCCTCGCCCCACTCCACCCGGGCCACCACGACCTGCCAGTGCGGGGCGGTGCCGAGCCCCGGCAGCAGCACCGGCGCGGCCACCCGCAGGCGGGCGGCGATCTCCGCGGGGGCGGCGCCCGTCTGCACCAGCTCCAGGACCTCCTGGGCCAGCCGCCGCCGCACCGTACGCGCCGCGTCCCGCCGGTCCCGCTCCACCGCGATCAGCTGGGTGACGCCCTGCAACAGGTCGAGCCGGGCGGCCGGCCAGTCGCCGGCGTCCGCCTCGACGGCCAGCAGCCAGTCGGACAGCACGCTCTCGCGCACGTCCCGCGAGGCGGGGGCGGCACCGCGCCCGGTGTTACGGATCGGGAAGAGCGAGTACGTCAGGCCCCGGACGACCGCCCGGTGCGGCCCGCGCCGCCCGGAGCGCGTGGCGGACAGGTGCTCACCGGCCAGGACGGCGCCGATCTCGGGGGGCAGCGGCGTGCCCGCCCCGGCGATCCGGCGTCCCGTGGGCGACAGCACCCAGGCGCGAAGGTCCAGGTCGGAGCCGAGGAGGTCGAGGACCACCTCCGGACCGCCGCCGGCCGGGCCGGAGGTCATCAGTCGTCTGTGCCGATCCACGACGGCCGCGAGGTCGCCGGCCCGCTCACCCGACACCTGTCGAACGACGTACTCGGTGATCGTTGCGAACGCAACCGACTCGTTCACCGCGAACAGCGGGAGCCGGTGGCGCAAACACGCCTGAACCAGATCGTCCGGGATCGCCCCCAGCTCCGCCTCGCCGGCCGCCAGGCCCGCCACCCCGGCGCTCGCCAGGATGCGGACGAAGGGCTCGGAGTCGGCCGAGTCCCGCCGCCAGGCGAGGCCGGTGAGGACCAGCTCTCCGCCGGACAGGTACCTGCTGGGGTCCCGCAGGTCCGTGGTCATCACGCCGCGGACCGTACGGTCGAGCTCGTCCTCGCCGCCGAGCAGCCGCAGCCCCAGCGCATCGGTTTCCAGCAGTGCGCGCAGCCGCATGTGATCGCCGCCGATCTGTCTCGTGGGTGTCTCGTTGTTGCCGGTGAGCCGTGGCCACCGTTTCCAGGGGGAAACGGCGAGGTTACTGCTCCACCTCTTTCGTTCGAATCTACAAGACTCGGCGGGCGACCGGCCAACTCCTTCATGGTTTCGGTGGCTGCACCGGGCGGAGCACCGCTGGGTGTACTTGGGCCACGACGCGTCAACAGCACTGAGCATGAAGACGAAGACGCGGGCCGGCCGTCCCCCGAGCCCCAGCGAACCAACTGATCACGCGGAACCCGGAACAAGTCGATCTCCACGATCACCCACCGCCGGACCAGTGATCACCGGATCACGTAGAAGAGAGCCACTCATGGACTTCCTTCGCCCCGCTAGCTGGGAGGAGGCGCTCGCCGCGAAGGCCGAGCACCCCACGGCTGTGCCCATCGCGGGTGGCACCGATGTCATGGTCGAGATCAACTTCGACCACCGGCGGCCGGAGTACCTGCTGGACCTGAACCGCATCGAGCAGCTCAGCGAGTGGGAGGTCGGCGAGGAGAACGTCCGGCTGGGCGCCTCCGTCCCGTACACCCGGATCATGGAGCACCTGCGGGCCGAGCTGCCCGGCCTGGCGCTGGCCTCCCACACCGTGGCCTCGCCCCAGATCCGCAACCGCGGCGGTGTCGGCGGCAACCTGGGCACGGCGTCCCCGGCCGGCGACGCGCACCCCGCCCTGCTGGCGGCCGGTGCCGAGGTGGAGGTGGAGTCCGTGCGCGGCTCCCGCTTCATCCCGATCGACGAGTTCTACACGGGCGTGAAGCGCAACGCGCTCCAGCCGGACGAGCTCATCAAGACCGTCCACATCAAGAAGGCCGACGGTCCGCAGCAGTACTCCAAGGTGGGTACCCGGAACGCGATGGTGATCGCGGTGTGCGCGTTCGGTCTGGCGCTGCACCCGGAGACCCGGACCGTCCGGACCGGCATCGGCTCGGCCGCCCCCACGCCCGTACGGGCGAAGGAGGCCGAGGAATTCCTGAACGCCGCGCTCGAAGAGGGCGGGTTCTGGGAGAGCGGCAAGATCATCACTCCCTCGATCGCCAAGCAGTTCGCGGAGCTCGCCTCCGGGGCCTGCAACCCGATCGACGACGTGCGAGGCACCGCCAAGTACCGGCGCCACGCCGTCGGCATCATGGCCCGCCGCACGCTCGGCTGGACCTGGGAGCAGTACCGCGGCACCGGCCGCACCCTTGAAGGAGCTGCATAAACGATGCGCGTCAATTTCACGGTCAACGGACGTCCGCAGGAGGCCGACGACGTCTGGGAGGGCGAGTCCCTCCTCTACGTGCTGCGTGAGCGCCTGGGCCTGCCCGGCTCGAAGAACGCCTGCGAACAGGGCGAGTGCGGCTCCTGCACGGTCCGCCTGGACGGTGTGCCGGTCTGTTCCTGCCTCGTGGCCGCCGGCCAGGTCGAGGGCCGCGAGGTCGTCACCGTCGAGGGCCTCGCCGACTACGCCAGGCAGCGTGCCGAGCACAGCGGCGCGTGCGGCACCGGCGCCTGCGGCACCTCCGGCACGTCCCTCCAGGAGGCCCAGGGCTGGAAGGCCCGTCCCTCCGACGGGGGCGGCGACTCCCGGACCGGCGAGGGCACCGAGCTCTCCCCGATCCAGCAGGCATTCATCGACGCGGGCGCCGTCCAGTGCGGCTTCTGCACCCCGGGCCTGCTCGTCGCGGCCGACGAGATGCTGGAGCGCAACCCCTCCCCGTCCGACGAGGACATCCGCGAGGCGCTCTCCGGCAACCTCTGCCGCTGTACGGGTTACGAGAAGATCCTCGACGCCGTCCGCCTCGCGGCCGCCCGTCAGGAACGTCAGGGAGAGGCGGTCTGATCCCGATGGCAACCACCACCCGAGTCGCCGCCGCCCCGGCCGGCACGCCCACCAAGGTCACCCAGGGCTCCCGGACCAAGGGCGGCATCGGCGAGTCCACGCTCCGCCCCGACGGCACCCTCAAGGTCACCGGCGAGTTCGCCTACTCCTCGGACATGTGGCACGAGGACATGCTGTGGGGCCAGATCCTCCGCTCCACCGTCGCGCACGCCGAGATCGTCTCCATCGACACCTCCGAGGCCCTCGCCCAGGCCGGCGTCTACGCCGTCCTCACCTACGAGGACCTGCCCACCGAGGTCAAGAACTACGGCCTGGAGATCCAGGACACCCCGGTCCTCGCCAACGGCCGGGTACGCCACCACGGCGAGCCCGTCGCCCTGGTCGCCGCCGACCACCCGGAGACCGCCCGCCGCGCCGCCGCCAAGATCAAGGTCGAGTACCGGGAGCTGCCCGTCGTCACCGACGAGGCCTCCGCGACCGCCCCCGGCGCGCCGCTGCTGCACCCGGGCCGCGACGACCACCACGCCGGTCACGTACCGCACCCGAACATCGTGCACCGCCAGCCGATCATCCGTGGCAACGCCGACGAGGCCGCCAGGAAGGCCGACGTCATCGTCTCCGGCGAGTACGTCTTCGGCATGCAGGACCAGGCCTTCCTCGGCCCCGAGTCCGGCCTCGCGGTCCCGGCCGAGGACGGCGGCGTCGACCTGTACGTGGCCACCCAGTGGCTGCACTCCGACCTCCGCCAGATCGCCCCCGTCCTCGGCCTGCCCGAGGAGAAGGTCCGCATGACGCTCTCCGGCGTCGGCGGTGCCTTCGGCGGCCGGGAGGACCTGTCGATGCAGATCCACGCCTGCCTGCTGGCGCTCCGCACCGGCAAGCCGGTCAAGATCGTCTACAACCGGTTCGAGTCCTTCTTCGGCCACGTCCACCGCCACCCGGCGAAGCTCTGGTACGAGCACGGCGCCACCAAGGACGGCAAGATCACGCACATGAAGTGCCGGATCGTGCTGGACGGCGGCGCCTACGCCTCCGCCTCCCCGGCCGTCGTCGGCAACGCCTCCTCGCTCGCCGTCGGCCCGTACGTCATCGACGACGTCGACATCGAGGCCGTCGCGCTCTACACCAACAACCCGCCCTGCGGCGCCATGCGCGGCTTCGGCGCGGTCCAGGCGTGCTTCGCGTACGAGGCCCAGATGGACAAGCTGGCGAAGAAGCTGGGCATGGACCCGGTGGAGTTCCGGCAGAAGAACGCCATGGAGCAGGGCACCCTGATGCCGACCGGCCAGCCGGTCGACTCGCCCGCCCCGGTCGCCGAGCTGCTGCGCCGCGTCAAGGCCCGCCCGCTGCCGCCGGAGCGCCAGTGGGAGTCCACCGAGGGCGCCGACGTCCGCGCGCTGCCCGGCGGCCTGTCCAACACCACCCACGGCGAGGGCGTCGTCCGCGGCGTCGGCTACGCGGTCGGCATCAAGAACGTCGGCTTCTCCGAGGGCTTCGACGACTACTCCACCGCCAAGGTGCGCATGGAGGTCATCAACGGTGAGGCGGTCGCCACCGTCCACACCGCGATGGCGGAGGTCGGCCAGGGCGGCATCACCGTCCACGCGCAGATCGCCCGCACCGAGCTGGGCGTCACCCAGGTGACCATCAACCCGGCCGACACCCAGGTCGGCTCGGCCGGCTCCACCTCCGCCTCCCGCCAGACGTACGTCACCGGCGGCGCGGTCAAGAACTCCTGCGAGCTCGTCCGCGAGAAGGTCCTGGAGATCGGCCGCCGCAAGCTCGGCACGTACCACCCCGCGTGGGCCACCGCCGAGCTGCTGCTCGAAGGCGGCAAGGTCGTCACCGACGGCGGCGAGGTCCTCGCCGACCTGGTGGACGTCCTGGAGGACGAGGTCGTCGAGATCGAGGCCGAGTGGCGCCACCGCCCCACCGAGGCCTTCGACCTGCGCACCGGCCAGGGCAACGGCCACGTCCAGTACTCGTTCGCCGCGCACCGCGCGGTCGTCGAGGTGGACACCGAGCTGGGCCTGGTCAAGGTCATCGAGCTCGCCTGCGCCCAGGACGTCGGCAAGGCCCTCAACCCGCTGTCCGTCGTCGGCCAGATCCAGGGTGGCACCACCCAGGGCCTGGGCGTGGCGGTCATGGAGGAGATCATCGTCGACCCCAAGACCGCGAAGGTGCGCAATCCCTCCTTCACGGACTACCTGATCCCCACCATCCTCGACACCCCGAGCATCCCGGTCGACGTGCTCGAACTCGCCGACGACCACGCGCCGTACGGCCTGCGCGGCATCGGCGAGGCCCCGACCCTGTCGTCCACCCCGGCCGTCCTCGCGGCGATCCGGAACGCGACGGGCCTGGAGCTCAACAAGACGCCGGTGCGCCCCGAGCACCTCACGGGCACCCTGTAGGCCCTCCGGGCGGTGCGTGCCTCCCGGGAACGTCACACTTCCGCGCCCGCACCGCCCGGAGCATCCCCCCACTGTCCCCGATCCCCCCATCCCCCCACCGCAGTACCGCCCCACACGGCATCACCCCGTTCGTCTCGGGCCGTCCCCCGGGTCGTGCAGCCCACGCACCATCCCAAATCCCGCAGTCTTTGCCCCCGGGCATGCGGGTGCCCCTTTGAACCTTGGGAGTAGGCACCATGACCCAATCGTCAGTGGAGCCGAAGACCGTCGCCGAAGACGCGGGACCCGGTTCCCGCGTTCCCGCCGGACGGTCTTGGCTCGACCGGTACTTTCACATAACCCACAGAGGATCCACGGTCGCGCAGGAAGTGCGCGGCGGCATCACCACCTTCATGGCGATGGCCTACATCCTCCTGCTCAACCCGCTGCTGCTCGGCGGTCCGGACGCGGCCGGTGACAAACTCAGCCAGCCCGCCCTCATCACCGCCACCGCTCTCGCCGCGGCGGTCACCACTCTGGCGATGGGTCTCATCGGCAAGGTCCCGCTCGCCCTCGCGGCGGGCCTGAGTGTCGCGGGCGTCATCTCCACCCAGGTCGCCCCGGACATGACCTGGCCGCAGGCCATGGGCATGTGTGTCATCTACGGCGTCGTGATCTGCCTCCTGGTGGTCACCGGCGTCCGCGAGATCATCATGAACGCGATCCCGCTCGCCCTGAAGCACGGCATCACCATGGGCATCGGGCTCTTCATCGCGATGATCGGCTTCGTCAACGCCGGCTTCGTCGGCAAGGGCGAGGGCGGCGGTCCCGTCACCCTCGGGGTCGGCGGTTCGCTCGCCGGCTGGCCGGTCGCCATCTTCTCCTTCACCCTGCTGCTGATCTTCATGCTGCAGGCCCGCAAGGTCCCCGGAGCGATCCTCCTGGGCATCGTCGTGGGCACCATCGTCTCCGTCACCGCCACCGCGACCGGACTCATCGACGAGGCGGCGTGGGCCGGGAAGGCCCCCGTCCTGCACGGCAGCGTCGTCTCCATGCCGGACTTCTCGCTCCTCGGGACGGTGGAGTTCGGCGGCTGGGAGCAACTCGGGTACACCACCGTCTCGATGATCGTCTTCACGCTGGTGCTGGCCGGCTTCTTCGACGCCATGGCGACGATCATCGCCGTCGGTCAGGAGGCCAAGCTCGCCGACGCGCAGGGCCGCATGCCGGGCCTGAGCAAGGCCCTGTTCATCGACGGCGCCGGCGGCGCGATCGGCGGTGTCTCCGGAGCCTCCGGCCAGACCGTCTTCATCGAGTCCGCCACGGGCGTCGGCGAGGGCGCGCGTACCGGCCTGTCGGCCTCGGTCACCGGCCTGTTCTTCGCCGCGTGCCTGTTCTTCACCCCGCTCACCCAGCTCGTGCCGGGCCAGGTGGCCTCGGCGGCCCTGGTCGTCATCGGCGCGATGATGCTGCAGAACGCCCGGCACGTGGACTGGACCGACTGGTCCATCGCCGTCCCGGTCTTCCTGACGGTCGTGCTGATGCCGTTCACGTACACCATCACCACCGGTGTCGGCGCGGGTGTCATCGCGTACTGCGCCATCAAGGCCGCGCAGGGCAAGTGGCGCGAGCCGAGCGTCCTGATGTGGGTGCTCTCCGCGGTGTTCATCTTCTACTTCGCCTCGGGTACCGCGCACTGACGGGACCCCTCACACATCCGTCGTCTGCAAGGAGGCCGACATGCTGGACATCGCCGAGGAGCTCCACCGGTGGGTCGAGCAGGGACGTGACTTCGCCGTCGCCACCGTGGTGGCGGTCGGTGGCAGCGCGCCCCGGCAACCGGGCGCCGCGCTCGCCGTGGACAGCGAGGGCACGGCGATCGGGTCGGTCTCCGGAGGATGTGTGGAGGGGGCCGTGTACGACCTGTGCCGGCAGGCGCTCCAGGACGGCGAAACCGTCCTGGAGCGCTTCGGCTACAGCGACGAGGACGCCTTCGCGGTCGGCCTGACCTGCGGCGGCATCATCGACATCCTCGTCACCCCGGTCCGCGGCGGGGTCTACCCCGCCGCGCTCGGAGCCGCCGCCGGAGGGGAGGCGGCGGCTCTGGCCAGGATCACCGACGGCCCGGCCGACCTGATGGGCCGCGCCCTCCTGGTCCGTCCCGACGGCTCGTACGAGGGCGGCCTGGGCGGCCACCCGGAGCTGGACCGCACGGCGGCGGGTGAGGCCCGCGCCATGCTCGACGCCGGCCGCACCGGCACGGTGACCATCGGCGAGGACGGCTCGCGCTGCGGGCAGCCGCTCACCCTGCTGGTGGAGACCAGCGTGCCCGCCCCCCGCATGATCGTCTTCGGGGCGATCGACTTCGCGGCGGCGCTGGTACGGGTGGGCAAGTTCCTCGGCTACCACGTCACGGTCTGCGACGCCCGCCCCGTGTTCGCGACGCCCGCCCGCTTCCCCGAGGCGGACGAGGTGGTCGTCCGGTGGCCGCACGAGTACCTGGCGGACACCGAGGTGGACGGCCGCACCGTGCTGTGCGTCCTCACCCATGACGCCAAGTTCGACGTCCCGCTGCTCGAACTGGCCCTCAGGCTTCCCGTCGCGTACATCGGCGCGATGGGCTCCCGCCGCACCCACCAGGACCGCAACGCGCGCCTGCGCGAGGTCGGCGTGACGGAACTCGAACTGGCCCGGCTGCGTTCCCCGATCGGCCTCGACCTGGGCGCCCGTACGCCGGAGGAGACCGCCCTGTCCATCGGCGCGGAGATCGTGGCCGCCCGGCGCGGCGGCAGCGGTGTGTCCCTCACCGGCGCCCACACCCCCATCCACCACGACGGCCCGGACGCCGCCCCGGCGGGACGCATCGGCTCGGTGGCCTGACCCACCCGCGTCCCTCCTCGTCCACCGGCGACGAGTTCCGGCCCCCGGGGGAAAAGACGCCGGAGCGGATCCGGCCGGAGGCGTCGGGAACCCGCCACATCCCCCGCGCAGGCCCGATGGACCGGTGCGCGCGGGCCTCCCGGCCGGGATGATGGGGCGTCCCGCGCAGTCCCCGCCGGACGCGATCGGAAAGGTGGTTTCCGTTGCGCACTGTCGGAGTGGAAGAGGAACTCCTCCTGGTGGACCCGCGGAGCGGTGAGCCACGCGCCCTGTCCACCGCCGTGCTGGCCGCCGCCACCCGGGAGAGCCGGGGCAGGGCCCACGCCTTCACCAAGGAACTCCAGGGACAGCAACTGGAGTTCGCCACGTACCCGCAGTCCGGTATGAAGGAGCTCGGCGCCGAGATCGAACGCTTGCGCGCCGAGGCCGCGCGGCACGCGGCCGGGGCCGGGGCCGCGGTGGTGGCCCTCGCCACCTCCCCGTTGCCCGCCGGCCCCGCCGTCACCGAAGGCGGACGCTACCGCTGGATACGGGAGCAGTTCGGCCTCACCGCCCTGGAACAGCTCACCTGCGGCTGCCACGTCCACGTCTCGGTCGAGTCCGACGACGAGGGCGTCGGAATCCTGGACCGGATGCGGCCGTGGCTGTCCGTCCTGCTCGCACTGAGCACCAACTCCCCCTTCTGGCAGGGCTGCGACAGCGGGTACAGCAGCTACCGCAACCGGGTGTGGGGGCGCTGGCCCTCGGCCGGCCCCGTGGAGGTCTTCGGCTCTGCCCGCCGCTACCACCAGCAGGTGAGCGACCTGCTGGACACCGGGATCCTCCCCGACGAGGGGATGGTGTACTTCGACGCCCGGCTCTCCCGCACCTACCCCACCGTCGAGGTCCGCGCCGCCGACGTCTGCCTCGACGCCTCCACCACCGTCCTGCTCGCCGCCCTGACCCGCGCCCTGGTGGACACCGCCGCCCGCGAGTGGCGCGACGGCGAGCCCCCCGCCCGCCACGGCGTGGGCGTGCTGCGGGCCGCGACCTGGCAGGCCGCCCGCTCCGGCCTGGACGGCCCCCTGGTCCACCCGCTCACCATGCGCCCCGCCCCCGCCGACCGCGTCGTGCACGCCCTGTTCGGCCACGTCGAGAAGGCGCTCGACGAGAACGGGGACCACACCCGGGCCCGCCAGGGCATCGCCGGTCTCCTCGGCGGCGGCAACGGCGCCCGCGTCCAGCGGGACCTGCTGCGCCGTACCGGCAGCCTCCGCGAGGTCGTCGCCTCCTGCGTACGCCGCACCCAGGAGGGGCGGTAGGCCGCGAGGACGGGCCGGACAGCGCGTGTCTTGCCCGGCGCCGGCGGGGTACCCGGTGCCTCACGACACGGAAGGAGCCGGTGTGGCGATCGAGAAGGGTGCCTTCCACGTGGCGCGCCGCCTGGCCCGGCGGCGTTCCGCACCCGCCTTCCACCCGCGGGGCCTGGTCTGCGCCGGGGCCCTCGACGTGCCCGGTACCGGCGACGCCGCCCGGTGGGGCGTGCCGTTCCTCGACCGGGCGGGGGAGTACGCCGTGACCCTGCGCTGGTCCCGGGCCGCCGGGCTGCCGGCGCGGTGGCCGGACGGCCTCGGCCTGGCGCTCCGGGTGCGGGAAGCGGGCGGGCCGGACACCCCGCTGGACCTGCTGATGACCTCCAGCGGCACCGGCCGGCTGTTCCGCCACCTGCCCCTGCCGCGGCGCGACGCCCTCGGCGGGCCGTACTCCACCCTGCTGGCGTACCGGACCGGCGACCGGGAGCGGGTGATCGCGGCGTTCCCCGCCCGCGAGGGCCGCGCCGGGGTGCCCGGCGACCCCGACGCGCTGCGCCGCGCGCTGGACCGCGGCCCCCTCCGCCTCCGGCTGTGCGCGGCCGCCCCGCACGAGCCCTGGCGGATCTTCGCGACCCTGACCGTACGGGCGCCCCTGCCGTACCCGGAGGCCGCCGTGCCCGCCTACGACCCGTACCTCCACGCGCTGCCCGGCCTGCGCCCCACCCACCTGCTGCGCGACCTGCGCACCGCCGCCTACCGCGGATCGCGCCACGGGCGGGACGCGGTGCTCACGGAGCGGCATGATCCGGCGTCCCGGGGGCAGACGCCCGGGCGCCGGGACCGCCCCGGCACCCCGTAGCAGCCCGCGCCCAAGGAGAGACCTCTCGTGATGCCGCACCGCACCGCCGCCGCCTCGCCGATATACGACCGGCTCGTCGACGAGCACGGAGACGTCCTTCACGAGGTGAGAAGGCTCGCCGAGCTCACCCACCAGGAGGCCGAGCGGCTCCTGCTGGGACGTCTCCGCCTCCGGGGCGGACCGGCCGGAATAGCCCACGGTCGGGCCCGCCGTTCCGCGCCGCCCGGAATGCCGGGAGGTGTGACCTGATCCAGGCTGGATACGCGATCAGGCAGACGATCAGGAGCAGCACACGGGAGCGATGCCATGGACACCGAGAACGCGATGGGCGACAACGTCTACCAGCCCGACACCGAGGGCCGGGAGGACGACGGGATCCTCGACCCCGAGGACACCCTGACGGACCGGGAGGCCGACCCCTACGACGAGGGCTACTCCCCGCCCGAGCGGCCCCTCGCCGTCGACCACGTCGGCACCACCGCCCGTGAGCAGCGCGAGGGCGAGACCCTCGACCAGCGGCTCGCCGAGGAGGTGCCGGACCCGGCCCTGGCGGAGCCCGACGACTCCAACGGCATCGGCGACCTCCCGGGCGGTGACGGCGAGCCCATCGACGACCAGGTCGGCCGTGAGCGCTCCGGCCGGCTCGTCGCCCCGGACGAGGGCGTGCGGGAGGACGACGAGAAGGACGTCGTCGCCCGGGACGTCGGCATCGCGGGCGCCGCCGCCTCCGCGGAGGAGGCCGCCATGCACACCGTCCCCGACGAGGCCGACGAG
The DNA here is from genome assembly GCF_056432045.1 of Streptomyces sp. NPDC045701. Taxonomy (NCBI): domain Bacteria; kingdom Bacillati; phylum Actinomycetota; class Actinomycetes; order Kitasatosporales; family Streptomycetaceae; genus Streptomyces; species Streptomyces sp. NPDC045701. The sequence continues at coordinate 67,075 of NZ_JBWKJV010000011.1, read as the reverse complement.
ACCCTCTGATGAGCACCGCGCACCCGCACCGGGACCGGGCAGGCGACCCGGCCGCCCACGAAGGGCACCCCGACGGGGCGGCCCCGACCCGGTCCCGGGTCACCCTCCATGTGAACGGCGAACCGAGGGACCTCACCGTCGACCACCGGACCACCCTGCTCGACGTGCTGCGCGAGAACCTCGGCCTGACGGGGGCCAAGAAGGGCTGCGACCACGGGCAGTGCGGGGCGTGCACCGTGCTCGTCGACGGGCGGCGCGCCAACAGCTGCCTGCTCCTCGCGGTCGCCCAGGACGGGGCGGAGGTCATCACCGTCGAGGGCCTGGCCGCGGGCGGCGAGCTGCACCCGGTCCAGCAGGCGTTCCTCGACCGGGACGCCTTCCAGTGCGGCTACTGCACCCCCGGCCAGCTCTGCTCGGCGGTGGGCGTGTTCGCCGAGGCCGCCGCCGGGCACCCCTCCCACGTCACCGACCCCGGCCGGGCCGCCGGCCAGGGCCCGGTGGAGCTCACGCCCGCGGAGATCCGCGAGCGGCTGAGCGGCAACCTGTGCCGCTGCGGCGCCTACCCCAACATCGTCGCCGCCGTCGAGGACGTGACCCGGTGAAGCCCTACGGATACGTACGCGCCCGAACGGTCGAGGAGGCCACCGCCGCCCACGCGGCCCGCCCGGGAGCCCGCTACCTGGCCGGCGGCACCAACCTCGTCGACCTGATGAAGCACGGCGTCGAGACCCCCGGCACCCTCGTCGACGTCAGCCGGCTGCCGCTCGACACCGTCGAGGAGCCGCCCGGCGGGGGGCTGCGCATCGGCGCGACCGTACGCAACAGCGACCTGGCCGCCCACCCGCTGGTGCGCGAGCGGTATCCCGTGCTGTCGCAGGCGCTGCTCGCCGGGGCGTCGGGCCAGCTGCGGAACATCGCCACCACCGGCGGGAACCTGCTCCAGCGCACCCGGTGCCCCTACTTCCAGGACACCGCGACGCCCTGCAACAAGCGCGCGCCCGGCACCGGCTGCGCCGCCCGCGAGGGCGTCCACCGCGACCACGCCGTCCTCGGCCACTCCCCGCACTGCGTGGCGACGCACCCCTCCGACATGGCCGTCGCCCTCGCCGCCCTGGAGGCCACCGTCGAACTGCACGGCCCCGACGGCGAACGGACCGTGCCGGTGACCGAGTTCCACCGGCTGCCCGGCGACCACCCCGAGCGGGACACCGTCATCCGGCCCGGCGAGCTGATCACCGCGGTCGTCCTGCCGCCCGGCACGGCCGGCCTGCCGTCCGCGTACCGCAAGGCCCGCGACCGCGCCTCCTACGCCTTCGCGCTCGCCTCCGTCGCCGCCGTCCTGGACCTGGCCGAGGACGGGACCGTACGCCACGTGGCCCTGGCCTTCGGCGGCCTCGCCCACCGGCCGTGGCGCGCCCGGCTCACCGAGACCGCGCTGCTCGGCGCCACGCCCACCGAGCACGCCGTCGCCCACGCGGTGGAGGCCGAACTCGGCCTGGCCCAGCCGCTGCGGGACAACGCCTTCAAGGTGCCGCTCGCCCACAACCTCGCCTGCCGGGTCCTGTCCGAACTGGCGGCCGACCGCCCCTGAACCGAAGGTCCAGCGATGCACTCCACCCGTGCCCGGGTGCCCGCCGCACCCGCCCCCGCCCTCGGTGTCGCCACCGAGCGGATAGAGGGACGCGACAAGGTCACCGGCACCGCCCGCTACGCCGGCGAGCACGCCCACACGCCGCCCGACTGCGCCTACGCCTGGCCCGTCCCGGCCACCGTGCCCCGCGGCCGGGTGACTGCCGTCGACACGGCCGAGGCCCTCGCCCTGCCCGGCACCCTCGCCGTCCTCACCCCCGGCACGGCACCGCGCCTCGGCGAGTCCGACGACCCCACGCTCGCCGTCCTCCAGGACGACGCCGTGCCGCACCGCGGCTGGTACGTCGCGCTCGCCGTGGCCGAGACGCTGGAGGACGCCCGGGCCGCGGCGGCGGCCGTCCGCGTCGGCTGCGCCACCGAGCCCCACCACGTCACCCTCACCGATGACCACCCGGACGCCTACCGGCCCGACCTGGGCGACGGCGGCCAGGCGGCGCGGCGCGAGCGCGGTGACGCCGAGGGCGCCTTCGCCGACGCGCCCGTCCGCGTGGACGCCACGTACCGCGTCCCGCCGCTGCACAACCACCCGATGGAGCCGCACGCCGCCTTCGCCCGCTGGGACGGGGAGGGTGACGGGGCCCATCTCACGGTGTACGACTCCAGCCAGGGCTCCGACCCGGTCCGCAGCACCCTCGCGAAACTCTTCCGCCTGCCCCCCGACCGGGTGACGGTGGTGTCCGAGCACGTGGGCGGCGGGTTCGGCTCCAAGGGCACCCCGCGCCCGCACGTGGTGCTCGCCGCGATGGCCGCCCGCCACACCGGCCGCCCCGTCAAGCTCGCCCTGCCCCGGGGCCACCTCGCGGCGGTCGTCGGCCACCGCGCGCCGACCGTGCAGCGCGTACGGCTGGGCGCCGACCGGGACGGCAAGCTGCTCAGCCTCGGTCACGAGGTCACCGCCCACACCTCCCGCGTCAAGGAGTTCGTCGAACAGGCCGGCATCCCCGCCCGGGTGATGTACGCGTCGCCGCACAGCCTCACAGACCACCACGTGGTGCCCCTCGACGTGCCCACCCCCTCCTGGATGCGCGCCCCGGGCGAGGCACCCGGCATGTACGCGCTGGAGTCGGCCATGGACGAACTCGCCGACGCCGTCGGTCTCGACCCGATCGAGCTGCGGGTCCGCAACGAACCCGCCACCGAACCCGACAGCGGCCTGCCCTTCAGCAGCCGCAACCTCGTCGCGTGCCTGCGCGAGGGGGCCCGCCGGTTCGGCTGGGACGACCGCGACCCCCGCCCCGCCGCGCGCCGCGAGGGCAGGTGGCTCACCGGCACGGGGGTCGCCGCCGCCACCTACCCGGTGCTGGCCTCGCCGTCCACGGCCGGCGCCACCGCCCGCCACGACGGCGGCTACGACATCCGCGTCAACGCCACCGACATCGGCACCGGCGCCCGGACCGTCCTGGCCCAGATCGCCGCGGACGTGCTCGGCGTCGCGGTCGACTCCGTGACGATCAGCGTCGGCAGCACCCGGCTGCCGCGCGCCCCGCTGGCCGGCGGGTCGTCCGGCACCGCCTCCTGGGGCTGGGCCGTGCACCGGGCCTGTACGCATCTGGCCGAACGGCTGGCCCGGCACACCGGCCCGTTGCCGGCCGAGGGCATCACCGCCTTCGCCGACACCGCCGAGGAGACCGAGCGCACCCCGCCGTTCGCCCGGCACGCCTTCGGCGCCCACTTCGCCGAGGTCCAGGTCGACACCGGCACCGGGGAAGTGCGGGTCCGGCGGCTGCTCGGCGTGTACGCCGCCGGGCGGATCCTCAACCCGCGCACGGCCCGCTCCCAGTTCATCGGCGGCATGGTGATGGGGCTGGGGATGGCGCTGACCGAACACAGCACCGTCGACCCGGCCTTCGGTGGCTTCGCCGAGCGGGACCTCGCGTCCTACCACGTGCCGAGCAACGCCGACGTGCCGGACGTCGACGCCCACTGGATCGACGAGGACGACCCCCACCTCAACCCCATGGGCAGCAAGGGCATCGGCGAGATCGGCATCGTCGGCACCCCCGCCGCCATCGGCAACGCCGTGCACCACGCCACCGGCGTCCGCTTCCGCGAGCTGCCGCTGACCCCCGACCGGGTGCTGCCGGCCCTGGCCCGGGGAGTGCCCCGCCACCAGGCATGATCGGCAGGACACCCACTAGATGAATGAGTCCGATGTATTCAGTGGTCGTAGGCGATCAGGGATCGTTTGATCACGGCGCCGGTGGTCCAGTTGTGCCAGATGCCGGCGGCGAGGGCGAGGAGGCGTTGTCCGGTGCGGGCGAAGACGCCGGCTGGGGTTCTGCCGCCGTGCTGTTCGAGGCTGAGCTGGCCTTTAAGGGTGTCGATGACGGACTCGATCCACTGCCGGACGTGGGCGATACTTCCGTGCCGGGTCGGTTCGTCCTTGCGGTCCGGCCGCACCAGGTGAACGCCGAGGCGCTCGGTGCAGAAGGCCTCGAACTCCTTCCCGGCGAAGCCCTTGTCGGCGAGGATCACCTGCCCTTGGCGGATGAGGCGGTGGTCGCGTTGCAGCAGCGCGGCCATCACCTCCCGTTCCCCGGTCTTCGGGTTGGCCAGGCACCAGGTGACGGGCATGCCCTCCGCTGTGGTGACCAGGTAGAGGCGGAATCCCCAGAAGAACCGGGAATGGGAGCGGCAGAATCCGTAGCCGCAGTGCCCGGCCAGGTGGGAGCGTTTGACGGTCTCGCGGGAAGCCGCGCAGGGCAGCGGGGTGGAGTCGATCAGCCGCAGGTCGTCGTCCCAGGTGGGAACCTGCCGGGCCAGGGCCTCGATCACGTGGCTGATCAGCGGCCCGGCGGCGTTCAGGCGCTTGTTGTAGGCGGACTGCTGGGGCAGGTAGCGAAAGAGGTGTCCCAGCCGGGCGTGGGCGAAGCGGATCCAGTGCCGGGCCGAGGGGAATCCGAGCAGGACCTGGGCGACCGCGAGGCACAGCAGTTCGGCGTCCGTGAGTTTCGGGGGTCGCCCGATCCGGCGACGGGGGGCCACATGGTCGTCGATGAACACGTACAGTGCCGCCAGAAGGGCGTCCAGGCTGGTCTTCACACACAAGCCAACGGGCGCCCTTCGCCATGGTCGCGGCCAGCACAAACATCGGACTCATTCATCTAGAGTGGGCGACCGTGTCACCCTCTTTCCAGCCCGTCACCGACTTCCGGCCGGTCCTCGACCGGATCGCCGCCGACATCGCCGCCACCCCCGGCCGTGGCCGGCCCGCCGACTACATCCCGCTGCTCGCCGAGGCCGACCCGGGCCGCTTCGGGATGGCCGTGGCGGAGCTGGACGGCACCGTGTACGGGATCGGGGACTGGCGGCAGCCGTTCTCGGCCCAGTCGATCACCAAGGTGTTCACCCTCGCGCTCGTCCTGGCCATGGACGGCGGGGCGCTGTGGGAGGGCGTGGGCCGCGAGCCGTCCGGCAACCCGTTCAACTCCCTGGTGCAGCTGGAGTACGAGAACGGCATCCCGCGCAACCCGTTCATCAACGCGGGCGCCCTCGTCGTCACCGACCGGCTCCAGACCCTGACCGGCGACGCCTCCGGGACGCTGCGGGACTTCCTCCGCGCCGAGAGCGGCAACGCGGCGCTGGACTTCGACGAGCGGGTGGCCGCCTCGGAGTCCGCGCACGGCGACCGCAACGCCGCCCTGGCCCACTTCATGGCGTCGTACGGGAACATCGCCAACCCGGTGCCCGCCCTGCTCGGCCAGTACTTCCGTCAGTGCTCGGTGGAGGCGTCCTGCGCCGACCTGGCCCTGGCCGCCGGATTCCTGGCCCGCCACGGCATCAGGGCCGACGGCTCGACGCTGCTCACCCGCAGCCAGGCCAAGCAGATCAACGCGGTGATGCTGACGTGCGGGACGTACGACGCGGCTGGCGACTTCGCCTACCGCGTCGGCCTGCCCGGCAAGAGCGGCGTCGGCGGGGGCATCATCGCCGTCGTGCCCGGCCGCTGCACCTTGTGCGTCTGGAGCCCCGGCCTGGACCGGCGCGGCAACTCGGTGGCGGGCGTGGCGGCGCTGGACCGCTTCACGACCCTCACGGGGCTGTCCGTCTTCTGATCACGCCGTGGCGATCCGGGCGAAGCGGCCCGCGACCCGCAGGTCGGACTCGACGCGGTCCGCCGCCGCCCGCAGCTCCGGCAGCAGCTCGTCCACGCACTGCGCGGCGGTGCGGCGGACGCTGTGCATGGCGACGTTGACCGCCGCGACGACCGTCCCGGCCCGGTCGCGGACCGGTACGGCGAGGGAGCGCAGCCCCTCCTCCAGTTCCTCGTCGACGAGGGCGTACCCGGACCGGGCGACGGCGTCCAGGGCGGCGGCGAGCTCGCCCGGGTCGGTGACGGTGTGCGGGGTGAGCGGGCGCAGGTAGGTGCGGGCCAGCCGCTCGGTCCGCTCCGCCGGGGGGAGGGCGGCCAGCATGACCCGGCCCATCGAGGTCGCGTACGCCGGAAAGCGCGTCCCGACGGTGATGTTGACGCTCATGATGCGGCTGGTCGCGACCCGGGCCGTGTACTGGATGTCGTCGCCCGCGAGCACGGCCAGCGACGCCGAGTCGTGCACCCGGGTGGCGAGCGCCGCCAGGTGGGGCGCGGCGATGGCGGACAACGTGGTGCGGGACAGCGGGGGATAGCCGAGGTCCAGGACGCGCGGGGCCGGGCGGAACGTCCGCTCGTGGGCCGTGACGTACCCGAGGTGTTCCAGGGTGATCAGCGCGCGGCGCGCGGTGGCGCGGGCCAGGCCCGTCGCCTCGGCGACCTGGGTGAGCGTCAGGGCGTCCCGGCCCTCGCCGAACGCGGTCAGCACGGTCAGCCCGCGGGCCAGCGACTCGATGAAGTCCCGCCCCAGTTCCTGCTTGGACGCCCCGGTCCAGGCGGCCAGCCCGCCGGACGGGGCGGCCGGAGCGGGCGGCCGGGCGTCACGCAGCTCCCGCTCCATGTCCTGGACGGCCCCGCGCAGCCGGGGCAGGGCCGCGTCCCGCAGCGAGGCGGCGCCGTGCCGGCTGGTGTGGCTCACCACGCTCACCGCGCACGCCACCCGCCCGCCGGGCCCGCGCACCGGTACGGAGAGGGCGACCAGGCCGGGCTCGATGCGCTGGTCGTCCAGCGCCCAGCCGCGCTCCCGAGCCTCGGCGGCCCGCTGCTCGAACCGCTCTCCGTACGGCTCGGCCGGCGGCGGTACGTCGGGGTAGTCCCGGCCGTCGGGGTCGGCGGCGCGGTGCTCACGCCACCGCGTCCACTCCGCCGCCGTCCAGCCGGCGGCGAACAGCGGCCCGGGGCCGGTGCGCTCGGCGGGCAGCAGGTCGCCGATGCGGAAGCTGAGGGACATCGCGCGGCGCCGGGTCGTCTGGTGGACGAAGCGGATGCCGTCCCGGTCGGGGACCGCGAGGGACACCGACTCGTCCAGTTCGTCGGCGAGGGCGTCGGCGCGGGCGCCGAGCAGGTCGGGGAGGCGGATCGCGGCCAGGTAGGCGTTGCCCAGCTCCATCAGGCGCGGGGCGAGGGTGGCGTCGCGGCCGTCGAGGCGGACGTACCCCATGCGCGCCAGGGTGGCGGTGACCCGGTCGACGGTGGCGCGGGCGAGGCCGGTGGCGCGTTCCAGTTCGCTGAGGCGACACGTCCCGGCGGCACGGGTGAGCGCGCGCAGGACGGCGATGCCGCGGATGAGGGGGGCGACGGCCTCGGGCGGCGGCTGCGCGGGGCTTGTGGCGGTCATCGGATCTCCGTCGCTCGGGTCGGGCCGTCGGGCGTTGACGGCGTGGGGCACCGGCCGCACACTCACCCGGCCCGGATATGAAGTTTACTTCACTGGACGAACAGGAGGGCGGGCACAGGGCGGCACACCACCGTCGCAATCATCGGCGGCGGCCCGGCCGGACTGCTGCTCGCCCGCCGAACCGCAGCGCCGTACACGGTGACGTCCATCCCGGGAAGAAGACGGCCGGCCGCTGGCCAATACGGGTGACGTGTCCAGCGCCGTACGGGCGCAAAGGGGGTGGCGTCCCGGTGCGACTGCGTAGCGTTTCGGCATGCGGCAAGGGGGTACTTCGCCGCGCGTCCTGCCCGTGCGTGTGACGACGAGGATTCGTATGGTGACGACGACGGAGCCGGTCACCCCGGTACCGGTGGCACGACGCGGCCCGGGACGTGTCGTGGTGGCGTGGCTGACCACCACCGACCACAAGAAGATCGGGCACCTCTACCTGGCCACGTCGTTCGCGTTCTTCCTCGTCGCCGGCGCGCTCGCCCTGCTGATCCGGGCCGAACTCGCCCGCCCCGGGATGCAGTTGCTCTCCATGGAGCAGTACAACCAGGCGTTCACGCTGCACGGCACCCTGATGCTGCTGCTCTTCGCCACCCCCACCTTCGCGGGGTTCGCCAACGCCGTCATGCCGCTGCAGATCGGCTCACCGGACGTCGCGTTCCCCCGGCTCAACATGCTCTCGTACTGGCTCTTCCTCTTCGGCGGCCTCATCGTCATCGGCAGCCTGCTGACGCCCGACGGGAGCGCCGACTTCGGCTGGACGGCCTACACGCCGCTCAGCCGCGAGGAACGCTCCCCGAGCCTCGGCGCCGACCTGTGGATCATGGGGCTGGCGCTCTCCGGCTTCGGCACGATCCTCGGCGCGGTCAACTTCATCACCACCATCATCTGCATGCGCGCGCCGGGCATGACGATGTTCCGGATGCCCATCTTCACCTGGAACGTGCTGCTGACCTCGGTCCTGGTGCTGCTGGCCTTCCCGGTGCTCGCCGCCGCCCTCCTGTGCCTGGAGTCCGACCGGCGCTTCGGCTCCCACATCTTCGACCCGGCCAACGGCGGAGCCCTGCTGTGGCAGCACCTCTTCTGGTTCTTCGGCCACCCCGAGGTCTACATCCTGGCCCTGCCGTTCTTCGGCGTCGTGACCGAGATCCTCCCCGTCTTCTCCCGCAAACCGCTCTTCGGCTACATCGGGCTGATCGGCGCCACCATCGCCATCACCGGCCTGTCCGTCGTGGTGTGGGCGCACCACATGTTCGCCACCGGCGCCGTCCTCCTGCCGTTCTTCTCCTTCGTGAGCTTCCTCATCGCCGTACCCACCGGAGTGAAGTTCTTCAACTGGGCGGGCACGCTGTGGAAGGGCTCCCTGACGTTCGAGACCCCGATGCTGTGGGCCGTCGGATTCCTCGTCACGTTCCTCTTCGGCGGCCTCACCGGCGTCATCCTCGCCTCACCGCCGATGGACTTCCACGTCACCGACTCGTACTTCGTCGTCGCCCACTTCCACTACGTGCTCTTCGGCACGATCGTCTTCGCGATGTTCGCCGGATTCCACTTCTGGTGGCCCAAGATGACCGGCACCATGCTCGACGAACGCCTCGGGAAGATCCACTTCTGGACCCTCTTCGCGGGCTTCCACACGACCTTCCTGGTGCAGCACTGGCTCGGCGCGGAAGGCATGCCGCGGCGCTACGCCGACTACCTCGCCGCCGACGGGTTCACCGCCCTCAACACCGTCTCGTCCATCGGCTCGTTCCTGCTCGGCCTGTCCACCCTGCCGTTCCTCTACAACGTCTGGAAGACCGCCAGGTACGGCAAGCGCGTCGAGGTCGACGACCCCTGGGGCTACGGCCGCTCCCTGGAGTGGGCGACGTCCTGCCCGCCGCCCCGCCACAACTTCACGACCCTGCCCCGCATCCGCTCCGAGTCGCCGGCCTTCGACCTGCACCACCCCGAGATCGCCGAGGTGGAGAAGGCACACACCGGGGGTCGCCGCGACGTCCTCGAACCCGGCCGGGGCATCGCGTCCCCGCTGGGCGGGCCGGACGAGCGCGGCGAGGGGCACGCCTGACCGGCGTCAGCCGCCGCGCGCGGCCCGCAGGGTCCGCACCACCTCGTCGTCGGTGAGCTGGGCGAAGTCGTCGTACCACTGTCCCACCGCCTCGAAGCGCGGCGGCTGGTACACGTACACGATCTCGTCGGCCTCCCCCCGCAGCGCCGCCGTAGCCTGCGACGAGCACACCGGCACCGCCAGCAGCAGACGGGCGGGGGACGCGGCCCGCACGGCCCGCAGCGCGGCCCGCGCCGTGACCCCGGTCGCCAGCCCGTCGTCCACCACCACGACCGTCCGCCCGCCGAGCACCGGAGCGGGCCGGCCGCCGCGGTACAGCTCCTCGCGGCGGCGCGCCTCCCGCCGCTCGGCGTCCACCCGGTCGCTCAGCCGCCCGGGGGTCAGGCCGAGCACCGTGAGCGCCCGCTCGTCGAAGACCGGCGGCTCCTCCCCGACCAGCGCCCCGATCCCGACCTCCGGATTGAACGGCGCGCCGATCTTCCGGACGACGAGCACGTCCAGCGGCGCCCCCAGCGCCCCGGCGACCTCGTCGGCCACGGGCACACCCCCGCGCGGCAGCGCCAGCACCACCGGGTCCTCCAGCAGGCCCTGCCGCCGGCGCTCGACAAGTGGGGCGGCCAGTTCACGCCCGGCCTCCCTGCGGTCCTGGAAACGCATCGCGCCGCCTCGCCTCCGTCTCGTGTACGCCCCGGACCCACGGGTACCGCCGCAGCGGGCCGTGACACCCCCGCCGGTGGGCCGACCGGCGTACACACCCGCGCATGACCCCCCGCGACGGGGTACCGGGAGAACGGGCAGTCACGGCGTACGAGGGAAGGTGCTTCATGGAGCGGGACACCGACGGAACCGAGGCGTACCGGCGGGCCGCCGACTACATCGCCGCCACCCTGATCTTCCTCCGGGGCAACGTCCTGCTCCGCGAGCCGCTCCGCCGCGAGCACCTCAAGCCGCGGCTGCTCGGCCACTGGGGCTCCTGCCCCGGCATCACCATGGTGTACGCGGCCCTCAACGCCCTCATCAAGGAGCGCGGCAGCGACGTCCTCCTGGTCACCGGACCCGGCCACGGCGCACCCGCCAACCACGCCAACCTGTGGCTGGAGGGCACCCACGAGCACTACGACCCCGCGCTCGAGCGCACCGAACGCGGCCTCGAGGAACTCGCCCGCCGCTACTGCGCACCCGACGGGTTCCCCAGCCACCTCTCCCCGGCCGTCCCGGGCACCATCCACGAGGGCGGCGAACTCGGCTACGCCCTGGCGACCGCCTTCGGCGCCGCCCTCGACGCCCCCGGCCGGCTGGTGGCCTGCATCGTCGGGGACGGCGAGGCGGAGACCGGCCCGACCGCCGGCGCGTGGCACTCCACCAAATACCTCGACCCCGCCACCAGCGGTGCCGTGCTGCCGGTGCTCCACCTCAACGGCTACAAGATCTCCTCGCCGACGCTCTTCGCCACCATGACGGACGACGAGCTGACGGCGCTGTTCCGGGGCTACGGCTGGGACCCCCGCATCGTCGACGCGGCCACCGACCCCGGCGCGGTGACCGCCGCGGTGCGCGACGCCCACACGGCCATCACGGACATCCAGCGCCGCGCCCGGGACGGCGACCCGCCCGCGCGGCCCGCCTGGCCGATGCTCGTGCTGCGCAGCCTCAAGGGCCAGGGCGCCCCGCACGAGGTCGGCGGCCGCCGCATCGAGGGCACCTTCCACTCCCACCAGGTCCCGCTGGCCCGGGTCCACGAGGACGACCAACAGTTCGAGGCCCTGGAGGACTGGCTGCGGTCCTACCGGCCGCACGAGCTGTTCGACGAGGAGGGCCGCCCCCGGCCGCACGTCCTCGCCGCCTGCCCCGAGGGCGGGCGCCGCATCGGCATGAACCCCGCCGGCGACGGAGGCCGGCTGCGCCGCCCGCTGGACCTGCCGCCGCTCGAACCGTACGCCGTCGACGTCGGCGCGGGCCCCGGGACCGCCTCCGCCAGCCCCAACCGGGTGCTGGCCGCCTGGCTCACCGAGATCACCCACCGGACCGAGAGCAGCCGCGACTTCCGCATCATGTCGCCGGACGAACTCGCCTCCAACAAGCTCGACAGCGTCCTCGGCGCCACCGGACGCGCCTACACATGGCCGGTGGAGGAGTACGCCGAGGACCTGGCCCGCGACGGGCGCGTCATGGAGGTCCTGTCCGAGCACAACTGCCAGGGCTGGCTCCAGGGTTACCTCCAGACCGGCCGCCACGGCCTGTTCCCGACGTACGAGGCGTTCGCCTCCGTCGTGGACAGCATGCTCAACCAGTACGCCAAGTGGCTGAAGATGTCCCACGAAGTGCCCTGGCGCACCCCCGTCAGCAGCCTGACGTACTTGCTGACCAGCGAGGGATGGCGCCAGGAGCACAACGGCTACAGCCACCAGGGGCCCGGCTTCATCAACAACCTGCTGACCAAGAAGAGCACCGTGACCGGCGTCCACCTCCCGCCCGACGCCAACACCCTGCTCGCCACCATGGAGCGGCTGTTCACCGACACCGGCCGGATCAACCTGGTCGTGTCCGGCAAGCACACCTCGGCCCAGTGGCTCGGCCTGGCCGACGCCCGCCGCCACTGCGAGGCGGGGGCGTCCACCTGGCGGTGGGCGTCCACCGGCGACGGCGAGGACCCGGAGGTGATCCTCGCCTGCGCCGGCGGCATCCCGACGGTCGAGACGCTCGCCGCGGTCGACCTGCTGCGCCACGACCTGCCGGACGCGCGCGTCCGGGTCGTCAACGTCGTGGACCTGTGCGTGCTCGCCCCGCCGGACCGGCACCCGCACGGCATGGCGGACGCCGACTTCCGGGACCTGTTCGGCACCGACACCCCCGTGGTGTTCGACTTCCACGGCTACCCGGCGGCCGTGCACCAGCTGCTGCACGGCCGGCCCCGCCCGGACCGCTTCCACGTCCGGGGGTACGCCGAGGAGGGCACCACGACCACGCCGTACGACCTCCTCGTCAGCAACGGCGTCTCGCGGCACGACCTCGCCATCACCGCGCTCGGCCACCTGCGCGGCCGGCCGACGGTCACCGGCGACCTCGCGGCCGCCTACGCCCACCGCCGGGACCGGCTGCGCGCGGAGCTGCGCCGCACCGGGGTCGACCCGGCCGAGATCACCGAGTGGAAGTGGCGGCCCTGACGCGGAATCGGGCCGTCGTCCCGTCCTCGCTCCAGCGCTCCAGCCCCGCCTTCTCCAGGACCCGGACCGAGGCGGGGTTCGACAGCTCCACCGTCGCGCACACCGTGTGCACGCCCGGAGCGGTCAGACCGTGCGCCGCCATCGCCCGGGTGGCCTCGGAGGCGTAGCCCCGGCCGCGGCGGGAGGCGACGACGCCGTACCCCACCTCCAGCACGCCGTCGGACGGCGGCCAGAACAGGCCGATGGAGCCGACGACGAGGCCGCCGTCCCGCTCGGCGATCAGGCGCTGGCCGTGGGCGCCGAGGCTTTCGGGGTGCTCGCCGACGAAGCCCGCGATGACGCGGTCGCCCTCGGCGGGGAAGTCCTCCGCCCAGTGGGGGAGGCGGGTGCCGCCGAGCACGGCGCCGAGGTCCTCGGAGGACCACGGCCGCAGCACGAGGCGGTCGGTGAACAGATCGGTGGTGGAAAGAGAGGACACGCGACACTCCTGGTCGTGGGGAAGGACCGGGTCGCGCCTCCGCCGGCTAGCGACGCGCGGCGACCCGGAGGTGGGCATGCTGATGAGGCGTGTGGCGGGCCATATTCATCAACCTCCCTCGTCGGTGCCGGTGCGGTGATGATCTTAACAAGGAGCCCGCCGGACCGGAGGGCGGTCCGGCGGGCCCGGCTCACGACACCGCCCTCGGTACGTCGAAGCTGGTGAACGCGCTCCGTTTCGGCAGCCGGTAGGCCTCCCGCCCGGTGACCGCGTTCAGGATCGTGGCGTTGCGCACGGCCCCGATGTCCAGGTTCGGGGCCGAGACGCCGTGGCTGTGGATCTCGGCGTTGGCCACGAAGACGCGGCCGGTGACGCCGTCGGCGAGCTCGACCGAGTGGTCGGCCCGGACGCGCGGGCGGCCGCGGTCGTCCCGCAGCAGCAGGTCGTCCACCGGAGCGAGGAAGGCGGGCGTCCGGTCGCGGTAGCCCGTGGCGGCCACCACCAGGCCGGTGGTGTGCGCGAAGGTCTCGCCCGTGTCCCGGTGACGGCACGTCAGCACCGCGCCGCCCGACTCCCCGTCGACGGCCGCCGACTCCACCGTGATGCCGAAGCGCAGCTCCACCTCGGCGAGCCCGTGCTCCAGCTGGCGCCGGTAGAGCAGCTCGTGGATCTCCTCCAGGGTGTCGGTGGAGACGCCCTTGTAGAACTGCCACTGCTCCTTCACCAGCCGGTCGCGCACGTCCTGCGGCAGGGAGTGGAAGTACCGCATGTACGCCGGGGTCGTCAGCTCCAGGTTCATCTTGGTGTAGTCGAGCGGCGCGAACGACGAGGTGCGGGTCAGCCAGCTCACCGCCGGCCCGCCCGCCACGTTCCGCCCGAGCAGGTCCACCACCACCTCGGCGCCCGACTGACCGGAGCCGACGACCGTGACCTTCCCCGCCGCCGCCACGTCGGCCGCCCGGTACAGGTAGTCGGAGGTGTGCAGCAGCATCGACCCGGGCAGCTCCGCCAGCGCGTCCGGGACGTGCGGAGCGGTACCGATGCCCAGCACGAGGTCGCGGGCGCGCATCCGCAGCCGGGTGCCGTCACCGCGTACCACGTCCACGGTGAACCGCTGCTCCGCCGCGTCCCACCGCACCTCCTCCGCCTGGTGCGAGAAGCGGACGGAGGGCAGTCTCGCCGCCGCCCAGCGCAGGTAGTCCTCGTACTCGCGGCGCGAGGGGAAGAAGTTCTCCCGCACGGTGAACGTGTACAGCCGGTCCATGTCGTGCAGGTAGGCGAGGAACGACAGGGGGTGCCAGGGGGCGACGAGGGTGACGAGGTCGGCGAGGAAGTTCACCTGCATCGACGCGTCGCCGAACATCATCCCCCGGTGCCAGGTGAGTTCGGGCCGCTCCTCCAGGACGACCAGGTCGACGTCGTCGACGGTGGAGGCCAGCGCGGCGAGGCCCAGGTTGAAGGGGCCGCAGCCGATGGCCACCACGTCGTGGTCACCGGTCGGGACGGTTCCGGTCATCGGGGCATGTCCTTCTCGCGGCGCGGACGGACCATCAGGGCGGCGGTCTTGTCGGGGAAGGAGATCTTTCCGGCGGGGCGGAAGCCCGCCGCCTCGAACGCCCTCAGCGAGGGCGCGTTGGTCACGTCGGGTTCGGCGACCACCCGGGCGCAATCGGGGTCGGCGGCCAGCAGGCCCTCCGCCAGGTCCCGCAGCAGGGCTCGACCCAGCCCCTGGCCGGTCCGGCTCTCCTCGCCGATGGCGATGTGGACGCCCAGGTCGTGGGGCAGCTCGGCGTAGTGGCCGGCGAGCCGGTCCCGCACCACCCGGTAGACCTCGATGTACGCGAACGGCCGGCCGTCCAGGTCGACCAGCACCGGCAGGATCGCGTCGCCCGCGAGGTGCCCGGCGATCTCCTCGTACCAGCGCTCGCGCGGCCACGCCTGGTGCCAGAAGGCGTCGATGTGCGCCGACTGCATCCAGCCGTGCACCAGGTCCAGGTCGGCACCCTCGGCCCGGGCCGGCCGGGCCGACCAGGGGGCGCGCAGTAAGGGCAGCGGCGGGCCCGGGACGGTGGACGCGGCCGACTGTGCCGAGGTCATGCGGTGGCCTCCTTGAGGGGGTTGGGGGCGTCGAGGTAGACGGACTGGGCGTCGAGGGGGGCGAGGACCTCGTCGATGCCGTGCAGCCGGGTCAGCAGATTGCCCTTGCACGGCAGGGTGGCGGCCTCCAGCCAGCGGCGCGCCAGCCGGTCGCCGTCCGGCCCGGCGGCGGCGAGCGCGGGCAGCGCGGCCCGGAGCCGGCCGGCGAGCACGGCGAGCAGGTCCCGCTCGTCCGCCAGGCCGTCGACGGCGAGGCAGCCGACGACCGACAGCGCCTGGTTGCGCAGCAGGTAGTACGAGAGCCGGTCGTCGACGAGGGCGTCGTCGACCACCGCGAGCGTCGACGAGTCCGACCCGAGTCGCTTCAGCAGCCCCGGCAGGTGCGACGCCGCCAGGTAGTAGCCCTGGTTGTCGCGGAAGACCGAGCCGGTGACCCGGCCCGCCGCGTCCAGCCGGACCAGGGTGTTCTGCTGGTGCGCCTCCAGGCCGATGCCGGTCGCGGCGTACAGGTGCAGCATCGGCACCAGCACCTTGTCGGTGTAGTCGGCCGTCCACCGCTCGGCCGCCCCGGGCCCGAGCGCGGCGACCAGTTCACCCAGCGGGCTGCGGCCCAGACCGGGGCGCGGGGCGACCAGGCCCACCAGGCAGCGCAGGTCGGCGATGCCGTCCGGGACCTCGCGCACGGCCACGTCGAGGCCGGTCACGTCCGGCCCTCCGGGGCGGCCCGGCTCGTCCACCGCGAGCCAGGCGGGATCGCGGGTGATGGCGAAGCCGGGGTGCGCGAGGAGGGTGCTCTCGGCGTACCCGGCGTCCAGGAGCCGGTTGATCTCCAGGCCGCGGCGCAGCTCCGTACGGGTGGACTCGCGGCGGGAGTTGGTCAGCCGCAGCCCGAGCGAGAGCTTCAGCATCACCTCGGCGTCCGGCCGGTACACCGTCCGCACGCTGGAGGTGGGCCACCACTCGGGCCCCAGCTCACCGAGCGGCTTCAGCGCGCCCGAGGCGACCAGCGCCCTGATCCGGGGCCGGTGCAGCAGGTCCCGGGCCTGCCAGGGGTGGGCGGGCACCAGTACCCGCCCGTCGTCCGGGCGCCGCCCGGCCAGATCGGCGAGGAGGGCCACGGTGTCGCGGCCCGCCAGCGAGGGCGCTCCCGCGACCGCGTCGTGGGAGACGACCGACTCGTCGGCGGCGAACCAGTGCAGCCGGAACGAGCCGCGCAGCTCGGGCGAGAAGGCGGCGGCGTCCCGGTCCGAGATGCCGTCCCGGCTCTTGGGCGCCGGGTGGTTCAAGTGGCCCAGCAGCAAGCCCTGTTCCGCGTCCAGGAAGCCGTCCACACCGGGCGGCGGCTCCGGCCGGGCCCGTCGCTCGGAGATGAACGTCGCGACCCGGCGTACGGACTCGGCGGTGCGCTCCACGAGGTCGGCGACCTCCCCGGCCGGGACGCCGCCGGGGCGGCCGCCGCCGCGCACGGCCGCCTCGGTGGCCAGCAGCGCGACCGCAGTCACCGGGTCGGCGGCCGGGCCGAGCGGCCCGCCGGGGCCCTCCAGACGGGCGGGGGCGAACCGGTGCCAGCCGGTGGGGGAGCAGTGCGTCACCTCGGTGACGAGGGCCAGCCCGGTCGTGGGCAGTTCCACCCGGAGCGGGCCGGGCGCGACCGGCGTGCCGGTCTCCCGCAGCCAGCACCGCAGCAGCGCCTCGATGTGGGCGTGCTCGGCGGCGCCCCGCGCGTCCGGCGCGTGCAACGGGTCCTGGCGGGTGGTGGTTGCCGCCGTGGTGGTGATGCTCATGCGGCGCCCTCCTCGATGAGTCGTTCACAGGTGCGGCCGGCGTCGAGGACGGTGTCCACGAGACCGTCGATGTCGTCGGTGGTGGCGGTGGGGTTGAGCAGGGTGAACTTCAGGCACACCCGCTTGGGCGAGCCCGGTCCGCCCGTCCTCGCCTCGGTGCGCCCGATGAGGGCGGTGCCGGACTCCAGCAGCAGGCGGCGCACGGCGCCGTTCAGCTCGTCGGAGGCGGCCGGGTCCGCGGTGCGGTAGCGGAACAGCACCGTGGTCAGCTCGGCCGGGGCGACCAGTTCGAGCCCCGGTTCGGCGGCGATGCGCCGCTCGGCGTGGCGGGCGAGGTCGTGGCACGCGTCGACCATGCGGCCCAGGCCGGCGCGGCCGTACGCCAGCAGCGTGGCGGCGGCCTT
The DNA here is from genome assembly GCF_056432045.1 of Streptomyces sp. NPDC045701. NCBI lineage: Bacteria > Bacillati > Actinomycetota > Actinomycetes > Kitasatosporales > Streptomycetaceae > Streptomyces > Streptomyces sp. NPDC045701. The sequence continues at coordinate 49,674 of NZ_JBWKJV010000011.1, read as the reverse complement.
CACCGCGTCGGGGCGGCGCGTGGTCTGGAGGCTGCGGCCGAGGAGCCCGTCGTATCCGGCCTCGGCGTCGTCCACCGGGTTGAGGTAGGCGACCTCGCGGTCCAGCGAGGTGAACGCGGTCGTGTCGGAGACCAGCAGCACACTGGTGGCGGCGGGCTGCCAGCCGATCTTGTGGAGGTCCAGTGTGACCGAGTCGGCCAGCTCGAGGCCGGCCAGGCGGGTGGCCAGCCGCTGCGAGAACAGCGCGCCGAACCCGTACGCGGCGTCGACGTGCAGCCACATGCCGTGCCCGGCCGCGATCTCGGCGATCTCCGGCAGCGGGTCGATCGAGCCGAAGTCCGTGGTCCCGGCGGTGGCGACCACCGCGACGGGCGTCCGGTCCGGGCCGAGCGCGTCGAGGGCGGCGGCCAGCGCGTCCGGCCGCATGCGGCGGCGCTCGTCGACGGGCACCGGGTGTACGGCGGACTCGCCCAGCCCGAGGGCGGCGCAGGCGCGGTGGGTGGAGAAGTGGGCCAGCTCGGAGCAGAACACCACCGGCCGGGGCAGCGCCGCGACCCCCTGCTCCCGGGCGTCGACGCCCCGCCGCAGCGCGGCGGCGTCGCGGGCCAGCAGCAGGCCCATCAGGTTGGACAGCGACCCGCCGGGCGTGAGGACGCCGTCGGCGCGCTCGCCCAGGCCGGCCAGCCGGATCAGTACGCCGATGAGCCAGCGCTCCACGGCGAGGGCGGAGGCCCCGGAGTCGTAGGTGTCCAGGGAGGCGTTGTGGGCGCTCACCAGGGTGTCGGCGGCGACGGCGACCGCCAGCGGCGGCGGCTGGAGGTGGGCGGCTGCGCGGGGGTGGGACAGGTCGATGCCGCCCTCGACCAGCAGGGTCGTCAGCAGCTGGAGCGCGGCCTTGGGGCCGAGCCCCTCGGCGGGCAGCTCGTCGGGCCCCAGCGCGCGCGAGGCGGCGGCGAGGACCTCGGCGGGGGTGCCCGCCGGGACGGGGCCGGCGGGTCTGCGCGCGGCCGACGCGGTGTCGACCGCCTCGGCGAGCGTGGCGAGGACCTCGGCGAGCCCCTCGTGGGAGCCGGCCAGCAGGGCCGGCGGGAAGGGGGACAGCGGGGGCCGTGTCCCGGTCAGCGGTGTCACGCCCGGTCTCCTCAGTGCTCGGCCAGCGGGTTGGGGTGCGTGCCGTTCGGGTACAGCGCGTGCCGCAGTGCGCGGTCGGTGTACCGGGTGACCACGATCCGGTCGCGGTTGAGGCCGTAGCGGGGGATCTCGGGGGTGAGCAGGTCGTACTCCGCGAACCGCCCGGACAGTTCCGGGAACCGCCGCTGGAAGTCGAGGATCGTCTGCCGGACCAGTCGCCAGAACGTCTTCTCCGGTACGCCGAGCTGGTCGGCGCAGAGCGGCGCGAGGTAGCGGAAGTGGCCGACGAAGATCTGGTCGACGACGTGCTGCTTGATGATCGACGGGTGTTTGCGGGGCAGTACGTGGTCGTGCCCGTCCGGCTCGGGACCGCGCTCGGGCACGTCGGTGAACGACACGCACACGTCGTCCACGAAGTCCTTCAGGTACAGGCGGGCCGGCACGTCGTTCTCGTCGTACCCGATCAGCGTGTTCTGCCCGTGCGGGTTGAAGGTGACGCCGTACCGGTACAGCACGTGCATGATCGGGACGAGGAGGGTGTCGAACAGGCGCCGCAGCCACTCCCGCGGGTCGAGTCCGGAGGCGCGGACGAGTTCGGCGACGAACGCGTCGCCCGCGCTGTCGACGTGCAGCAGGGAGGCGAAGGTGCGCACCCGTTCGCCGGGCTCCCTGCGCGCCGACACCGAGTCGCGCCAGATGCAGCCGAGGGTCTCCAGGTGCTGGTAGGGCGCGTCGTCGAGCTTGGTCAGGTAGGGGTGCCGGACGGTCACCGAGGCGACCTCGCCGAGGAACACGGTGCGGCACTCCTCGGTCAGGAACGCGTCGCGCTCCACGAGGCCGCGCAGCCACTGGGTGACGACGGGCGCGCCCATGGTGCAGTGCGGCGGGATGCCGCGCCAGACGAGGGTGTTGAGGATCTTCAGGGGGAGTTTGACGTCGTACCGCTCGGGGGTGGTGACGTTGGCCATGGTCCGGATGGACTGTCCGGGCAGGTACGCGTCGGGGCTCTCGCCCAGCGGGATGATGCGGCGCTGCGCCACGTCGGCGGCGTGCAGGATCTGGACGGCGTGGTCCCACTGCCAGGGGTGGACGGGCAGCCAGACGTAGCCCTCGGGGTCGACCCCGGCATCCTGGAGGACGGCGGTGAACCTCTGGCGGGTCTCCTCGTCCAGCTCCCGTGCCAGCACCTGCTTTTCGGACAGTTCGGAGGTGCCGCGGAACTCGGCCAGGCCGCGGTGGACGGCCACCCAGAGGAGTGTCAGGGTCTGCGCGGACTCGGGGGCGTACCGGCGTACGTCGGTGGCGGAGAAGCCGATGCGCCCCTTGTTGGCCACGAGGAGGTTGTGCCCGGTCATGCGGCACTCCAGCTCGGTGTGGTCCAGGGCGCGCATCTCGGCCACGGTCTCGCCGCCGTGGGTGAGGCGGGCGGCGTCGACGGCCAGCGTGGCGGAGAGTTCGGTGAGGTACGTGGCGATGGTCGACGGGTCGCTGCCGATCGTCGACGCCGCCTCGATCAGGAACTCCTGCGCGTCCCAGGCCGGCTGGGCTATAGAGTTCCCGAGCATGCTGGTGGCGGTGCGGGTGATCGACGCGGGGTCGACGCGCAGCCAGCCGAACGCGCCGGGCGTGGCCGTGAAGGCGTACGTGGTGCCGCTGTCGAGGTCGACGCGGTGGCCGCCGTCTCCGGTCTCGACCGCCTTGAGCATGTCCTCGAAACACCACTCGCCCAGCGCTTTGGCGAGAAGCCGTCGGTTGGCCTCCCGCCATGCCGCGGGGGTGACGTCCGGCAGCGCGGGCACGGGATGGTCGGCGGGGGTGGGCATCTGGCGGCTCCGATGTCTGTCCGGATCATTGCGCTCGAACGCCTGGACGTCCAAGCGGAGTTAGATTAGGTTAGGCTTACCTAATGGGCAAGGTCAACTTTCGGCCATGAAGCCCCAGTTGACGACTGACGCCTCGTCAGTCACGAGGTGCCGATCGGGGTCAAGAAACCCCATTTCCTGGAGGTGATCAGCGGTGCCCTCCCGCCGTCGTACCCCGCGCTGGACCTTCGCCCTGGTCAGCGCCGGTGGCGTGATGATGACCCTGGACGTGACCGTGGTGAACGTCGCCCTGTCCGACATCGCCCGGGATGTCGAAGCGGGACTCGGCAGGGTGCAGTGGACCGTTTCGGCCTACTCGCTGGCGTTCGGCGCGCTGCTCCTGACCGCCGGCGCCCTCTCCGACCGGGTAGGACGCCGCACCGTGTTCACCGCCGGCATGGCGCTGTTCACCCTCGCGTCGGCCGGGTGCGGCCTTGCACCGGACGCCGGCACTCTCATCGCCGCCCGCGCCGCCCAAGGACTGGGCGGCGCGCTGGTGTTCGCCCCGACCCTGGCGCTGCTGGCCGCCGCGTACGAAGGCGCCCGCCGCCAGGCCGCGATAGCCGCCTTCGCCGCCATCGCCTCCGCGGCGGGCGCCCTCGGCCCCATCGTCGGCGGCCTGTTCGTCCAGGTGCTCGGATGGCGCTGGATCTTCCTGGTCAACGTGCCCATCGGCATCCTGGTCGTGGCCGGCGCGCTCACCCGGATGCCCGAGTCGGTGGCGCCGCGGGACGCCCGGCGCCGGCTGGACCCGACCGGCGCGGCCCTCGGCGTCGGCGCGCTCCTGGCGCTCCACTACCCCCTGGTCTCCGGCCCCGATTCCGGCTGGGCGGCGCCGCGGGTGCTGCTCTCGGCGGCCGTCGGCGTCCTCCTCGCCATCGCCCTCGTCGCCAGCCAGCGGCGCGGCGACGGCCTGCTCGACCTGACCCTCCTGAAGGTCCGGGCGTTCTCCGGCGCCGCCGTGCTCGGCTTCCTGGCCAGGCTGACCAGCCTCGGCGTGCTGGCCTTCGTCACCCTGTGGCTCCAGAGCACCCACGCGTACTCCCCGCTCGAAGTCGGGCTGCACCTCCTGCCGCTCACCGGCAGCCTGCTGGTCACCGGGCTCTTCGTCGCCCGGCTGCAACGGGCGTTCCCGCCCGACCTGCTGGTCGCCGCCGGCTTCGCCGCCCAAGGGCTGGGGCTGACCGGGCTGGCAGCCGCCGGGACCGGCCTCGGTGACGCCGGCCGGGCCGTCACCGTGGTCGCGCTGGTGCTCCTCGGCATCGGAGGGGCCGTCATCTTCCCGCCGCTCATGGGCATCGCGGTCGGCGCCGCACCCGCGGACCGGGCGGGGATGGCCTCCGGGCTGACCAACGCCTGCTACCCGCTCGGCACGGCGACCGGCGTCGCGGTCTTCGGCGCGGTCTTCTCCGCCCGGCTGAGCGACGGGCTCGCGACCGCCCCGGGCGTCACCGGACCGGTGCGCGAGGCCGTCGAGACCGGGCGGCTCGACCTGCTCGACCCCGCGCTCCAGCCACTCGCCCGCACGGCCTTCTCCGGTGCGTTCACCGCCGTGTGCCTCGCCTCCGCGTTCGTCTGCCTGCTCGGCGTCCTGGCCGCCCGGACGCTCCGGGCCGGGGCGGCGGCCGCCGGGGGTACCGCCGAGCGCCCCCGGTCCCGTATCGCTCAGACCTCCTGAACCCCGCCGGTCAAAGCCGCCGCAGCAGCCACACCAGGTACGGGGCGCCGACCAGCGCCGTGACGATGCCAACCGGGATCTCCGTCGGGGCCAGCAGCCAGCGCCCCAGGGCGTCCGACGACACCACCAGCACCGCCCCCAGGACGGCGGCCGTCGGCACCATCCGGGCCGTGTCGTTGCCGACGATCCGCCGGGCCAGATGCGGGGCGACCAGCCCGACGAAGCCGACCGCGCCCACCGCCGCCGCCGTACCCGCCGCCAGCACCGCGCCCGCGCCGAGCACCAGCAGCCGGGCGCGGCCCAGCTCCAGCCCGAGGGCGCGCGGCAGTTCGTCACCGAGCGACAGCAGGTTCACCGGCCGGGCCACGATCACCAGCACCACCGCGACCAGCGCCGGCAGCGCGAGCCAGCCGAGCGCGGAGAAGTCCCGGGCGTACGTACTACCCGCGAGCCAGCCGAGCGCGGACGAGACGTTCATCTGCACGCTGACCACCATGATGTTGACCAGCGCCATCGAGGTGGCGGCGGCACCCAGGCCCACCAGCACCACCCGGGTCGGGTCCAGCCCGGTCCGCCCGTCCTTGGCGTTCCCGCGTGCGACCAGCACCACCAGGGCGAGCATCGCGACGCCGCCGATGCCCGCCGCGGCCGGCAGGGCCACCAGCGGCGCCGACGGCACGGCGACGATGACCGCGATCGCGCCGAGCGACGCCCCGCCGGTCACCCCCACGAGCCCCGGCTCGGCCAGCGGGTTGCGCACGACCGCCTGCACCGCCGCCCCGGCCACCGCCAGGCACGCCCCGGCCAGCGCGGCCACCAGGATGCGGGGGAGCCGGTAGTCCACCACCGCTTCGGTGATCTGCTCCCCGGAACCGAACAGCGCCGTGACGAGCCCGCTCCAGGTGATCTCCACATCGCCCACCCGCAGCGAGACGGCGATCGCGACGGCCAGCGCCACCAGCCCGCCGCCCAGCACCACCGCGAACGCCGGGGCGCGCCGCCGGCCGGACACCACCACCGCGGCGCCCGTGTCGGCGTCCCCCGTGCTCACCCGGCGGGCCAGCGCCATGAACACGGGCCCGCCGATCAGCGCCGTCACCACACCGACCGGGATCTCCGCCGGCTGCGTGGCGGACGGCGTCACGATCAGCTGGGCGGCCGCGTCGGCGCCGAGGACCAGCGTGGACGCCAGCAGCGCCGCCATCGGGATGAGCAGCGCGTGCGTGCGGATCCCCAGCTGCCGCACGACCACCGGTCCGATCAGCCCGACGAAGCCGATCGGGCCGGCGAGCGACACGGCCGCCGCCGACAGCAGCACGGCGACCAGGAAGGCGGCGGGGCGCACCCGTTCCACCCGTACGCCCATGGCCTCGGCCGTCTCGTCCCCCAGCGCCAGCAGGTCCAGCGGCCGCGCCAGCAGCGGGGCGAGCAGCGCGCCGGCGGCTACGACCGCGCCGAGCGTCAGGGGCCGCTCCAGACCCGACTGCATCAGGGTGCCGTTGCCCCAGAAGAACAGTCCCCGGGTCGCCTGCACATCGAGCATCTGGAGGAACTCGGCGCCCGCGGTGCCGGCCAGCGCCACGGTCGCACCGGCGAGCAGCACCCGGCCGGGCGTCATCACACCGCTGCGGCTGAGCAGGTACACCACCGCGACCGCGACCAGCCCGCCGAGGAACGCGGCGCCGCCGGCCGGGACCGGGCCGAGGCTGATCCCGGTGAAGGCCACCAGCACCACGGCGAAGTACGCCCCGGCGTTCACGCCCAGGGTGTCGGGCGCCGCCAGCGGGTTGCGGGTCGCGCCCTGGACGAGCACGCCCGAGACGCCGAGCGCGACGCCGACGACCAGCCCGGTCAGCGTGCGCGGCAGGCGGCTGCCGAGCAGCACGTCCTCGGTACGGGCGTCGCCGTGGCCGAGGAGCAGCTCCAGGATGTCGCCGATGCCGACGCCGGACACCCCGAGACCGAGGTGGACCACGCCGACCAGACACAGGGCGAGGGACAGGCCGCCGCCCACGAGCACGGCCCGTGGGCGGCGGCCGGGCAGACGGGCGGCGGGTGCGGCCGTCGTCAGTCCTTCCGGAGTCATCAGACCTTCAGAGCCTTGCCGGTCTCGTCGAGGATGTGCATCGCCGACAGCGGACCGCCGAAGAGCCAGGTGCCCGGGTCGAGCGCCAGGGCCTTGTCCGTCTTGACGAACTCCAGGCCCTTCCACACCGCGTTGCCGGCGAGGTCGCCGGTGAACGGGTTGTCGGCGGCGGCGGCGACGTACAGGAAGGTCGCGTCCTTCTCGACCTTGGTCAGGCCCTCGACGCCGACCGTGGTCATGCCCCAGGCGTCGGACTGGCCCTTCCAGCCGTTCTTCAGCCCGGCCAGGCCCAGCACCTGCGGGGCGATCGCGTCGTCGGTGAGCATACGGATCGAGGCGGCGCCGTTGGCGGTGAAGCCCTGCGCGAGCGCGTACTTCAGGCCGCTCTTGCCCGCCTTGTCCAGCCGGCCCTTCAGCTCGGCGGCCTTGGCGTCGATCCGCCCGGCCACCTCGGCGGCCTTGTCCTCCTTGCCGACCGCCTTCGCCAGCTCGCCGAAGTTCTTCTTCATCGTCGCCAGCTGCGGCTTGGTGGTGTAGGTGAAGGACAGCACCGGAGCGATGGCCTGCAGCTGCTTCAGGTTGGCCTTCGACCGGTCGTTGTCGATCACGATGAGGTCCGGCTGGAGGGCGCGGATCTTCTCCAGGCTGGGCTCGTTGCGGTCGCCCACGTCGGTCACCTTGTCCGGCAGGTCCGCGCCCTCGGCGGTGATCCAGGTGCCGTAGCCCTTGTTGTCGGCGTTGCCCACCGGGGTGACGCCGAGCGCGACCAGTTCCTCGGTGTACGTCCACTCCAGCGCCACGACCTTGGCCGCCGGCTTGTCCAGGGCGACCTTGCCCTGGGCGGTGTCGACGGTGATCTTCCCGTTCGCGGCCTTGTCCCCGCCGGTCCCGCCGTCCGCCGTCTCGCCCACCGTGCCGGACCCGCAGCCAGTGGCGGTCAGTACCAGGGCCACAGCGGTTCCGCCGGCCGCGAGGGCGCGCAGCATTTTTCGCATGGTGAATCTCTCCTTGTTCGCTGGTGGTGCGGGCGGACCGCCGTGGGCCCTCGGGTTCAGGGCGCGGCGGGAGCCTGGGACCGCTGGGGGAAGCAGGCGAGATGACCCGTGGCCGGATCCCGTACGACGTTCACGCGCAGCCCGAAGGCCCGCTCGATGACGTCCGGGGTGAGGACGTCGTCGGCCGTACCCGCGGCGGCGATCCCGCCGTCCGCGACGACCACGACGTCGTCGGCGTAGGCCGCGGCCTGCATCAGGTCGTGCAGGACCACGCCGACGGCGATGTCGTGCTCCCGTGCCAGGCGCCGCACGACGTCGAGCACCTCGAACTGGTGGCGCATGTCGAGGTACGTGGTGGGCTCGTCCAGCAGGAGCACCCCGGCGCGCTGCGCCAGCACCATGGCGAGCCAGGCGCGCTGGCGCTCGCCGCCGGACAGTTCGTCGAGGCGCCGCTCGACGAGGGGAGCCGCGTCCGTGACCTCCAGCGCCCAGTCGATCGCCTCGGTGTCCTCGCCGGTGTGCCGGGCGAGCGCGCCGCGGTGGGCGTACCGGCCGTGCCGTACCAGCTCGCGGACGGTCACCCCGGCGGGGGCCTGCGAGGTCTGCGGCAGGAACGCCAGGCGCTGGGACAGCGTGCGGCGGGCGAACGACCCGAGGGGCGTGCCGTCGACGCGCACCTCTCCCGCGACCGGCGGCAGGAGGCCCGCCACGGTGCGCAACAGGGTGGACTTCCCGCAGCCGTTGGGCCCGACGAGCACGGTGATCGCCCCGGCCCTGAGGGACAGGTCCACCCGCTTCAGCACGGGGCGGCCGCCGTGCCCGACATCGAGGTCCTTCGCCACCAGGCGGACATCGCCCATGGACACCACGTTCCTTCCCCCGTTGCCGGTCCGACCGCGCCACCATACAACTTAGGTAAGGCACACCTTAGGGCTGGGGCGGAGATCGTTCGGCTTGTGACCATGTCGAGATCTTTCGCACTACCCCGCGCCCCCGTCGCACACACTCAAGCCACTTCTGCCGCACGGTGGTTCCGGTGTACCGGACCCCCGGACAGCCGGAACGGCAGGGGGAGGGCGGATGATCGTCAGGGGCCGCCCCTGAACCCGACGGAACAACGGGTTCCCCGCGCCCCTTGCACGGCCCCGGGTACAGCCCGTCGACGCGGCCGGCGAAGCCCACCACGCGGCCCGGCTCGCTGAGGGCGGTACGGCCGCCGCGCTTCCACCGGGCGGCGGTAAGTCCCTTACGGCGAACGGCCGTTAGTCGAAGGCGCCCGTCGGTGCGACCGCAACGCCGGGAGGGGGCGTCCCCGACGTCCGGGGTGCGTGGCCGGGTTAGTGTGCGGGGGTGAACCTTCATGTCGTCATAGGTTTCGGGCCCGCCGGCGCGGCCACCGCGCGGCTGCTGGCAGCACAGGGCCACTCCGTACGCGTCATCACCCGCTCGGGCCGCGGCCCGGAGCCGGGCATCGAGCACCTCGCGCTGGACGCGAGGAACAGCGGACCACTGATCGACGCCGCCGAGGGCGCGTCCGCGATATACAGCTGCGCCGCGCCGCCCTACCACCGCTGGGTGAGCGAATGGCCACCGCTGGCCTCGGCCGTCTTCGAGGCGGCCGAGGCGACCGGGGCCGTTCTCGTCATGCTGGGCAACCTCTACGGCTACGGCCCGGTGGACCGCCCGCTGACCGAGGACCTGCCGCTCGCGGCGACCGGCCCCAAGGGGCGGGTGCGCGCCGGCCTGTGGGAGCAGGCGCGGGCACGGCACGAACAGGGCCGTATCAAGGCGGTCGAGGTAAGGGCCTCGGACTTCTTCGGACCCGGCGTGACCGACGGCGGACACCTGGCCGCCCGGGTCATGCCCCGGCTGCTGCGCGGCAAGCCGGTCACCACCCTCGGGAACCCGGACGCCCCGCACAGCTGGACCTACCTCCCCGACGTCGCCAGGGCACTGGTTGAGGTCGCCGCCGAGGAACGGGCCTGGGGACGCGCCTGGCACGCGCCCACGGCGCCCGCCCTCTCCACCCGGGCCATGGTCGACCGCCTCGCGGCCCGCGCCGGGACCGCGCCGGTCGCGGTCCGCGCGATGCCACCGGCCGTGCTGGGCATCGCGTCCCTCCTGTCCCCGCTGGTACGCGAACTCAAGGAGGTGCGCTACCAGTTCGACCGCCCCTTCGTCGTCGACTCGAGCGCCTACACATCCGCGTTCGCGGTCCGCGCCACCCCCGTCGACGAACAGATCGGCGCGACGGTCGACTGGTGGCGGGAACGACTGGCGGCCACCGGGTCACGGCGATGACGGTGACCGGCGACATCCTCGAGGACACCGGCGCGGCACGGCGTGACGACATCGCGATCGTGGGAATGGCCTGCCGGTTCCCCGGGGCGCGCGACCTGAACCAGTACTGGCGCCTGCTGATGTCCCCGCGCGCCCAGTTCTCCGCCGTCCCGGACTCGCGCTGGCGCAGCGCCGCCTTCCTCAGCGACAACTTCCGCGACCCGTCCTCCGTCTACACGAACACCATGGCGCTGCTGCCGGACGTGGGCCATTTCGACGCGGCGCACTACAACATCCCGCCGCGGCGGGCCGCCGCGATGGACCCGCAGGGCCGGCTGCTCATCGACCTCGCCCGCGAGGCGATCCAGGACGCGGGCTGGGAGGCCGAGGGCTTCGACCGCGAGGAGACCTCGGTGATCACGTCGCTCACCGAGAGCGGCTACCGCGAGATCAGCACCCTGCAGATCCGCATGCGCCAGCTGGCCGGCGGCGAGTTCGGGGCACGGGTGGCCGACCCGCGGTGGCGTGAAACGGCGCGCGCCGTGGACGGACTGCACGGCTCGTCGGCGGCCGGGCTCCTGCTCAACATGGGCCCCAACACCATCAGTTCGGTCTTCGACCTGCACGGCGAGAGCTACGCCCTCGACTCGGCGTGCTCCGGCGGGCTGATGGCCGTGGCCAACGCCGTGTTCGCCCTGCGGGCGGGCCGGTGCCGCATCGCCCTCGCGGGCGGCGCCCAGCTCCAGCTCACCCCGGACCTGCTGGTGGGACTGTGCCGGATCGGCGCCATCTCGCGCAGCGGCAGATGCCTGCCGTTCGGCGCGGAGGCCGACGGGTTCGTCCTCGGGGAGGGCGCCGGAGTGCTGGTCCTGCGACCCCTGTCCGACGCGCTGGCCGCCGGCGACCGGGTGTACGCGGTGATCCGCGGCGTCGGCACGGCCAACGACGGGACCGTGCACGGCGGGATGCACCCCCAGGCCGCCGGTCAGCTGCGCGCCCTGCGCCGCGCCTACCGCGACGCGGGCCTGAGCCCCGGCACGGTGGGCTACCTGGAGGCGCACGGCACCGGGACCACGGTCGGCGACCCCGTCGAGACCGAAGTCCTGCGCGACCTGCGCGAGGAGGCGGACGCGGCGCCGGCCCTCCTCGGGGCGGTGAAGGCGGTGGTCGGGCACTCGCTGAACGCCGCGGGCGTGGCCGGGCTCATCAAGACCGTTCTGGCCGTGCACCGGGGAGTGGTGCCGCCGCAACCGGACTTCGACCTGGCCGACCGCTCCGCGCTCGACGCCGCGCGGCTGACCGTGCCCACCGGGCCGACGCCCTGGCCGGACTCCGGCCTGCCGCGCCGCGCCGGTGTGAGCGCCTTCGGCTTCGGCGGCACCGGTGTCCACCTGGTCGTCGAGGAGCCCGCCCGGGCACCGGCCCGTTCCCCGGTAGCGGACGGCGGGCCGCACCTCCTGCTCCTCAGCGCCCGCGACCGCGCCGGACTGGCCCGGCACGCCCGGGAACTGGCGGAGGCCATCGCCGCGGACCGGCCGCCGGCCGCCCGGGTGGCGGACACCCTCGCCCGCCGCGCCGCCCTCGCCGAACGCCTCGCGCTGGTGGTGGAGGACACCTCCGACGCCGTGACCAAGCTGACGGCGGCGGCCGAGGAGGTGGCGGCCGGCCGCACCGGGGAGCTCGGCCCGGGACGGATGGCCGGCACGGTGCCGCCCGGCGAGCCGCCGGAGGCCGCCGTACCGGAGCCCGGGGCACTGACCGCGGAGGCTCGTACGGCCGCGCTGACCCGCCTCGCGGAGCGCGCGGTCAGCGGTGCGGGGCTCCGCCCCGTGACCGAACGCGTACCCCCGTGCACCCTGCCGCCCAGCCCGCTCGCCCCCCGGCACCACTGGGTGGTGGACGAGTCGGCCCGCGAGGCGGCGGAGGACGCCCCCGTACCGGCCCCGCCGGCGCACGTGCCGCAGCCCGCGCGCGAACGCCCGCCCGCGCACGTACCGGCGCAGCGCGCACCCCGCCCGTCCGGCGCTTCCGTCGTGCTCGGCGAGGTGTCGCGGATCGGTGTCTTCCCCCTCGCCGACCTGGACGAACGGATGGCGCTCGTCGAGGACCTCGGCTTCGACTCCCTGATGCTCCACGAGCTGGAGGCCGGTATCGGCAGGCGCGTACCGGGCTTCCGCACCGAGGAGATGTACGCGCCCGGGCTCACCATCGGGCGGCTGATCGCCCTGGTCGATCCGCACCGCGACGAACCGCCCGCCCCCGCCGCACCGCTCCCGCCACCGGCCCCACCGGCCCTGTCCGCCCCACCGGCAGGGGAGGCCGGGACCGGACGCATCGAGGACTTCCCCGAGGTGCGGCAGTTCGAGGAGCGTCTGGAGGCCGTCACGTCCGGCGGCGCGGCCTACCCGTACTTCCGCGTCCACCAGGGCACCATCCGCGACACGACGGTGGTCGGCGACCGCTCGTACCTCTCCTTCGGCAGCTACAACTACCTGGGGCTCTCCGGCCACCCGGCGGTCAACGAGGCCGCCCACCGGGCGGTGGAGCGGTACGGCACCTCCGTCTCCGCGAGTCGGCCCCTGTCCGGCGAACGGGACCTGACGGTACGCCTGGAGCGGGCGCTCGCCGACTTCCTCGGCGTCGGCGACTGCCTGGCGCTGGTGAGCGGCCACGCCACCAACGTCACCGCGATCGGGCACCTCGTCGGCCCGGACGACCTGGTGCTGCACGACGCGCTCGCGCACGACAGCATCCTCCAGGGCTGCGCGCTGTCCGGCGCGGCGCGGCGCCCGTTCCCGCACAACGACACCGACCGGCTGGAGCACCTGCTTCGGCTCAACCGGTCCCGGTTCCGGCGGGTGCTGATCGCCGTCGAGGGCGCGTACAGCATGGACGGTGACCTGGTCGACCTGCCGGCCGTGATCGCGCTGAAGAAGCGCCACAGTGCCCTGCTGATGGTCGACGAGGCCCACAGCATCGGCACCGTGGGGGAGACCGGCCGGGGCGTGGGGGAGTTCTACGGCGTCGAGCGCTCCGACGTCGACCTGTGGATGGGCACCCTCTCCAAGGCCTTCGCCAGCTGCGGCGGATACCTGGGCGGCTCGGCCCGGATGGTGCGCTGGCTGCGCCACACGCTGCCCGGCTTCGTCTACAGCGTGGGCCTGACCCCGGCGAACGCGGCCGCAGCGCTGGCCGCCACGGACCTGATCCTCGCCGAGCCGCACCGGGTGCGGACGCTGCGGCGCAACGCGGAGCTGTTCCTCGGACTGGCGGCCTCGGCCGGGCTGACGACGGGCTCCAGCGCCGGCACTCCCATCGTGCCGTGCCTCCTCGGCGACTCGGCCAGGACGCTGCGCGTCGCGGACCGGCTGTTCGACCGCGGGGTCATCGCCGACCCGATCCTGCATCCGGCGGTGGAGGAGGGGCTCTCGCGGCTGCGGTTCTTCGTCACCAGCGACCACCGCGAGGACGACATCCGACGGACCGTCTCCGTGCTGGCCGAGGAGGTGGCGTCCACCGCGCAAGGAGCGGGCCACGTCAGATGAGGGTGCGTTCTATCCGGCTGAGCGTGGCGCTCTTGCCCGCCTCCGGCGGGGCCGGGGCGTGCCGTCCCTCGGTGCTGCCGACCCGCTGGGAGAGCAGGTAGGCGATGATCTCCGCCTCCTGCTCCTGGACGTCGTCGTAGGTCGCGCGCAGGAGCATGTCGCGTACGAGGTCGGGGTCGAGGTCGGGGAAGAGGAGGCGGGCACTCGCCTCGTCCAGCCAGCCGGCCCCGCGATGGCAGCAGATGATGTGACCCAGCTCGTGCAAGATGATGTGCTCCTGATGCGCGCTGGTCGTGTTGGCGTCGTAGAAGATCAGGTCCTCGTCGCGTGCGGCCACCCACATGCCGCACGGGTGCGACGCGGGCATCTGCATCGGGACCAGCGTGATCGGGCGGCCCCGGACCTCGCTCAGGTGACGGCACAGCTCGGCCACGTCGGCGACGCGCGGCAGGTCCAGGTCGGCGATCCGCTGCGCGCCGGCCTTCCGGAGCCTCTTGAGGCGGTTGCGGCGGTCCTGGTCGGCCGACCGCCCCTTCCTGCCGCCCCTCACTCGTGGTCCGCGGGGTCGGTGACGGGCGGGAGGCCCTGCATCTGCCGGTACTGGTCCATGATGGCCGTGATGGCCTGGAGGTTCTCCTTCTTCATCCCGGCGGCCCGCATCGCCACCGAGCGGACCCCGGCCTGGCGCAGCGCCTCGATCGCGGCGACCTGGCTCAGGACGGACTCGGCGACGTCGTCGTCGAAGAAGTAGGCGACCGACACCCCGAAGAAGCGCGCCAGGGCGGCCAGCAGGTCGGGTGAGGGGTTGCAGCGCTTGCCGGTCCGCAACTGCGACAGGTACACACCGCCGACTCTGAGGTCGGGGTTGGCCTGCTTCAGCTCCTCGGCCACCTCGGCGTTGGTCCAGTGCCTGCCCTTGGGACGAACCGTCTTGAAGAGGTTGTCCAGACGCACTGCCAGCACGGGCCGGTCATCAGTCCCGGACATTCGCGATCTCCCTCCCGTCACCTCCTCGGCATTAGCCCTTGGCTAATCGTCAGTTTCGCAGATTAGCCGCCAGTTGACAATTGAGCGCGTCTCAGACAACGTTGGAGCTCGCCGATAGCTGGCAGCTAACTTGGTTCACGGGGGTGGCCGAGTCGGATGCCGGTGATCTCGGCTGGTCCGGCCCTCGGGGGATGGGTCGGGCCAGGACCGGGCGGGCACCCGCCCGTCCGGTCCCGCCGGCCATGTGCGAGGGGGAGACCCGCGGGTGGAGTGGAACGACGGGGGCGCCCACGGGGACGGGGGAGGCCCGCCCGGTCCGACGGGGGACGTCGGGACCGGGCGGGGTGCGTCACCGCCGTGGGGACGTGTACGAGTCACGCACGAGGACGCCGGCCGGGCGCCGTGGCCCCGGGCCCTGGGGGCCGAGGACCGTCAACTCCCGCTCCTGGCCAGCCTGCGGTAGGCGGAGGCGACCTTGGTCAGCCAGTCGACCTCCGCGGTGAAGTTGTCCGTGTCGCGGTCCTCGAAGTCGCCCGCGTCGGCGTTGTCCGCGGGAATGGTGCCGACCCGCTTGGCGTGCAGCGCCTGCCGGATCTGCGCCGCCTCGGTGTACGCCTGACGGCACTCCTCGCCGCCCCCCGGATCCGCCCCGGCGGGGTTGGCGGCCGTGCGGTCGATGTACGGGCGCAGGTCGCGCCAGCCGTCGCGTATCTCCACCACCCGGCGGTGCAGGCGGTAGTCGAGGTCCGACACCGAGGCGCCGGGCGGCTCCAGGACGATGTCGGGCGAGGACTCGTACAGGTCCCGCCACAGCGGATAGAGGGCCCGGTACGCACGGTACCTGCGCGCCCAGTCGACCATGCCGATGACCGACGCCCACCAGGAGGACATGGTGAGGCTGAGGGAGAGCATGACGATGCCCAGGGCGCTGAAGACGGACGCGGCGACCTTCCACACACCGATGTCGACCCCGGCCGCGGCGGTGAGGATGTTGACCGTCCGCGCCGCGCAGTACAGGAAGAGGACGACCGCGGCGACCGAGAGCAGGCGCAGGGCCTGCCGCAGCGAGGCGTTGTCGGTCATGCGCGCGTACGGCCCGCACTGACGGAAGATGGTGACGCACGGAACCGCCTGCGAGACGATGAACAGCAGGAGGTACGTGAGGATCAACGGCCGGCCGCTGCCGGTGTCGAAGTCCGACGCAGGCCGGTTCGGACCGTCGGCGACGAAGAAGAGCGCCGCCAGCACCACGTCCAGGACGACGCCGGTGACCAGCCATTGGCGGGACTTCCGCGCGGCCTCCTCCTCGGGCGTCGCCCAGCGCAACAGGATGATCTGCGCGCTGACGCAGAAGGCGACGGCCGCCAGATGCATCACCAGGATGGCGAGGTTCCCGACACCCAGGAAGCTCCCGCCGCCCATGGCGACGGCCCCCATCGTGAAGGTGAGGCACTGGAACAGCAGCGTGACGACGAGGGCGCGGTAGGCGTTCTCCCGCCAACTGCGCCGCACTTGGCACAGCCGGTAGAACAGCGCGGCGTACGAGGAGAGCGCCGCGATGACGAAGCAGAGGGTTCTGGTGGTGTTCAACGGCCTGGTTCCCTGCGGGTGACCCGCACGCGGCGGACGGTCAGTCGGTCGTCTCGCCGGCGGGGACCTCGAGCCCGATGCTCTCGGCCGCCACGGCGATGGCGTAGTCGAAGAACGCGGACTCGTCCCGGACGCTGTCGTGGGTGCGGCTGAAGACCTGGAACACCAGCAGCCCGATCAAGTTGCTCCACAGGACGATGCCGCGCTCGATGATGTCCGAGAACGGCGCCTCCGGCACGCCGCCGAACAGCTCCACCGCCTCCGGCAGCAGCAGCGGCGGGCCCGGCACCGCCCGCCGCGGCGGGGCGAGTTCACCGGCCTCCAGTGCGGACCGCACGATGCCGGCCAGCACGGCGGGGGTGCGCGAGGCGGGCGGGACCGTGTCCTGCGGGGCGTGGTACCCGGGAACGGGGGAGCCGTAGATCAGCGTGAACTCGGCGGTGTTGTCGAAGGACCACCGCCGCAGGGCGCGCGTGACCGCGAGGAGCCGCGCTCCCGCCGACGCGCCGGTGTCCCTGGCGGCCTGGTCGGCCCGCTCCATCGCGGCGCCCGACTCGTTGTAGGCGTCGATGACCAGGGCGGTCAACAGGGCGTCCCGGTGGGGGAAGAGGGCCTCGACATCGGCGACGGGCACGCCGCTGTCACGGGCGACCGCGTCCAGGGAAACCCCCGCGGCGCCCTCCTTCGCCAGCAGTTGGCGTGCGGTGGACTTGAAGTTCTCGTCGGCGGAGCCGATTCCGGATGCGTCCATGGTCGAACCGTACCTGTCGGCTACGACAGCACAGGTGTTCAGCGGCCGGAGCGCCCGGGCCATGCGCGTGATCCGGCCACCCGCTCACGGACGCCACGGACGGTACCGACGCCACGACGCCGTGCACGCCGCGACGCGATGCACGGTACCGGCGCCGCGACGCGACGCACGCCATGGACCGGGGCCCGAAGGGTGGTGGGCGGCCGGGAAAAGGCGGCGGGGCCGGTCGCGGTGCCTGCCGACCACCGGGACCGGCCCCGCCGGTGCCAAACCGCCCGCCGCCGGGTCCGCCGAGCCCGTGGGTACGGTCCGGCCCCGGCTCCCGCGTGGGAGCCGGGACCATGCCCTCGGCGGGCCGGCGGCCCCGGGCCGGTCACCCCGTGCCGGTCACCCCGGGCCGGTCACCCCGTGCCGGTCCCGGTGCCGCTGCTGGTTCGGTTCGGTCCGCTTCGTTCGGTCGGTCCCGGTCCGGTTCGGCGCGCGCACCCGCCGCGCGGGTCAGCGACCCGTCTGGTCGCGTACCTCGGCGACGGTGTCCTGACCGGTGCGGCGCAGCCCCTCGGCGGTGTCCTGGCCGGACGTCCGGGCCTGTTCCTTGGTGGTGTCCACCGCGTCCTGCGCCGTGGACTTCACGGACTCGACCGCCTGCGCGGCCGGTTCCCGCAGCTCCTCCTTGACCTCCTGCGCGGCCTGCATCGCCTGCTGCTTCACGGGCTCCAGCAGTTCGTCGGAGTGCTCCCGGATCCGCTGCCCGGCCCGCTCCTCGGCGCTGGTGGTCGGCAGCAGCGCGGCGGTGAGCATACCGGCGCCGAAGGCGATGAGGCCGGCGGCCAGCGGGCTGCCCTGCGTCTGCCGCTTCACCCGGGCCGGCGCCTGCTGAAGGGCCTCGCCCGCCTGGCTGGTGGTCTCCTGTACCGTCCGTGCCGCGCTGCCCGCCGTGTCACCGGCGCTGCCGGCGATCCCGTGCGCGGACTGCGCCAGTCCCTCGGCGGCGTCCCGCGTCGTGCCCATCACGCGCTCCTTCATTCCGGTGATCCGGTCGCGGGCCGAGCCCGCCTTGCGCCGTACGACCCTGCCGGGCGTCACCTTGTCCGCGAGGAGATCGACGTTGCGGGCGAGATGAGCGCGGCGGTATTCCACGTCGCTCCTCAGCTCTTCGGGTGTCGCGCCCATCGGGCGTCCTCCTTCAAGGTCTCCATGGTCTGTTCGGGCTTGAGGTTGACGGTGCGCAGCCGCTTGCGGCCGGTCGTGTAGAGCACCGCGCCGACGACGGCCCACACGGCCGTGACGATGAGAGCCGCCCAGGCGATGTCCATCACGTTGCCGAGCGCGAAGATCACCGTGAAGCTGCCGAGCAGCAGCACCAGATGTCCGGCGTACCCGGCTCCGCCCAGCATGCCCATGGCCTTGCCGGCCTTGGTGGTCTCTTCCTTGATCTCCGCCTTGGCGAGCTCGATCTCGTCACGGACCAACTGGGAGAGGTCCGTGCTGATGTCGCTGATCAGGTCGCCGATGGAGGTGTCCTGCGCGGCGGCGGGCGACGGGGTGGGGTAGGGGACCCCGTCGCGCTCGGGTACGCGTGTCGTCACCGGTAGCCCCCTTCTCCCGGCGGGGGAGTGGTCGGGTACGAGGGCGGCGGCGGTGCCACCACGGGCGGCGTGGGCGGCGGTGACGTGGGAGGTGCGACCGGTGGTGCCGGGGGCAGCCCCGTCGGTGCCTCCACACCGGTGCCCGCCCCGGCGCCGAGCCCGGCCGACGGCGTCGAGTAGCGCGGCCCGCCCTCCTGCTGCCCGGTCCCCGCCGGGGACGAGGCTTCGGACGTACCCGCCGCGCTGACGCCCTTGCCGGCGCGCGCGATGACGAACCCGGCGAGTGCCGCGCCCGCGAGGAACACGCCGGGCCGGCGCCGGGCGAAGTCCTGGAGGTCGCCGACGAGACCGTCAGGACCCCGCTGTTCCAGCCGGTCGGCCACCTGGCGGCCGCCGTCGGATATCTGCCGCACCACGCCGCCGACGCTCGAGTCCGGCTTGCCGTTCTCGCTCATCTCCCGCAGCTCGTCGGAGAGCCGGCGGACGTTGTCCGCCAGTCGCTGCGTCTGGCTCTGCGCCTGGTCGCGCAGCTGACCCCGCAGCTCTCCCACGAGGTCACGTGCCTGTGCCGTGGCCTCATGAGTCACACCTGCCACCTGCTCCTTGGCGGTGCCGGCAACCTCGGCGGCCTTGTCGCCGACCATCCCCGCGCTTTCGGCCGCCTTTTCCTGCGCTGTGCGCGCCACCGCGCCGGGCGTGCTCTGATCGCGGCGCCCTGGCTCCTCGAAGCCGCTCATGAATCCTCCAGAGATGGAAGGGAGTGCTCGTCTGCCGCTTCCGCGTACCCGCATTCAGGTCGGGCATTTACGTGAATTCCGGAAACCGTCGAGCTCGGGCGATTCCGGCCGAGAAAGCCGCTCCTCCCGCCTGGACCGCCAATCGCGCCATCCGGCGGATCCGCCGGGCGCGGGCGTACCCGCCACGCGCGTCGGCGGGCCGCGCCACGCCCCAGCCTCGATCATGACCTGCCGGGTACCCGCTTCCCGGGCGTGTTCCCCCCTCGGAAAGGCAGGATCGGATGAGCCGGTCGGCACCTGGCCCGGACCCTCTCGAAAAGCTCTCCCGACCGCGCAGGTCACTGCTAATGAGCGCGGTCATCGGGGCGGCCGTCATGGCGGCCGCCGACGAGATCGTCTTCCACCAGATCCTCGGTTGGCACCACTTCTACGACCGCTCGACGACCGCCGTCGGCCTGCTGTCCGACGGGCTGCTGCACACCGCGGAGCTGCTGGCCCTGGTCGCCGGGTTCTTCCTGTACGCGGACCTCCGCCGGAGGGACGCCCTGGCTCCCGCCCATGCCCGGGCCGGCTTCTTCCTGGGCCTCGGGGCCTTCCAGCTGTTCGACGGGATCGTGGACCACAAGCTGCTGCGCCTGCACCAGATCCGCTACGGCGTCGACGTCACGCCCTACGACTGGGCGTGGAACGCGTCGGGCCTGCTGCTGCTCCTCGTCGGCCTCGTCCTGGCCGTCCGGGCACCCCGGCACACCCCGGGTCCGGCCGCGTGACACCGGCCCACGTCCACCCCGGCCCGGCCGACGCGCCCGCCGCCCTCGCCGGGCCGGTGACCGCCACCGTCGCCGTGCTCGTGGCCGGCGCGTACCTGATGGCCGCGGCCCGGCTGCGCCGCCGGGGCGATGCCTGGCCCGCGTACCGGGACGTGTCCTTCGCCTGCGGTGGCGCCGCGCTGGCATGGGCGGCGGTGGGCGGCCCGGTGGGCGGACCGTTCACCACCCACATGGCTCAGCACCTGGTCGTCGGCATGGCGGCGCCCCTGCTGCTCGTCCTCGCCCGCCCCCTGTGCCTGGTCCTGCGCGCCACCCCGGCCGGCTCCGTACGCCGGGGGCTGACGGCGGTGCTGCGGTCACGGCCCGCCGGGTGGCCGGCCGTCCCGCCCGTGGCGGCGCTGCTGGACCTCGGCGGCCTGTGGCTGCTGTACCGCACCGGCCTGTTCGCCGCCACCCGGGAGCACGCCATGGCCCACCTGGCCGTGCACGCGCACGTGCTGCTCGCCGGGCTGCTGTTCACGCTCTCCGTATGCCAGACCGAACCGGTCCGCCACCGCTGGAGCCTCCCCCTGCGCGGTGGCACGCTGCTCGCCGCCGGTACCGCCCACGCCGTCCTGGCCAAGACCCTCTACGCGGCCCCGCCCCCCGGCACCTCTTACGCCACGGCGGACCTGCGCGCCGGGGCGCAGCTCATGTACTACGGCGGCGACCTGATCGAACTCGCCCTCGCGCTGGTCCTGGCCGCCCAGTGGTACGCCAGGACGGGCCGTGCCCACACCCGCCACCTCGCGCGTACGCCGGCTACGACGGCCACGCCGAGCCGGTGACGGGGGCCGCGCGGCCGGCCCGCGCGAGAGGGAGCCGGCGGTGCCACCGCGTACCCCTCCACCCGGCACTCCCGCCACTCGGCGGGCTACAGCCAGTCCCGTCGCTTGAAGATCACGTACAGGCTGCTGCACACCACCGCCATCAGCAGGATCGCGAAGGGGTAGCCGTACACCCAGTGCAGCTCCGGCATGTGGTCGAAGTTCATGCCGTAGATCGTGCCGACCAGCGTCGGGGCGAAGAGGATGGCGGCCCACGACGAGATCTTCTTGATCTCCTCGTTCTGTTCGAAGCCCGCCTCCGCCAGCGCCCGCATCTCCGCGTTCTGCTGCTGGGTGACCAGCGTCGCGTTGACCGTGAGGATCTCGGTCAAAGCCTGGCGGAAGCCGTCGACGCGTTCGCTGGTGTGGGTGACGTGGTCGGCGACGTCCCGCAGATGGCGCTGGAGTTCCTCGTCCGTGCCGTACTTGGCGAAGCCGGCCATCAGGTTGTGGAGCATGCCGACCAGGGGGCGGGTGGCGCGCTGGAACTCGACCATCTCGCGGGAGAGTTCGTAGATGCGGCGGGACACCTCCGGGTCGCCCCGGAAGACCTCCGTCTCGATCTCGTCGATGTCGTTCTGGACGCCCTCCACCACCGGGGCGTAGCCGTCGACGACCGCGTCCAGGATCGCGTACAGCACCGCTTCCGGGCCCAGCGCCAGAAGTTCCGGGGTCTCCTCCATGCGGCGGCGGACGGCGGAGAGGTCGGGGGCGGCGCCGTGCCGGACCGTGATGAGGAAGTCCGGGCCGAGGAAGACGTGGAGTTCGCCGAAGTCGACCTCCTCCTGCGCGTCGAGGTACCGGGCGGCGCGCAGGACGACGAAGAGCGTGTCGCCGTACCGCTCCAGTTTGGGGCGCTGGTGGGCCTCCATGGCGTCCTCGACGGCCAGCTCGTGGAGGTCGAACTCGGCGGCCAGTGACAGCAGTTCCGCCTCCGAGGGGCGGTGCAGCCCTATCCAGGCCATGCCGTCCGGCTCGTCACGCAGCTGGCGGAACGTCTCGGCCAGGGAGCTGGGGGAGGAGACCTCGCGCCCGTCCCGGTACAGGGATGCCTGCACCACGCTGCCCCGGTCGGGCGACGCGGCGGGCGGGTCGGCGGGTACGTGGGCGGGCTCGGGTGCCGTGGAGCGGCGCCGCCAGTTCGGCTTCTTCGAAGGCAGGGTCATCGGGGTCTCACCTCCCGGGTCGAACCATATACGTCCCGGTTTGCGGAGGCAGGACCGGGCCGTGACGATGTTGAGGACGGTACCTGTCCTCAAGGGTGCGTAGCGTGCGGAGCATGGTCTCCCGGAACACGCCCGTGCTCTGCGCCCGCGCCCTCAACCGCGCCACCCTGGCACGGCAGCTCCTGCTGCGTCGTACCCCCATGACGGCGAAGCAGGCCGTCGCCCACCTCTTCGGAATCCAGGCCCAGAACACCGCACCGCCCTACTACGCCCTCGCCGCCCGCCTCGCGGACTTCCGTCCCGAGCGGCTGTCCGCGCCGATGGAGGCGCGTGAGGTCGCGCGCATCGTCACCCTGCGGTCCACCCTCCACACGCACACCGCCGACGACGTCCTCGCGCTGCGCCCGTTCGTCCAGGCGGCGTGCGACCGGGAGCTCGGGGTGTTCCGCAAGGGACTGGTGGGCGTGGACCTCG
Source organism: Streptomyces sp. NPDC045701 (assembly GCF_056432045.1). Lineage (NCBI taxonomy): Bacteria > Bacillati > Actinomycetota > Actinomycetes > Kitasatosporales > Streptomycetaceae > Streptomyces > Streptomyces sp. NPDC045701. The sequence continues at coordinate 27,167 of NZ_JBWKJV010000011.1, read as the reverse complement.
ACAGGCTCGGGGCGATCAGCCGCGACCTGGTGGAGGAGCGGCCCCGTACGCCGAGGGAGATCCGCGAGGCGCTGCTGAAGGAGTGGCCGGACGCCGATCCGCTCGGGCTGACCGTCGCCGCCCGGTGCCTGCTGCCGCTGGTGCAGGTCACCCCGCGCGGCCTGTGGGGGCGCAGCGGCCAGGTGGCCCTGACCACCGCCGACGCGTGGCTCGGCGGGTCTGCCCAGCCGGTCGCCCCGGACGAGGCCGTCCTGCGCTACCTCGCCGCCTTCGGCCCCGCCTCCGTCAAGGACATGCAGACCTGGTCGGGCCTGACGCGGCTGCGCCCCGCCTTCGAACGGCTGAGGCCCCGGCTGACGGCCTTCCAGGACGAGTACGGCGCCGAACTCTTCGACCTGCCCGACGCGCCCCGCCCCGACCCGGACACGCCCGCACCGCCGCGCCTCCTGCCCGAGTTCGACAACCTGCTGCTCTCGCACGCCGACCGTCGGCGCGTCGTACCGCAGGAGTACAAGGACCGCACCTGGAAGGGCAACCAGGCGTACCGCACCTTCCTCGTCGACGGGTTCCTCGCCGGCGTCTGGCGGCCGGAGGAGACGGCGAAGGACCGGGTGACGGTGACGCTCCAGCCGTTCGGGACGCTCACGCGGGAGCAGCGCGCCGCCCTCGCGGAGGAGGCGGAACGGACGATGGCGGTGCTGCACCCGGAGAGGGCGGGCGACGTGCGGTTCGGGACGGTCCGGTAGGAGGCCGTCGCCCTCGGTACGCCGCGAACGGGCCGAGGCCCCTCGAGCGGGTGACCCCCCGCCACGACAGCGCCCGGGCCCCCGGGTTCCGCGAAGCCCGGGCCGCCACCGCCTCCCGCCGGTCACGGCAACACCCCCGCCCGCCGGGCCGCCACCACCGCCTCCAGCCGCGTGTGGGCGCCCAGCTTCCGCATCGCGGACCGCAAGTAGCCCTTGACCGTCTCGGGCCGCAGCCCCAGCCGCTCCGCCGCTCCCGCGTTCGTCGCGCCCGCCGCCACCGCCGCCAGCACGTCCACCTCCCGGGGCGCGAGGGGCGTAAGCGGCGCGACGGGCGCACAGGGCCCACGGCGCGCGAGAGGCGAGCGTGCCGTCGCCCCCGAGCCGGGCGACGGCGCCCGCGAGCCGGCCAGCCGCTCGCACACCGCCAGCAGCTCCGCGCGCAGCTCCGGGTCCACGATCCGCGGCGCCAGCGCCCGCAGCTCGCCGTGCGCCGCACGGACCACCTCCCAGCGCGCCGGGTCACCCGGCGGGCGTTCCGTCCCGGTGGCGGCGAGCCGCTGCGCCTCGTCCCGCACCGCCAGCGCCTGCTCCACGTCGCGCGCCGCCGCCACCGCCGCGTCGAGGACCCGCTCCCCGAGCGGCAGCGGCTCGCGCAGCGCGCCGTACAGCACCCCCCGTACCCGCCGCCGGACGACCACCGGTACGGCGAGCACCGACCGCAGCCCCTCGGCCGCCACCGGTCCGTCGTACTCGTGGCTGATGTGCCGCGCCGACGCGTAGTCGGTCACCGCGCACGGCCGGGCCAGCGCCATCGCCCTGCCGCCGAGCCCGTTGCCCGCCCCGATCGCGAGTCCGCTCAGGGCGGTCGACAGCGCGCCGTTCACCTCGGCGATCCGCATCCGGCGGCCGTCGCCCAGCAGCCCGCCGAACGCGATGGGCAGCCCGGTCGTGCGGCGCAGGCGCAGCAGCGCCGCGCGTATCTCCACAGCATCCGCGTGCTCGGCCACGTGCACCGCTCCTTCACCCCCGTTCGGGGGTAGTGAGACCTGGGTCACCGATTACACGATGTCGGCGACGGGTCAGGCAATGAGGAGGACGCATGGCGGAGAGCGGCGCGACACGGGAGTTCCGGGAGGCGCGGGACTTCCTGCTGCGGCACCGGCAGGACTACGAGGCGGCGTACGCCGGCTTCACCTGGCCCCGGCCCGCCCGGTTCAACTGGGCGCTGGACTGGTTCGACGTCATCGCCGAGGGCAACGACCGCACCGCGCTGCACATCGTCGAGGAGGACGGCACCGAGACACGCGTCAGCTTCGCCGAGATGCGCGGCCGCTCCGACCGGGTCGCCGGCCGACTGCGCCGGCTGGGCGTCCGGGCCGGGGACCGGATCCTGGTGATGCTCGGCAACCAGGCCGAGCTGTGGGAGACCGCGCTCGCGGCGATGAAGCTGCGGGCGGTCGTCATCCCCGCCACGCCGCTGCTGGGCCGCGCCGACCTCGCCGACCGCGTCGAGCGCGGCAGGGCGCGGCATGTGATCGTACGGGCCGAGGACACCGGCAAGTTCGACGCCGTACCCGGTGACTACACGCCGATCGCCGTCGGGGCGCGCGTCCCGCGGTGGATCGCCTACGAGGACGCGGACGAGACCCCCGCGCCCTTCGTCCCCGACGGCGACACCGCCGCCGACGACCCCCTCATGCTGTACTTCACCTCCGGCACGACGGCCCGCCCCAAGCTCGTCGAGCACACCCACACCTCGTACCCCATCGGCCACTTGTCGACGATGTACTGGATCGGGTTGAAGCCCGGTGACGTGCACCTCAACATCTCGTCGCCCGGCTGGGCGAAGCACGCCTGGTCCAACCTGTTCGCGCCCTGGAACGCCGAGGCGACCGTCTTCATCCACAACTACACGCGCTTCGACGCCGCCCGCCTGATGGCCGAGATGGACCGGCACGGCGTCACGAGCTTCTGCGCGCCGCCCACCGTGTGGCGCATGCTGATCCAGGCCGACCTGTCCGCGCTGCGCACCCCGCCCCGTGAGGTCGTCGCCGCCGGCGAGCCGCTGAACCCCGAGGTCATCGAGACGGTCCGCCGCGAGTGGGGCGTGACCATCCGGGACGGCTTCGGGCAGACGGAGACGGCCGTCCAGGTCTCCAACAGCCCGGGACAGTTGCTGAAGGCCGGTTCCATGGGGCGGCCGAGCCCCGGGTTCCGCATCGAACTGCTGGACCCGGTGACGGGGAAGCCGGGCGCGGAGGAGGGCGAGATCGCCGTCGACCTGTCGGCCGCCCCGGTGGGCGTGATGGCCGGCTACCACGGTGACCCGGAGCGTACGGCCGAGGCGATGGCCGGCGGCTACTACCGCACGGGCGACATCGGCTCGCGCGACGCCGACGGGTACGTGACGTACGTGGGCCGCGGCGACGACGTGTTCAAGGCGTCCGACTACAAGATCTCGCCGTTCGAGCTGGAGAGCGCGCTGCTGGAGCACGAGGCGGTGGCCGAGGCGGCGGTGGTCCCGGCGCCCGACCCGGTGCGGCTCGCGGTGCCGAAGGCGTACGTCGTCCTCGCCGACGGCTGGGAGCCGGGCCCGGAGACGGCGAAGGCGCTGTTCGCGCACTCCCGCGCGGTTCTCGCGCCGTACAAGCGCATCCGCCGCATCGAGTTCGCCGAGCTGCCCAAGACCGTGTCGGGGAAGATCCGCCGGATCGAGCTGCGCGAGCGTACGGCGGCGGGCTCGGCGGCCGAGTACGCCGAGGGGGACCTCGCGTGAGCGCCGGACCGTCCTACGCGCACGGCACGAGTGACACGCCTCTGCTCGGTGACACGATCGGGGCGAACCTGGCGCGGGCGGTGGAGCGGTTCCCCGGCCGGGAGGCGCTGGTGGACGTCCCCTCGGGGCGGCGCTGGACGTACGCCGAGTTCGGCGCGGCCGTCGACCGGCTGGCCCGGGCGCTCATGGCGGCCGGTGTCGGCAGGGGCGACCGGGTCGGGATCTGGGCGGTGAACTGCCCGGAGTGGGTGCTCACGCAGTACGCCACCGCCCGGATCGGCGCGATCATGGTGAACATCAACCCGGCGTACCGGGCGCACGAGCTGGCGTACGTGCTGAACCAGGCGGGGGTGTCCCTGCTGATCGCGTCCCTCGCCCACAAGACGAGCGACTACCGGGACCTGGTGGGCCGGGTGCGCGGCGACTGCCCACGGCTGCGGGCGGTGCACTACATCGGCGACCCGTCGTGGGACGGGCTGCTGGCCGGCACGGTCCCGGACGGCGAACTCGCCGCGCGGGAGGCGGAGCTGTCGTGCGACGACCCCATCAACATCCAGTACACCTCCGGCACCACCGGTTTCCCCAAGGGCGCCACCCTCACCCACCACAACATCCTCAACAACGGGTTCTTCGTGGGGGAGATGATCGGCTGCACCGAGCGGGACCGGATCTGCCTGCCGGTGCCCTTCTACCACTGTTTCGGCATGGTCATGGGGAACCTGGCCGCCACCTCCCACGGGGCGTGCGTGGTGATCCCGGCCCCCTCCTTCGAGCCCGCCGCCACCCTGCGCGCCGTCGAACGCGAGCGGTGCACCGCGCTGTACGGCGTGCCCACGATGTTCATCGCCGAGCTGAACCTGCCGGACTTCCCCTCCTACGACCTGTCCTCGCTGCGCACCGGCATCATGGCGGGCTCGCCCTGCCCGGTGGAGGTGATGAAGCGGGTCGTGGCCGAGATGCACATGGCGGAGGTGTCCATCTGCTACGGCATGACGGAGACCTCCCCGGTCTCCACCCAGACCCGGCGCGACGACGACCTGGAACGACGCACCGGCACGGTCGGGCGGGTCATGTCGCACGTCGAGGTGAAGGTCGTCGACCCGGCCACCGGTGCGACCCTGCCGCGCGGCGAGGCGGGCGAGCTGCGCACGCGCGGCTACAGCGTGATGCTCGGCTACTGGGACGAGCCGGAGAGGACCGCCGAGGCGATCGACGCGGGCCGCTGGATGCACACGGGTGACCTCGCGGTGATGCGGGAGGACGGGTACGTCCGGATCGTCGGCCGGATCAAGGACATGATCATCAGGGGCGGTGAGAACGTCTACCCGCGCGAGATCGAGGAGTTCCTCCACGCCCACCCCAAGATCGCCGACGTGCAGGTCGTCGGAATCCCGGACGAGCGGTACGGGGAGGAGATCCTCGCCTGCGTGATCCCCCGCGACCCGGCCGACCCGCCGACCCTCGACGACATCACGGCCTTCTGCCGCGAACGGCTGGCGCACTACAAGGTCCCGCGCCGGCTGGAGGTCCTCGACGCCTTCCCGATGACGGTCAGCGGCAAGGTACGGAAGGTGGAGCTCCGCCGCGCCTACGGCGGCTAGCGCAGCGCCGCCCGGGGCCTTTGCCGCCGGGTGGGCGTGACCCCCGGGGCGGGCCGGTGCGCGGCCGTACGAGGCCTCCCGGCGCGCCTGCCGGGCCACCGGCCGGGCCGCCCGGCGCGCCACGCCGTCCGGGGCGCGGCCGCCCCCGCGTGCGGGACCCGGGACGGCCGGGACCGGGGGGTCAGGCGCCTCGGGCGACGAGTTCGTCGGCGGCGCCGTTGACCGGCTGCGGGGTGCCGGTGAGGTCCATGACGAACAGCGGCAGCCGCAGCCGGTCGGCGCGGGCGCGGGCCCGGTCTTCGTACCCCGCCAGGGAGAACGACACGCTCGTCGCCGACGCGGCCAGGCCGGTCAGCCACAGGCACTCGACGGCGCGCAGGGACGTGGGCCGGGTGGTCGGGTCGACCTGGGCGACCAGGCCGGGGCCGCGCAGGTCGACCCCCGACCCGGAATCGGCGCCCGAGTGGTTCTCGGGCTGGACGACGTCACGGAAGCCGAGCCACCGGAGGTACAGCGCGGCGGTGGTGACCGCGTCCCGCGCGGTGCGGATGGTCACCGGCCGGAAGGAGGGGCGGGGTACGGCGGCGGTGCGGGGCAGCGGTATGTGCGCGGGGACCGTCGACAACCCGGTGGTGGAGGCCGTGCCTCCGGGCGGCGGCCCCTGGGGATCGTTTCCGGCCGCGGGGGAGGGCTGCTGCGGTACGGCGGTCACCGGCCGTACCGGGACGCGCAGCACCGTGCCGCACGGACAGCCCAGCTCCGGCTGCGGCCACTGGTCCTGGCGCCCGCACTCCGCGCACCGCACGGTGACCCACTCGTCGGTCCAGGTGCGGTGGGTGATCGGCTCGGCGGGGGCGCCCCTGAGCAGCGGCGGGACGACGGGGGCGCCGCAGGGGCACGGGTAGACGGGCGGCGCGTAGCCGTGGGTCCGGCGGCAGGCCGGGCAGCGTACCGGGACGTTCTCTCCCACGTATGACCCCCTTCGTCCGTGACCCATCGTCCACCAACGGCGACGTGTTGGGGAGGGAGTTCGGCCATCCCTTGACGGCGTCTCTCCCACACCCTAGATTGCTTCCGTATAGCAGAACTAAACTTCCGCATTACGGAATCGATGCTCTCAGGTGGCGCGACAGAGCCGAATCCGCTGGCCGAAGCAGGAGCACCCAATGCCTCGTATGACCGCCGCCCGAGCGGCAGTGGAGATCCTCAAGCGCGAAGGCGTCACCAACGCGTTCGGTGTGCCGGGCGCGGCGATCAACCCCTTCTACAAGGCCCTCAAGGAGGGCGGCGGGATCGACCACACCCTCGCCCGCCACGTCGAGGGCGCCTCGCACATGGCCGAGGGCTACACCCGCACCAGCCCGGGCAACATCGGCGTCTGCATCGGTACGTCCGGCCCCGCCGGCACCGACATGATCACCGGCCTGTACTCGGCCATCGGTGACTCGATCCCGATCCTGTGCATCACCGGTCAGGCCCCGACCTCCGTGATCCACAAGGAGGACTTCCAGGCCGTCGACATCGCGTCGATCGCCAAGCCGGTCACCAAGGCCGCGACGACCGTCCTGGAAGCCGCCCAGGTCCCCGGCGTCTTCCAGCAGGCCTTCCACCTGATGCGCTCCGGCCGCCCCGGCCCGGTCCTCATCGACCTGCCGATCGACGTCCAGCTCACCGAGATCGAGTTCGACCCCGAGACGTACGAGCCGCTCCCGGTCTACAAGCCGGCCGCGACCCGCGCGCAGATCGAGAAGGCGATCTCCTTCCTCCTGGAGTCGGAGCGCCCGGTCATCGTCGCCGGCGGCGGCATCATCAGCGCCGACGCCTCCGACCTGCTGGTCGAGTTCGCCGAGATCACCGACACCCCGGTCATCCCGACCCTCATGGGCTGGGGCGCCCTGCCCGACGACCACGGCCTCAACGCCGGCATGGTCGGCGTCCAGACCTCGCACCGCTACGGCAACGCGAACTTCCTGGAGTCGGACTTCGTCCTCGGCATCGGCAACCGCTGGGCCAACCGCCACACCGGTTACAAGCTCGACGTCTACACCAAGGGCCGGAAGTTCGTCCACGTCGACATCGAGCCCACCCAGATCGGCAAGATCTTCGCCCCGGACTACGGCATCGCGTCGGACGCCAAGGCCGCCCTGAAGCTCTTCGTCGAGGTCGCCAAGGAGCTGAAGGCGGCCGGCGAGCTGCCCGACCGCTCGGAGTGGGTCGCCTCCACCCAGGAGCGCAAGACCACCCTCCAGCGCCGTACGCACTTCGACAACGTGCCGCTGAAGCCGCAGCGCGTGTACGAGGAGATGAACAAGGCCTTCGGTCCGGAGACGCGCTACGTCACCACCATCGGCCTCTCCCAGATCGCCGGCGCGCAGATGCTGCACGTCTACAAGCCGCGCCACTGGATCAACTGCGGCCAGGCCGGTCCGCTCGGCTGGACCATTCCGGCCGCCCTCGGTGTCGCCACGGCCGACCCGGAGGCCCAGGTCGTCGCGCTGTCGGGCGACTACGACTTCCAGTTCATGATCGAGGAACTGGCGGTCGGCGCGCAGCACCGCATCCCGTACGTCCACGTCCTGGTGAACAACGCCTACTTGGGCCTGATCCGCCAGGCGCAGATCAACCTGGACATCAACTTCCACGTCAACCTGGAGTTCGAGAACCAGAACTCGCCGGAGCTGGGCGTCTACGGCGTGGACCACGTCAAGGTCGCCGAGGGCCTGGGCTGCAAGGCCATCCGGGTCACCGAGCCGGACCAGCTGCTGCCGGCTTTCGAGGAGGCCAAGAAGCTGGCCGCCGAGTACCGCGTCCCGGTCGTCGTCGAGGCGATCCTGGAGCGGGTCACCAACATCTCGATGAGCAAGACCATGGACATCAGCGACATCTCCGAGTTCGAGGAGCTCGCCACCGAGCCGGGCCACGCCCCCACGGCGATCCGCCCGCTCGTCTGACCCACACCGGGTCCGGCGGCCGCCCGCCCGACGAGTGACCGCCCGCCCGGCGAACTGCGTCCGCCCGGCGAGTGGCCGTCCACCCGGCGAGCTGCCGTCCGGCGCGTGACGCCGACACGGCCCCCGTCCCCGCAGCCGAAGCCGCGAGGACGGGGGCCGTTCCCGTGCCGCCGCCGCTCAGGAGGACCAGCGCAGGGCGCGCAGCACCCGCCAGGTGACGGAGGCGGCGCGGTCGGCCAGGATCTCCACCCGTAACACCTCGTTGGTGTCCAGGACGCCGTTGCGGGTCACCGCGACGTTCAGCACCCCGTTCGCGCCGATCGTGCCGCAGTCGATGGGCAGGTCGTGGGAGCGGTGCTTGGTGGTGAGGTGGTAGTCCTGGAAACGCATGGTGACGCGGGTACCGGCCTGGCCCTTGACCGTGGCGTACGCGGTCGCCGAGTAGGCGCACGGGCCCTGGAGCAGCGCGGCGTCGTTCGCCATGGCCAGTTGCTTGTACTTGCCCGCTTCGAGGACGGGCCCGCCCTCCTGGGTCTCGTTGATGACGGTCGGCATGGGGTCCTCCTGTGACTGGCCGCTCGCCCGGGCGACGATCCCCGGGAAGACGACGTTCTTGAACTGACGCACCCGGGCGTCGCCGGGGCAGGCCGTCCCGCCGCCGGACCACGCCGCGTGCAGCCGGTGGTAGCCGTAACCGGGGTCGGACGCGGTGCGGCACATCCGCAGCGGTATGCCGTGCCGCTGGTGCAGCCACACCCCGAGGCGGATCAGCTGCTCGACCTGACGGTCGGTCCAGGGGTCGGTGTGCTGAAGGTTGGACGCCGTCTCGACGGACACCGCCCCGGTGCCGTCCGGGCGGAGGTTGGCCTGGTAGTTGGCGTCGGCGCGGGTCTCGGTGCCGATGTACTGCCCGAGGTCGCCGTCGTACCCGAGGCCGAAGTGGCTCTCGAGGGAGCTGGTCTGCCAGTACTCGTAGATCCTCTGCGCAGTCCATGGCGCGGCAAGGCTGTGCAGGATGAACTGCGTCGGCCTGATAGCGGGTTGCTGATCGCTCTCGGGTTGCAGCTCCAGTCTTTGCGCGAACGGGCACCAGGCCATCAGGGTGCCTCCTCCGTCTCGGCAACGTCCTCTCGGGGGACATCGGTATGGATGAACTCACTTGTGGCGTCGAGGGCTGTGGTCGTCCTGTGCGGGTGGTGGCTCGGCGGTGGTGCGCGATGCGCTACCGGCGGTGGCAGACCCACGGAGGGACAGGTCCCGCGGCGGCGCACCGCGTGCACGCCGGCGGCCCTACCGTTTCGGCCCGGCGCTGAGAGTTTCCCCGGTGCACCCGGAGGTACATGAGCAGGGGCCTGTGCGCGAGCCGCAACTGGCAACGGGACGCGGGCCGGGAGCTGACCGCGCTGCCGGACCGGAGGCATGCCAAGCCGCATGACCGGAACCCGCAGGGCGAGATCTGTGGGCGCCCCGACGGGGAAGGACGCGCTCTGTCCGTCGACCACGATCACGGCTGCCCCGATGGTGACCTGATACCTGGAGCGGCACGCCTTGCGATAGCGCTGCACCGCACCGTCCCCGCCGGCGCGCCAGTACTCGTGGATCCGGCGCGCGGTCCAGGGAGCCGCAATGCTGTGCAGGATGATCTGGGTGGGCCGGATCGCCGCCTGGGCGTCCGACTCTGGCTGCAACTCCATGCGCGTCGCAGCGGGATACCACGCCATGGCCCCCCTTTCCGGAGCTCTCACAGACACGCGGGGTGAACGTCCAGTGAGGTGATACCCACCCTGCGTAATCGGCACCCATGCGCGCAACCGCCGAATCCGGGGTACCCGTCTCCCATGGCAGACGTAGTGGACGCGGACGAACTGCTGCGCCGTATCCGGGTCACCCGCGACTGGGTGCACGGACAGGAGCAGCAGGCACCGGACGAGATGACGGCAGCGGCGTACGAGGCGGTGAGGAGGGCCCTGGACAAGCTGATCGACCCGTCGTCCGGCTAGCCGGGCGACCCGCGGGCGGCCCCGTCCGGGCGCTGTTCCGGGCGGGGCCGATCGGTCCGCAGCACGCAGCAGCCAGCAGCGCGGGTAAGGACGTCTCCCACGGTAGGGCCCACCACTGACAACGCCGGTTTCCCGGCGGCGGCCGGCAGGGCACCCTCCCGGTGTGTCGCTCGACGGGCTTGGGAGTAATGCACGCACTTGGCGAGGCGGCCCGCCTCGCGGCGGCAGGAGCGGCAGCCTCCGGAGGCGACCCTGGACGTGGCGGCCATGCCCCGGGCGAGGGAGGACTGCGTCTCGTTGATGTCGGTGGACGTCCGCGGCCGTACGAGCGCAACAGGCCCGACGGCGTCGACCCGCGCGAGCCCGCGGCGTACGGCCCGCGCTCCGTCTCGTGCGGTGCACGGTCGCCTCGGGTCGGGCGGTATGCCCCCGGCGGCCCCACGGTGCCGCGACTTGATCAGGCGGCGGGCGGCACCTTCATGGGGACGATGCGCGGCTCGCCGAGGGTGGTGGAGCCGTCCGGGGCGGTGACGACCTCGCGGTAGCGGATGAACCTGCCGCTCACGATCTCGACGTCCTCCGCGATCTTCGCGGGGTCGAGGCCATTCGCCCTGGCCCAGTCCATGGCGGCCGGACCCATCCGGATGACGCGCTTCTTCAAATTCATGCCGCCATCATCCACGCTTCTCGGCGTCGTCGGCGTCGTCGGCGTCCCGGTTCCGCTCGTTCCTGGTCGGGAGCAGGGGAAGAGCGCGGAGCCGGGGGACCGTAAACCCCGGCTCCGCGCTCTGGTCCTCACTTGTCGCGCTCTTGCAGCCGTCCGACGGTGCGAGGCTGGCGCGACAGGACGTTCGCACCGCCGGACGGGGGTTTCGAGGGGGGAGGGACCGCGGCGGTGGCGACGGAGATCCGGCTTGCCCTTCCTTCAGGTCAAGAAGGGGGCCGGAAATCCTTACCACCGCACTGGCACGCGCACCGCCGCGGTCCTCACCTTGTCCGTACCGCCGACCACCCCTCATCCGGGCCCGCGGTGCGGACTGCGTACGGCTGCCGACCTCCCGTCAGGAGCCGTACGCGGTCTGGGCGCTCAGTCCTCGCGCAGGGCGCGGACCGCTTCCTCGACGCGCTTGCCGTAGTCCGGGTCGGCGGCGTGGAAGTGAGCGAGGTTCTTCTCGACGACGTCCTCGCGGGAGACCTGGGACAGGCCGCCGGCGATGTTCGCCACGAGGCGGGACTTCTCCTCCTCCGACATCAGGCGGTACAGCTCGCCCGCCTGGAAGAAGTCGTCGTCCTTGACGTGCTGCGGGGCCGCGTGGGTGCCCGTGTAGCCGGCGACGGCCAGCGGCGCGGAGAGCGCCGCGTCGGTCTGCGCCGGGCCGGAGTACGAGTTGGGCTCGTAGTTCTTGTCGTGGCGCGAGCCGTTGCGGGTGGCCATGAGGCCGTCGCGGCCGTAGTTGTCGGCCACGGTCGCCTTCGGGGCGTTCACCGGGAGCTGGGTGTGGTTGACGCCGAGACGGTAGCGGTGGGCGTCCGCGTAGGCGAACAGTCGGCCCTGGAGCATCTTGTCCGGGGAGGGGCCGATGCCGGGGACGAAGTTGTTCGGCGAGAACGCGGCCTGCTCGACCTCGGCGAAGACGTTGTCCGGGTTGCGGTCGAGGACCAGGCGGCCCACGCGCTGGAGCGGGTAGTCCGCGTGCGGCCACACCTTGGTGAGGTCGAACGGGTTGAAGCGGTAGTCCGCCGCCTCGTGCGCCGGCATGATCTGCACGTACAGGGTCCAGGAGGGGTTCACACCGCGCTCGATGGCCTGGAGCAGGTCGGTCTGGTGCGAGTTGGCGTCCTTGCCGACGACCTCGGCGGCCTGCTCGGACGACAGGCAGCGGATGCCCTGGTTCGTCTTGAAGTGGTACTTGACGAAGAAGGCCTCGCCCTGGGCGTTCGTCCACTGGTAGGTGTGCGAGCCGTAGCCGTTCATGTGGCGGTACGAGGCGGGGATGCCGCGGTCGCCCATCAGCCAGGTGATCTGGTGCGTGGCCTCGGGGGCGTGCGCCCAGAAGTCCCAGACGTTGTCCGGCTCCTGCTTGCCGGTGAACGGGTCGCGCTTCTGCGAGTGGATGAAGTCGGGGAACTTGATCGGGTCCTTGATGAAGAACACCGGGGTGTTGTTGCCGACGAGGTCGTAGTTGCCCTCCTCGGTGTAGAACTTCACCGCGAAACCGCGCGGGTCACGGACCGCGTCCGCGCCGCCGAGGGAGTCGGCGACGGTGGAGAAGCGGAGGAACAGGTCCGTGCGCCTGCCGACCTCGCCCAGGAAGTCCGCCCTGGTGTAGGCGGTGACGTCGTCGGTGACCTCGAAGTAGCCGTACGCACCGGATCCACGGGCGTGCACGACACGCTCCGGGATGCGCTCACGGTTGAAGCGGGCGAGCTTCTCCAGCAGGTGCTGGTCCTGGAGGAGGAGCGGGCCACCGACGCCGGCGGTGGCGGAGTTCTGGTTGTCGGCGACGGGGGCGCCGGACTCGGTCGTAAGCACGCGCTTCGACATCGTGACCTTCCGATACGTACGGGGCTGCTGGCGGTGCGAGGAGCGTAAGGACGCCTCCGAGCTCACGTCAACAGTTCGTTGAAAGTGAAGAAGGGGTGTTCCGGACGGCGCCGCCGCCTGGGCGCGACAGGACAGGTGTCAGCGACGACGCCGCCCGGAAATCTGGAGGAGCCGGAAGGCTCAGACCTGCGAGCCGGAGAGGCGCTCGACGGCGCGCAGCAGGGCGGAGTGGTCCAGGCCGCCGTCGCCCTGCGCGCGCAGGGAGGCGACCAGCTGGGCGACCACGGCGCCGACCGGCAGCGCGGCACCGACGTTGCGGGCGGCGTCGGTCACGATGCCCATGTCCTTGTGGTGCAGGTCGATGCGGAAGCCGGGGGCGAAGTCCCGCTTCAGGAAGTTGTCCTTCTTGCGGGTCAGGACGGTCGAGCCGGCCAGGCCGCCGTTGAGGACGTCCAGCGCCGCCGTGAGGTCCACGCCGGACTTCTCCAGGAAGACCACGGCCTCGGCGCACGCCTGGATGTTGACCGCGACGATCAGCTGGTTGGCGGCCTTCACCGTCTGACCGGAGCCGTGCGGACCGCACAGGACGATGGTCTTGCCGAGCGCCTCGAGGATCGGCAGCGCCGCGTCGAAGTCGGCCTGCTCGCCGCCCACCATGATCGAGAGTACGGCCTCGATGGCTCCGGCCTCGCCGCCGGACACCGGGGCGTCCAGCACGCGGACGCCCTTGTCGGCCGCGGCCTTGGCCAGGTCGACGGAGGTCTGCGGGGTGATCGAGGACATGTCGATCAGCAGGGCGCCCCGCCTGGCGTTCTCGAGGATGCCCTCCGGGCCGTACGCGATGGCCTCGACCTGCGGGGACGCGGGGACCATGGTGATGATCACGTCCGCGTCGGCGACCGCCTCGGCGATCGACTTCGCGGCCGTGCCACCGGCCTTCGCCAGCCGGTCCAGCTTGTCCTGCTCCAGCGTGTAGCCGGTGACCGGGTAACCGGCCTTCAGGAGGTTCTCGGACATGGGCGAGCCCATGATGCCGAGACCGATCCACGCGACCTTGGGGAGCGTGCTCATGAGGGTACCTCTCTCAAAGCTGTTGTACGTGAAGTCAGTTGGCCGCGCGCTGCGGCCGGGGAAGCCACTCGAAGCTCTCCGCGCTCGGGCGGTCGCCGGCCTTGTACTCCAGGCCGACCCAGCCCTCGTAACCGGCCTTCCTCAGGCGGTCGAGCAGGCCGGCGAGGTCGAGGTCGCCGGTGCCCGGCGCGCCTCGGCCCGGGTTGTCGGCGATCTGGACGTGACCGGTCCTGTCGGTGTACTTCTCGATGACCTCGTGGAGGTCCTCGCCGTTCATCGACAGGTGGTAGAGGTCCAGCAGGAACTTGGCGTTGCCAAGGCCCGTGGCCGCGTTGACCTTGTCGACGACCTCGATCGCGGCCGGGGCGCTCACCAGCGGGTAGCGCGGGGACTCCGGCTTGTTGAGGGCCTCGATCAGCAGGATGGCGCCGATCCGGTCGGCCGCGCGGGCCGCCAGCACCAGGTTCTCCAGGGCCAGCTCGTCCTGGGCGGCCGGGTCGACGCCGTCGACACGGTTGCCGTACAGGGCGTTGAGCGCCTTGCAGCCGACGGAGGCGGCGAAGTCCGCGGCCACGCCGATGTTGGCGCGGAAGCGGTCCGACTCCTCACCGGGGACGGACAGGGCGCCGCGGTCGGGGCCGGGCAGCCGCCCGGCGTAGAAGTTCAGGCCGACCAGCTGGGTGCCGGCGTCGTCCAGAGCCTTCCTGAGGGCGTCGAGCTCGCTCTGGTCGGGCGTCGGCGTCTCGATCCAGGGCCACCACAGCTCGACCGCGGTGAAGCCGGCCGCGGCGGCGGCCGCGGCGGCGGCCGCGGGGCGCTCCAGGAGCGGGAGTTCGGTGAAGAGGATCGACAGGTTCACATTGAAGCGCTGGTCCGTGTATCCCATGAGGGGTTCGGCGCTCCTTCCGTATTGCGGAAGTTCGTTTCTGCTTAACGGAAGATTGCCCGGCGTGGGGGAGGGCTGTCAAGGGCGCCGCTCAAAAAAGGCGCCTTCCGGGCGATGCCCCGAAACGTGCGCGCCTCGCTTGTACGCCGCTACAGCCGACCGCCGCCGTCACCCCTGTGACCTGCGCCTTCGCCGCCGTACGCCGAGATGCGGGGCCCCGCGTACAGGCGCCTTGGGTCTGCCGGCCGCCACGGGCCGCGCGGGGCGGCCCCGGGTCCCCGGCCGCGCACCACCCGGCGGCCGGGGACGCGCCGCCGGCGGCCGGGGTGCCTCCCGCGAGGCCGGGGCCGCCGCCCGTCGCACCGCGCGGCACCGCGATTGCTTAACGTGGGGGCATGCAGCGACTGAGAGTGGAGTTCACGACAGAGCCCTTCGATCTCGACGAGGCGCCCGCCCACGCGGTGGTCGCCCGCGAGGTCATCCAGGCGGCCGAGCTGGACGCCGTGGACGTGGGCCCGTTCGGCAACACGGCCGAAGGTGGCGCGGACGCGGTGCTCACCGCGGTCGACGCCCTCCTCCGCCAGGCCCTGGGGGCGGGCGCCACGCGGGTGTCGCTACAGGTCAACGTGATCGGCGAGGCCGGGCAGGGCGGAGGGGGCGAGAAGTGACCGAGCCGGGAGATCACCCTCTGGTCACCGCGGTGAAGCCGCTGGTGGACGCCATGGGCGCCACGCTGCTGGCCCCCGAGCAGGCCGAGGCCGACGACGTCGTCCTCGCCTGGGAGGGGGAGGAGGTCCTCGCCGTCCGGCTGCCGCAGCTCGCCGACTCGCTGGACCACATCCTGGCCGCGATGGAGCGCCGGCACGGCAAGCCGCTGCCGGAGCTGGACCGCAAGACCAAACAGGCGGTCGTCCGTACGCTGGAGGCGCGGGGCGCGTTCTCCGTACGCCACGGCGTGGAGACGGTCGCGGGCGCTCTCGGGGTCAGCCGGTTCACCGTGTACAACTACCTGAACAGGGAGAATGCCGCGAAGAGTGAGTAGCTGACCACAGCGCGCAGTCGGCCGCCGTCCGGATGCCGGGACGGCGGCTTTTGTGTCACCGAAGTTTCAACAAAGTGTTGACGGGGTGTTGCGGCAGGGCGTTAGCTATCCGCAGCCCGTCCAAGCACAGGAAAACAGCCACGGAGGCTCCCGTGACTTCGAGTACACAGCGCCTTTCGGGGGAGACCCCCGAACCCTCCACGGGCCTCACCCGGTTCAACACCGCCAAGGACAGCGACGCGCTCGCCGCCCTGCACGAGGTGTGCGCCAGCTCGGCGTGGGGGAGCAAGCTGCTCGCCCAGCGCCCGTACGCCACCACCGAGGCCCTCCTTCTCGCCAGTGACGCCGCCACGGCCGAGCTGACCGCGGAAGACCTGGCCGAGGCGATGGCGGGGCACCCGCCGATCGGCCGCCCGAAGCCCGGCGACCCGACCTCCTCCCGCGAACAGAGCGGAATGGCCGGCGCCTCCGAGGACCTCAAGACCGAGATGCTCGAACTGAACCTGGCCTACCAGGAGAAGTTCGGACACGTCTTCCTCATCTGCGCCACCGGCCGGACCGGCGAGCAGATGCGCGACGCGGTCCGCGACCGGATCGACAACTCGCCCGAGCGGGAGCGGGAGATCGTCCGCACCGAACTGGGCAAGATCAACCGCATCCGGCTGACCCGTCTCGCAGAGGAAGAGAGCGCCGCATGAGCACCGAGACCACCGCGTCGGTGTCCACGCACATCCTGGACACCAGCATCGGACGCCCCGCCGAGGGCGTCGCCATCTCCCTGTCGGCCCGCAGTGGGTCCGGCGCGCAGTGGGAGGCGCTCGGCGGCTCGGCGACCGACGCGGACGGGCGCTGCAAGGACCTGCCGGCCCTGCCGGAAGGCACCACCCACGTACGCCTCGACTTCGAGACCGAGGCGTACTTCACGCGTTCGAACAACACAGTGAAGCAAGCCGAGGCGCAGCAGGACGCCCCCCGCGTAAGGGACAGCGGCGCGTTCTTCCCGGAGGTGGCGATCACGTTCGCCGTCGTCCCGGGCGAGCACTACCACGTACCGCTGCTGCTCAACCCGTTCGGCTACTCCGTTTACCGAGGGAGCTAGCAGACACATGCCCACGATTCTCGGCCAGAACCAGTACGGCAAAGCAGAGAACCGCGTCGTCAGGATCACGCGGGACGGCGACACCCACCACATCAAGGACCTGAACGTCTCGGTCGCCCTCTCCGGCGACATGGACGACGTCCACTACTCCGGCTCGAACGCCAACGTCCTGCCGACCGACACCACCAAGAACACGGTGTACGCGTTCGCCAAGGAGTACGGCATCGAGTCCGCCGAGCAGTTCGGCATCCACCTCGCCCGTCACTTCGTGACGTCGCAGGAGCCGATCCACCGGGCGCGCATCCGCATCGAGGAGTACGCCTGGGAGCGCATCGAGACCTCCGACGCCAATTCCAAGTTCATCGGCGCCGACGAGGTCAAGCACTCCTTCGTCCGCAAGGGCCAGGAGACCCGCGTCTCGGAGATCACCTACGACGGTGAGAACTGGCAGGTCATCTCCGGCCTGAAGGACCTGGTCGTCATGAACTCCACCAACTCGGAGTTCTGGGGGTACGTGAAGGACAAGTACACCACCCTCCAGGAGGCGTACGACCGCATCCTCGCCACCCAGGTGTCCGGCCGCTGGCGGTTCAACTGGACCGACGACGAACAGCGGATGCCCAACTGGGAGAAGTCCTACGAGCAGGTCAGGAAGCACATGCTCCAGGCCTTCGCGGAGACCTACTCCCTGTCGCTGCAGCAGACGCTGTACCAGATGGGCGCGCGCATCATCAACAACCGGTCGGAGATCGACGAGGTGCGCTTCTCCCTGCCGAACAAGCACCACTTCCTGGTCGACCTCGAGCCGTTCGGTCTGAAGAACGACAACGAGGTCTACTTCGCGGCGGACCGCCCGTACGGCCTCATCGAGGCCACCATCCTCCGGGACGGTGTGGAGCCGCAGATCCCGGTCGACATGACCAACCTCTGATTGCCAGGCCGATGACCGCCCCGCCCGCCCTCAAGGAGAGCGGGGCGGCACCGGACCGGAGGGACCAGCAATGGCACAGCCTGCACCGGGGCCCGCACCAGAAGGCCCGTGTTCCACCCCACCGGAGAAGATCCCCTGTCACCCGGTGGACGAAAAGCTCCCCTTCTCGCGGCTCGTCCCCGCCGCACTCCAGCACATCGCCGCCATGTACGCGGGCGTCGTCACCCCTCCGCTCATCATCGGCCAGGCCGCCGGCCTGGACACCGCCGGGATGACCCGGCTGATCGCGGCGAGCCTGCTCATCGCCGGCCTCGCCACCATCCTCCAGACCGTCGGCGTCGCGGGCTTCGCGGGGAACCGGCTCCCGTTCGTCAACGCCGCCTCCTCCGCCGGCATCGCGCCCATGCTCGCCATCGCCGAGACCAGCGTCCCGGGCCGGCAACTTCCCGCCATCTACGGCGCCGTGATGGTCGCCGGGGTGTTCTGCCTCGTCGTCGGCCCCTTCTTCGGCCGGCTCCTGCGCTTCTTCCCGCCGCTCGTCACCGGGGTCGTTATCACTCTCATCGGGGTGACCCTGATGCCGGTACCGGTGAGCTGGGCGCAGGGCGGGGACAAGCACGCCGCCGACTTCGGCGCCACGAGGTACCTGGCGCTCGCCGCCTTCACCCTCGTCGTCATCCTGCTCTTCCAGCGCTTCGGCCGGGGATTCGTCAAGCAGATCGCCCTGCTGCTCGGCCTGTTCATCGGTACCCTCGCCGCGATCCCCTTCGGCATGGCGGACTTCGCCGCCCTGAAGGAGGCGCCGGTCGCGGCCCTGCCCGCGCCCTTCGCCTTCGGCGCCCCCGACTTCCAGCCCGCCGCGATCCTCTCCCTGTGCATCGTGATGCTGGTGCTGATGACCGAGTCCAGCGCCGGAATGCTGGCCCTCGGCGAGATCTGCGAACGCCGCACCGACGGCCGGACCATCACCCGGGGCCTGCGCACGGACGGCATCGCCACCCTGATCGGCCCCGTCTTCGGGGGGTTCCCCACCTCGGCCTTCGCACAGAACGTCGGCGTCGTCTCCCT
This sequence comes from Streptomyces sp. NPDC045701, assembly GCF_056432045.1. Lineage (NCBI taxonomy): Bacteria > Bacillati > Actinomycetota > Actinomycetes > Kitasatosporales > Streptomycetaceae > Streptomyces > Streptomyces sp. NPDC045701. The sequence goes on along the minus strand of NZ_JBWKJV010000011.1, from coordinate 8,451 downwards.
CACCCGGGTGCGCAGCCGCTACGTCGTCGCCGTCGCCGGCGGCGCGCTCCTGGTCCTCGGGATCTTCCCGGTGCTGGGCGCGGTCGTCTCGCTCGTCCCCATGCCCGTCCTGGGCGGCGCCGGTATCGTCCTGTTCGGCTCGATCGCGGTCAGCGGCATCCGTACGCTCTCCGAAGCCGGGCTCGACGACAGCTCCAACATCATCCTGGTGGCCGTCGCCCTGGGAGCGGGCATCATCCCGCTCGCCGCTCCCACTTTCTACGCACAGTTCCCGGCCTGGGCACAGACCGTACTCGGCTCCGGGATCAGCGCGGGAGCGCTCGTCGCGGTCCTGCTGAACCTGTTCTTCCACCACCTCGGCACCCGGAGCCCTCACACGGCCCCGGCACTCAAATCCTCCTAGGGTCCTGCCGTGCCCTCCCCCGGGGACTCCCGTCCACGGGGGACCCCCAGCCACCGCCACTGACAGAAGAAGGAAGCACCATGGCACCTTCGGCAGCCCAGAGCGCGCCCCAGCGCATCGTGATCGAGAACTGCGCGATCGCGACCGTCGACGCCCACGACACCGAGTACGCCTCGGGCCACCTGGTCATCGCGGACAACAGGATCGAGTCGGTCGGAGCGGGCAAGGCCCCCCGGGGGCTGGAGAACGTCGTACGGCGCCTGGACGCCACCGGCCACCTGGTCACCCCCGGCCTGATCAACACGCACCACCACTTCTACCAGTGGATCACCCGGGGCCTGGCCACCGACCACAACCTCTTCAACTGGCTGGTCGCCCTCTACCCCACGTGGGCGCGCATCGACGAGCGGATGGGGTACGCGGCGGCCCAGGGCTCCCTGGGCATGATGGCCCGCGGCGGCGTCACCACCGCCATGGACCACCACTACGTCTACCCGAAGAACTCCGGCGACCTGTCCGGCGCCATCATCAAGGCCGCGTCCGAGATGGGTGTCCGCTTCACCCTCGCCCGCGGCTCCATGGACCGCAGCGAGAAGGACGGCGGTCTGCCGCCGGACTTCGCCGTCGAGACCCTCGAAGGCGCCCTCGCCGCCACCGAGGAGACCGTCAAGAAGCACCACGACGCCTCCTTCGACGCCATGACCCAGGTCGCCGTCGCCCCCTGCTCACCGTTCTCCGTCTCCACCGAGCTGCTCAGGCAGGGTGCCGAGCTGGCCCGCCGCCTCGGCGTACGGCTGCACACCCACGGCTCGGAGACCGTGGAGGAGGAGCAGTTCTGCAAGGAACTGTTCGGCATGGGCCCCACGGACTACTTCGAGTCCACCGGCTGGCTCGGTGAGGACGTGTGGATGGCGCACTGCGTCCACATGAACGACTCCGACATCGAGGCCTTCGCCCGGACGAGGACCGGCGTGGCCCACTGCCCGTCGTCCAACGCCCGCCTCGCCGCCGGCATCGCCCGCGTACCCGACATGCTCAAGGCCGGTGTGCCGGTGGGCCTCGGCGTCGACGGCACCGCCTCCAACGAGTCCGGTGAGCTCCACACCGAGCTGCGCAACGCGCTGCTGATCAACCGCCTGAACCCGGTGCACCGCGAGGCCGCCCTGAACGCCCGCCAGGCCCTGCGCCTGGGGACGTACGGCGGCGCGCAGGTCCTCGGCCGGGCCTCGCAGATCGGCTCCCTGGAAGCCGGCAAGCTCGCCGACCTGGTGCTGTGGAAGCTCGACACGCTCGCCCACGCCTCCATCGCCGACCCGGTGACCGCCCTGGTCTTCGGTGCGGCGGCGCCGGTCACCGCGTCGTTCGTCAACGGCAGGCAGATCGTCGCGGACAACCGTCTGCTGACGGTCGACGAGGACGCCATCGCGCGCTCCACCCGGGACGAGGCCCAGCGCCTCGCCCGTATCGCCGCCCAGGGCTGACCTCCTGGTGGCGCACATCGCCGCCCGCGCCTGACGCGGGTGGGCGATCCACGAAGTCCGGTCGAGGGGGACGGCCCTCGACCGGTCGCCGCGGACCCGAGCGGGGTCCGCGGCAGCCGGACCGGGGGGTGCCGTACCGCAAGGAGGTACGCACCCCCCGGAACGGTGAAGGGTGTCGGCATCGCTGACGGCACACCCCCCCCGGGCGCAACACCTGCACCACCTCCCTGAAACCCACGTCCCCGAGCACGTGTAACCGACCGGAGGAACCCACGTGGCCGCCAAGCCCAGGTTTCGCAACGACGCAGACGCCCCCGACGCCCCCGAGGGCGCCGGCGCAGGAGCCGCCCCGGCGGACCGGAAGCACCCGGTCGACGAGACGCTCCCGCCCCTGAAGATGTTCACCAGCGGCCTCCAGCACGTGGCCGCCATGTACGCGGGCGTGGTGGCCCCGCCCCTGATCGTCGGAGCCGCAGTCGGGCTCTCAGGCACCGAACTCACCTTCCTCACCGGCGCCAGCCTCTTCACCGCCGGCCTCGCCACCTTCCTGCAGACCCTCGGCGTCTGGAAGATCGGCGCCCGGCTGCCGTTCGTCAACGGCGTCACCTTCGCCGGTGTCGCCCCGATGCTCGCCATCGTCGACACCACCGACGACAAGGCCGACGCCCTCCCGGTCATCTTCGGCGCGATCATCGTCGCCGGCCTGCTGGGCTTCATCGCCGCCCCGTACTTCAGCAAGCTGGTCCGGTTCTTCCCGCCGGTCGTCACGGGCACCGTCATCACCCTGATCGGGGTCTCCCTGCTGCCGGTCGCCTTCGGCTGGGCCCAGGGGCCCAATCCGGCGGCGAAGGACTACGGGTCGACCACGTACCTCACCCTCGCGGCGATCACCCTGGCCCTGGTCCTGGTGCTGCGGCGGTTCACCCGGGGGTTCGTCAAGCAGATCGCCGTCCTCATCGGCCTGGTCCTGGGCACGCTGATCGCCATCCCGTTCGGCGTCACCGACTTCAGCCCCGTCACCGAGGCGGACATCGTCGGCTTCCCGGTGCCGTTCCACTTCGGGGCACCGCAGTTCGCCCTCGCCGCGATCATCTCCATGTGCGTGGTGATGCTCGTCTCGATGACCGAGTCGACCGCCGACATGCTGGCGCTCGGTGAAATCGTCGAACGGCCCGCCGACGAGAAAACCATCGCGGCCGGCCTGCGCGCCGACACCCTCGGCTCGGCCATCAGCCCGCTGTTCAACGGCTTCATGTGCAGCGCCTTCGCGCAGAACATCGGGCTCGTCGCCATGACCAGGATCCGCAGCCGGTTCGTGGTCGCGGCGGGCGGTGGCTTCCTGGTCCTCATGGGACTGTCGCCGGTCGCCGCCTCCCTCATCTCGGTCGTGCCGCGCCCGGTGCTCGGCGGCGCGGGCGTCGTCCTCTTCGGCTCGGTCGCGGCCAGCGGCATCCAGACCCTGGTCAAGGCCGGCCTGGAGAAGGACAACAACGTCCTGATCGTGGCCGTCTCGCTGGCCGTGGGCATCATCCCGATCACCGCGCCGGAGTTCTACCACGCCTTCCCGGAGACCGCGAAGATCATCCTTGACTCCGGCATCTCCACCGGCTGCGTCGCCGCCGTCCTGCTCAACCTGGTCTTCAACCATCTGGGCAAGGGAGGCCGCGACGCCGACGAGGTCACCGCCCCCATGGAACCGGGGGAGGAGATCTCCGAGACCCGCGCCGCCAGGCCGGCACCGGCGCACTGACGGCCGCAGGGCCGGATCGGTGGGCGCGTACGGCACCGCCGGTGCCGTACGCGCCCGCGCGCCCGTTCAGGCCCCGCGCCAACGCCATCCGGCGGGGGCGTCGATGCCGGCGACGAGCGGGCCGTAGCGGGAGCGGGTGTCGTCGTCCCGGGCGCGGCGGCTTCCCGCCCGTCCGGGCGCACGTCCGACCGGTCACGGACGGAGCGATGATGTTCTTCGGCCCGGGGAGTCTCACCACCGTTGTCCGACAACTCTGGAGGAACACGTGGCTCAGCTGTTGCGAGTCCAGAACTTCACCGTCTCGAGTGACGGCATCGGTGCCGGCGAGCACCAGACCTTCGAGAACCCGTTCGGCCACGGCGTCGATCCCGCGAAGCTGTTCGCGTGGGCCGGCGCCACGGCGAGCTGGCCCAGGCGCACGGATCCCGGCGGGAGCCGGGGTCTCGACGACTACTTCACGCGGGACTACCCGCGCAACATCGGTGCCGAGATCATGGGCCGCAACAAGTTCGGGCCCCAGCGCGGGCCCTGGAACGACCACGAGTGGCTCGGCTGGTGGGGCGACGAGCCGCCGTTCCGCACCCCGGTGTTCGTCATGACCCACCACAGGCGTCCGTCGTTCACGCTGTCCGACACCACGTTCCACTTCGTGGACGGCGACCCGGCCACGGTCCTCGAGCAGGCGCGGGAGGCGGCGCGGGGCAAGGACGTCCGACTCGGCGGCGGGGTCACCACCGTCCGGCAGTTCCTCGACGCCGACCTCGTCGACACCATGCATGTGGCGGTCTCACCGGTGAAGCTCGGGTCCGGACTGCGACTGTGGGAGTCACCCGATGAGCTGCTCGACCGGTTCCACCTGGAGGTCGTGCCCAGCCCGAGCGGCATGACGCACCACCTGTTCTGGCGAAAGTGACCGAACCTCAGGGCAGTCCCGGCCGGCCGTTGCGCCCCGGGCTGCCCCGAGGGGGCCGGCGAGTCCGCCCCGGGCGGTCAGCCGGCCCCTGGGGGGTACCCCGGCTCGTGCCCGGGTGGACGCGAGCCGGTGCGACCGGTCCCGGGAGAGTCACCTCCCGCCACGGCTACTGAGGCGCCCGGGCCCCGTCCGGAGCGCGGTACGGGGCCCAGGGGGCGGGTACTGACAGGGCACGCACCGGGGTCAGGCGTTCGCCGAGGGGCTCCAGTCGGGGCGGCGGCCGCTGAGGCCGACCACACGGTCGAGCAGCGGAGCGCCGTCCGGTACCGGTACGGGCCGGCCGAACGGGCTCTCGTCGGAGTCCTCGGCGGCGGAGGCGAGCAGGGCGCGGGAGGCCTCCAGGGACGCTTCGTCCGGCGCGTACTCCTGGCCGGTGGCCCGCGCCAGGTCCCACCCGTGGACCAGCACCTCGTTCAGCGCGACCAGCCCCGCCACCTCGCCCGGCAGGACGACCCCGCCCGCCCGGGTGGTGCCCGCCCAGGCGTCCGGCGCCCGCCACACGACGGCGAGCTCGTCGAGCCGGCGGGGGAGCGCGGCGCGCCAGTCGTCGCCGAGGGGCGGCAGGCCGTTCTGCGGGCTGGTGTCGGTGGTGGGCCCGAACGCCTTCCTCCCGGCGTCCCGGAAGGCGACCGCGAGCCCCGCCAGATGGGCCAGCAGGTCCCGGACGGTGTAGTCCGGGCAGGGCGTCGGGCCGTCGAGCCGGTCGTCGGTGACGCCGTCCAGCAGTTCCGCCACCCGGCGCGTCGCGGGTCCGAGATCGAGCATGGCCGCCTCCGTGTGCATGTCCATGTGGGGGCAGACCGCCGACGGCCCGGAAACTCATCGGTCCACCGGACCGGAGGCGGGCGCCGCACGCGCGTGCCCGCCGTCCGCTCGCCGCAGCCCCGCCCACCGGGCCGTCGCGTGCCCCACCGCGCGCCCACCGGGCGACGGCGTCGCCCGAACGGGCTAGCCACCCGGGCGCGCGACCGCGCCGACGCGGACGGGGCCCATACGCTCCCCGAGTGACCGTTCTCCGTACACCCGCTCCGAACACCGGACTCGCGGACTTCCTGGCCCGGGCGGACAAGGAACGCGAGGCCCGCGGCGGAGCCCCCCTGCCCTCGCGCCCCGCGGACGCCGTCCTGACACTGCTCGCCCTGCGCGGGGCCGACCGCAGGACCGGTGTCCCCGAGCCGACGGCGAGACTCCTGGGCCCGCTGCTCCACGAGGACCTGCCCGTACTGCTGTGGGGCACCCCGGCGGAGGTCGACGCGGTCCCGGAGGTGCTCACCGCGCTCGCCGACCGGCTCCGGGACGCCGGGCGGCTCAACGCCAAGCGGCACGCCCGGCTGCTCGCCGCGATCGAGGAGGCCGTACCGGAGTTCCGCCGGGCCATGGCCGACCCGTGGAACCTGACCTGGCCGCGCTGGTACGCGTCCCTGCTGCGCGACGACGGCGTGGACGCCGGCGACGCCGGCGCCGTACGGGCGTGGCTCGCGGTCCACGAGGACACCCCGCACGCCGACCGTCCGGCCCTCCCCGCCCCGCTGCACCGCTCCGACGTCGCCGCCCGCACCTTCGCGGTCCGCGTCCGGCTGGCCGAGGCGCTGCTCGCGGCCTTCGCCCGCGACGTGGAGACGCCGTCCCCGGCCGGCCCGCTGCTGCCCGGCCTGCTCCTGGACACCGACCGCCCCGACGAGGAGCTCCCCGCCGAGCTGGAGCGGATCGCCGCCGCGCTCGGCGACCGCTGGACGGCCGCGGGCCTGGGCGACGCGCTCGCCGAACCGGACGGCCCGCACGCCGCCCTCGCGCCCGGCCCCGAGTCGATCCCCCACTTCGCCCTCGCGGACCGGCTGCTCGGCGAACACCTCGACTACTACGGCGACGCGACCAGGCCCCTCCCTCCACCGCCCGGACCGCCCGCCCGGGACGCGATCCGGGCGCTGCTGCACGCCGCCCCGCTGCCGGCCGCCCTCGCGGCGGGCTCCGGCGACGCGCCCCCCGCGATCGCCGAGCGCTGCTTCACCGGACCGGCCGCCACGGTCTGGACGGACGGCACCCCCGAGGAGTTGACCGACCTCGCGGCGGACATCCTGGCGGCGGTCGTCGAGGACGTCGGCGCCACCTCCGGCTCGGAGTACGCGCCGGACGCCGCGCACCTGCTGTACGCGCTGTACGAGCGGGGCGGCACCGCCGACTCCGTCGTACGCAAGGCGGCCGAGAGCGGCGGCCTGCCGGTCGACCCGGACCTGGAGGACGCCCCCGTCCCGGTCCCGGAGGGCGGGCCGGACGGGCGGCCGTACACGATCCCGTCCCCCGACCGGCTCCCCGACCTCCTGGGCGCCCCGGCCCCGGGGGACGAGGACCTGGCGGACCTGGAGGCCCACGCCCGGGCCCTGGCGGACGTGGTCGACCGGCTGGCCGCGACGGGCTGCGTCTTCCGGGCGGGTGACGCGTACGGCCTCACACCGCTGGGCGGAGCCGTGCTCCGGCGCGTCCTGACCGCCGGTCACGTCGCGGCCCCCGGCGACGAGGAGGTCTCGGAGTGGGAGGCCGCCGAGGTGGTCGCCGCCGTCGGGAGCTGGCCGGAGCGGACGGCCGCCGACACGCTGTCGCGGTGGACGGCGGGCCGGGGCGTCACCGCCTGGGGCGAGCTGCTCGGCGCCGTCGAGGCGGCCAAGGGCGCGGACTTCCGCGGCGTCGACACCGCCGCGCTGTACGCCCGCCTCGCGCTCGCCGCCGTCCCCGCCGAGGCCCTGCGCGGCGCGCTCGCCCACCCCGCCACCGGGGCCCGCGCCCACCGGCTGCTGACCGCGCGGGGGGAGGCGACCCCCCAGGACGCCGAGCGTGTGCCGCCCGCCGCCCGCGCGGTGCTGACCCTGGAGGAGCTGGACGGCCACCGGCACCGGGACCTGCGCGCCCACCCGCCCGCCGCCGAAGGGGAGGAGCCGTACGCGGGCGCCGCGCCCCGGACGCTGCCCGGCGCCTTCGACGCCGCCGCCTCCCACTGGCCCGGCGGCGCCCGCGCCCTGGCCGAGGCACTGGTCCGGGCCGACCGGGACACCGCCCGCGACGTCATGGACGCCCTCGCCGCCCACCATCCCGACCCGCGGGTCACGGCGCTGGCCGAGCGCACCGGGAAGGCGCTGCGACGGACGGACGCGGGGAAGCGCCGCGACCGATGGCGTCCGCGCTCTTGAAGCCTCTCCCCACGTATGCCATACAGGTCTGGACCAATATCCAGTCGTACGTGGAGGCCGACCGTGCAACGCCCCCTCACCGCCGCCGTGCCGACCGTCGTCGCCGTCCTCCTGCTCAGCGCGTGCGGCGGCGGCGCGGACGCGGACGAGGCCAGGGACACCGAACGCCCCTCCACCCCCGCCGGGGTCACCGCCCAGGCCGGCAGCGCCACCTCCGTCCACGTCATGTGGGAGCGCTCGACGGACGACCGGGGCGTCACCGGCTACGACGTGCTCCACAAGGGCCGCAAGGTCGCGGCGGTCCCCGCCGGCCGGACCATGGTCGACGTGGAGCGGCTGACGCCCTCGACCGCGTACAGCTTCACCGTCCGCGCCCGGGACGCCGCCGGCAACCTGTCCGCGCCCAGCGCCGCCGTACCCGTGACCACCCCCGCGGCCGCCCCGGACGACACCACGCCGCCCACCCGTCCGCCGGCCCTGCGCGGCGCGGTGGAGGGCAGCCGGGCGGTCACCCTCACCTGGGGGCGCGCCACCGATGCCGCCGGGGTCACCGCCTACGACATCTACTGTCCTGCGCCGGGAATTCGATTAAGATATGAGGCCAGGCGTTCGAGGATCTCGTCGGCGCTCTTCGTCCATGTGAAGGGGCGGGGGTTCTCATT
>NZ_JBWKJV010000010.1:0-194962 GCF_056432045.1 Streptomyces sp. NPDC045701 | reverse complement strand
GCAACGGCACCTTCACCACCAACGTCGACGAATGGTGGGCCGCCGAGCGGGCCTCGATCGTCCACGCCGACGGCACGCTGCTCGCCACCGTCGAGATGGACACCACCGCCTCGTGGGAAGCCATCGCCGGACAGAGTGCCCTCGTCATCCGCAAGGGCGGCACCTACACCCTGACGTTCGATGCCCAGGCGTCGGCCGCCGCACAGATCCGGGCCATCGTCCAGCTCGGCGAGGAGCCCTACACCTCCACTATCGACCAGGTCGTCGACCTCGGCACCGGCCTCAAGCGGTACACCTACACCTTCACGTCCACCATCGACACCACCACCGGATCGCTCAACTTCGAAATCGGTGGCAACCCCGCCAAGACGGCCGTCACCCTCGACAACGTCTCCATCATCACCGCGAACTGACGCGGTGACGACCTGGTGGTGACACCGGCGTGCGGCCTCGGCGCCACCGCGGGGCCACCCGCCGGTGCGCCGGGGCCGCTTCGGCGGCCGGGGGTCCGCGTCAGTCGGTGAGCCCGACCTTCGCCAGGTAGCGGTCGAGGTGGGCGGGGTCCTGGGTGGCGAGGCCGATGTGGCCGTCGGGGCGGACCAGGAACAGGCCCGCGCCGAGCGCCTCCGCCAGTTCGCCGTCGGGCACCCGGATCGTGACGACGGCCGGCGGCACGCGGGGCGGGGTGCGGTCCACCGCGAGGAGGGTGAAGTGCGGGCCGCGCAGCAGCTCCATCAGCCGCCGCGGGCCGTCCTCCGTGCCGCACGGCAGGTCCGGTACGCGGTCGCCCGCCCGGACCGCGGTCCCGGCGAGCCGCTCCCGGGTCTCGGTGCTCAGCGCGCTGTCGCGGTAGTGCACCAGCAGATGGGTGAGCCGGCCGCGGTCACGCGCCGCTGCCCCCTTCCGGACTGCGGCCCGTGCGGTACAGCCGGGAGCTGAGCTCCAGGACGTGCGCGGCGGCGGGGCGGCGCTCGGTCTCGTAGCTGTCCAGCAGGTGCGTCCGGGGCGTGGTGGCGCAGTACCTGCCCCAGCTTCCAGCCCAGGCTGTAGGCGTCCTGGACGCTGATGTTCAGGCCCTGCCCGCCGCCGGGCGGGTGGGCGTGCGCGGCGTCGCCGGCCAGGAACACCCGACCGTCGCGGAACCGCTCGGCCAGCGCCGTGCGCGGCTGGTGGTACGAGTGCCACAGCACGTCCGTGACGGCGTCGGCGGGCAGGTGGGTGCGGGCGGCGATCAGCTGCCGCACCGCCTCGGGGGTGAGGTCGCGCTCCTCGTCGTCGGCGAGGCGTTGAGCTGGAAGTCGTCGGTGCCCGGCAGCGGGCACAGCAGCAGGCTGCCCACGCCCCGGGCGTCCGGGTCGTCGAGCCAGATGTGCCAGTGGTCGCGGTCCAGGCCCCGGATGCGGACGTCCGCCACCACGGCGGGGTGCAGTCCGCCGTCCTCGCCCTTCATGGCGATGCCCAGCGCGTCCCGCACGGTGCTGCGCCCGCCGTCGCACCCGACCAGGTACGGCACGGTCAGCGTCCGGCGGCTGCCGTCGGTGTGCGCCAGTTCCGCCAGTACGTGCCGGTCCGTCTGGTGCAGGGAGGCGAGCCGGGTGCCGTGCTCGACCGTCCCGCCCAGGGCGAGGAACCGGTCGCGGAGGATCTCCTGCGTACGCCACTGGGGCACCAGCCACGGCTCCGGAAACCGCGACACGGGCGCCCCGGGGTCCTGTTCGAGCAGCCGCCAGGTGCCGTCCCGGCGGCCGTCGCGCCAGGTCTGCATGGGCGGGAAGGGTCCGCCCGCCGCCCGGAGGGCGTCCATGACGCCGAGGTCGTCGAGCGCCTCCTGGGTGCCGGGGGTGCAGGGTCTTGCCGCGCGAGCCCCCGAAGAGCCGCTCGCCCGCCTCGACGACGTGGGTGCGTACGCCGCGGCGGGCGAGGTCACAGGCGAGGGCGAGCCCGGTCGGGCCGGCGCCGACGACCAGGGCGTCCACGGCGCCCTGCACCGGTGCTCCTCTGCGCGCGCCGGCGTGCTGCGGGTCGGTGGGCACGTCTCACCGCTTTCTGCCGTGCGGTCACGGCCTTGTGGAATGCGCGGGACGGTCGGGGGGGGGTACCGCGAAATGCGGCATATGTGGAATATGCTCCTGGAACAGTCCACCCGGTCGAACGGCCGCCCACATCCGCCCGCATGGCCGGACCCGGACGCCGTCACCTGCCCCTTCGACTTCCCGAGGGTGATCACCGACCCGCCCTTCACCCGCGCGGCCATCGTCGGCCGGCCCGCTGCCGCAACCACACCGTCTGCGAGCTGCTGGGCGTGGACCCGGCCGGCCCGTACTGCTGCGCCGTACGCACCAGACGCCGGCCACGGCGCCGGCGGCCCGGCGGGCGGCGGCGGACGCGAAACAGTGCCTTCGCGAGTCTTTCACCGGCCCGGTCGTGGAGCGGCGCCTCATCCCGTTCCGCGAGGGCTTCGGCATCCCCGCGCGTCGCGCCGGAGGGCGTGGAGGTTGGAGGGCGTACGCATCCGCGGGGCGGCTGAGGGGGGCCGTGGGGGCGCTGCTCGCCCGCTTCCCGGGACTGCGCCTCGCGGTGCCCGCGCGGGGGGTGGAGTAGGACACCGCGACGATCCGGCGCTTCCCGCTGCGGCTGCCGGTGAGGTGGTGATCCGTCAGTTTTTACCGACGCGTAACTTCCCTGTCTCTCCTACCCGTGCGTAGCTTGGCATGAGCACGGCATTCGCTGTGCTTCCCCACCAGTGGTCCGGGCCACGGGGCGTACCGTCACCGCCCCACATCCCCATTCCTTGAGCCGCGAGGAGACCACTCGATGCTGCCTTCACGCCTGCTCGTACGTGTGTCCTTACGCGTGCGCCGCGCGCTCAGAGCCCCGGCCGTCCTGCTGCTGGCCGTCGCCGCCACCCTCGCCCCCGCCTCCGCCGCCCAGGCCCAGGGCCCCAGCAGCGGCTGGAACGACTACACCTGCCGGCCGTCGTCCGCCCACCCCCGCCCCGTCGTCCTGGTCCACGGCACCTTCGGCAACTCCGTGGACAACTGGCTCGCCCTCGCCCCCTACCTGGTCACGCGCGGCTACTGCGTCTTCTCCCTCGACTACGGGCAGCTGCCCGGTGTGCCCTTCTTCCACGGCCTCGGCCCCATCGAGAAGTCCGCCGAACAGCTCGACGCGTACGTCGACAAGGTCCTCGCCGCCACCGGGGCCGCCGAGGCCGACCTCGTCGGCCACTCGCAGGGCGGCATGATGCCGCGCCACTACCTCAAGTTCCTCGGCGGCGCCGACAAGGTGAACGCCCTCGTCGGCCTCGCCCCCGACAACCACGGCACCACGCTCCTGGGCCTCACCAAGCTGCTGCCGTACTTCCCCGGCGCGGCCGCCCTGCTGAACGAGAAGACCCCGGGCCTCGCCGACCAGGTCGCCGGTTCCGCCTTCCTCCGGAAGCTCAACGAGGGCGGCGACACCGTCCCGGGCGTCCGCTACACCGTCATCGCCACCAGGTACGACGAGGTCGTCACCCCGTACCGCTCCCAGTTCCTCGACGGGCCGGGCGTCCGCAACGTGCTCCTCCAGGACCTGTGCCCGCTGGACCTGTCCGAGCACGTGGCCATAGGGCTGCTCGACCGGATCGCGTACCACGAGGTCGTCAACGCGCTGGACCCGGCGCACGCGACACCCACCACCTGCGCGTCGGTGGTCGGCTGACGCGGCGTAGCGAAGGGGCCCGTCCGGATCCGGACGGGCCCCTGGTGACACCGGTCGTCAGCGCGTGGCCCTGCGGCGCGCCGTGCCGAACAGCACCGCCGCGCCGATCGCCAGCACCGCCGCGCCACCGCCGGCGAGGTACGGCGTGCTGCCGCTGCCGCCGGTCTCGGCCAGGTTCTCGTCGGCCGGCGCGGCGACGGGCGAAGGGGTGTCGGCGCCCTGGGCCTGGAGCGTGCCGGCCTGCTCGGTGGCCTCCGCCGGCTCGGGCTGCTTCGGCTCCGCGGCGGCGGGGGCCGCGGGCTTCGGGGTCTGGGCGTCGTGGTCGTCGCCGCCGTGTCCGCCGTGGTCGACCGTCGACTTGTCCGTGCCCTGCTCGATCTGCTCGTCGGAGGGTGCCGACGCGACCGGGGCGGGGGCGCCGCCCGCCTGGCCGCTGTCCTTCCCGAACACCACGTCGGAACAGGTGTAGAAGGCCTCGGGCGAGTCCGAGCGCTGCCAGATCGAGTAGACCAGGTGGCGGCCGGACCTGGCGGGGACGGTGCCGTCGAAGACGTAGGCGCCGTTCTCCAGCTTCGGGTTCGTGACCTTCGCGAAGGGCTTCGCCTCCAGGTCCGACCACTTCAGCGGCTTGGACGGGTCGTAGCCGTCCTTGGTGATGTACAGCTCGAAAGCGCCCTTGTGCGGGGCGGTCGCGCGGTAGCGGAAGGTGTGCGTGCCGGCGGTCATCGCGGACGACGGCCAGTCGCCGCGCGGCAGGTCGAGCCCCTGGTACTTGTCACGGTTCGCGCTGCACAGCTTGCCGTCCGGTATCAGCCGCTGGTGGTTGCCTGCGGCGTTGGCGATGTTGACCTCGTTCCAGTCGTAGAACGCCTGCGGACCGCTCGCCGCGACCGCCGCCCTGCACGCCGCCGAGTCCGGGCTCTCCGGGCCCTCCGCGTAGCACGCGGACACCCGGCTGACCGGATCGGTCATCGTGCCGTGCGCCGCGGCGGGCGACGCGGTCAGGCCGGCGAGCGCGAGCGGCGCGATGCCCAGGGCGACGGCGGTGGCAGCCGGAGTGCGGCGGCGAGCGGTCATGGTGGCGTTCTCCTTCGACGGGACAAGCAGGTGTGGGGGGTTGCGGGTACGGCATCCGGACGGGCGGCGCAGCCCCCCGGCTTCGGCACCGACGGCGTCCGACCGGCCCCGGTGATCAGCAAACTAGCCCCCGGAAGAGCCCGATCCGGCCACGGACGACCGTGAATGAGGATCCTTATGCTCCGCTTAAGGCGCGCCTAAGAAGGCGCTCAGACAACCGCTCCCCGCGGGCTCGTACGCCCTTGCCGACGCGGTGCGCACCGTCCGCCGTGGTGCGCGAAGTCCGCGCGTCCCGGGTCGCCGTCCGGCGAGCCACGCCGGGCCCGCGGCGCCCCCGCACGTTTCCGGACAGGCCCTAGTCGTCGACGCCCAGGTCGGCCCGCATGGAGCGCTTCATCTCCCCCAGGCGGGGCCAGACCTCCCGGTGGAACTCGTCCTCCAGGGACGCCAGTTCACCCGCGTACGTGGCGGGGTCCGCGCAGAACCTCCTGAGCGACCCGTACGCGGAGTTCAACCGCTTCTTCGCCGCACCGCACGAGCGCAACACCGCGTTCGGGGCGACCATCTGGGCCTCGGCGTAGCTGTCCCGGAAAGCCCGCCTGCTCTCCTCCAGCCGCTCCGCGGACCCGTCGGCGTCCTCGCCGCGCCTCAGCGCGTGCAGGTGGTTGGTCATCGCCGTCAGGTACTGGCGCGCCGCGGTGTTCAGAGCGATGTAGCAGGCGCGCCGCCTTTCGAGGCCCTCGCGCTGCCGCGTGGCCGCCTGCTCCGCCCGGAGCAGCTCCACGGCGTGATCGCGCTCCTCGCGGCGCTGCTCGGCGGCGGCCCGCAGCTCCATCCGCTTGGTACGGTCCGCGCGGTTCTGGGTCAGCAGCGCGGCCCCCAGGGTCCCCGCCACGCCCACGATCGCGATCAACAGCCCCGCCCAACCGGCGCCCATGACGCCCCCCTTCGCGCTCGGAAGACCTCCACCCACGGTAGGGGTCATCCCGCCCGGAGGTGGCGCCGTTCCGGGCGGCCCGTGGGCCCGACGGGTGGTCGCGAAGGACCCGGTTCAGCAGGCCGGTGGTGCGGGCCGCGAGCCGGCCCCCGGACCGCCCGCCGGGGCCCCCGGCAGGCCGCCCGCGCGGGCCAGGACCTCCAGGGCGTCGAGGGCCTCGCGGGCGGCCACCGCGGCGGCGGGGTCCCGCTCCGCCAGGCCGCTCGCCGCGAACTCGTCCTCGTCCAGGCGCAGGACCTCGGTGCCGTCCGCCGACACCCACAGGTCCAGGTCGAGGTCCTCGACGAGCACCACGCCGAGGTCGCCGTCGACGCGCGCGGGCCGGGTCACGTCGCAGTACCAGCCCTTCATGGCACCGTCCCCGGAGCGGACCTCCTTCACCGCGTACCACCGGTCACGCCAGTAGTGCTCGGTGAAGACGTCACCCGGCTCGAAGCGCACGAAGCCGAAGTCCCGCACACCGTCCGCCGCCCACGGGGCACGGACGGTGAGCCGGGTGCCGTCGTCGGCCAGCACCTCGGCCGGGTACCGGATCTTCGTACGTCCGGCCTTGACGAGGTGCACCTCAACCGAGGGTGCGGACATGCCGGACCTCCGTCGCGCAGATCTCGTACCCGAACCACTCGTTGATCGCCAGCATCGGCCCGTTCTCCGCGTCGTTGCTGGTGAACGCGTCCGTGTAGCCCGCGGCACGCGCCCGGAGCAGCGAGTCGGTCTTGGCGAGCTTCGCCAGGCCCCGCCCCCGGTACGCGCGCAGGGTGCCGGTCATGCCGGAGTCGTAGCGCGTCCCGCCGTCGGTGTGGGCGGCGGTGAACGCCGCGACCCGGCCCTCCACCGTCACCACCGAGGTCAGCTCGTGGTCGAGCAGCGGGTCGTGCCAGGTGTCGGCCAGCCAGGCCTCGTAGTCGTCCAGGCCGGCACCGATGTCGCTCGGCTCGTCCGCCGTCACCTCCGCGTCCGCCTCGAACAGCGGGCGCGGGTCGGCGGCGTACGCGGCGGCGGTGCGCAGCTCGACGCCCGGCGGCAGCGACGCGGGGAGCTCCGGCAGGGCACCGTCCGCCAGGCGGAGCCGGAGGAAGTGCGCCGGACGGGTGGGCCGGTAGCCGCGCTTCTCCGCGAACCCGCGGAACCCCGGCTCGTCCAGCACCCAGGCGTACACGCTCGTGGCGCCCTCGGCCGCCAGGTGCTCCTCGGCGGTGCGCAGCAGCAGACCGCCCGCGCCCGAGCCCCGGTGGTCGGGGTGGACCTGGGGGTTGGCGAACGACAGCCCCGGGGTCCCGGACTCGTACGCGATGCCGACATTGGCCGTGCCGACCACCTCCCCGTCCTTCTCCGCGATCAGCAGCCGGTACTTCCTGGCCGGGTGCGCCGACTCCACCCGGGCGAGGACCGCCCGGGGTGTCGTCACCTCGAAGGGCAGCGCGGCACGCCGCACCAGGGTCACGGCCTCGGCGTCCTCGGGACGGAAGTCACGCACGATCACAGTCATGGAGCCGCACGGTACGCGCGGCACGCGCGCACCGCCCCCAATTATCCGGCCGTGGGGGACAATCGCCCCGTGAACTTGACGATCTCCATCGACGCGGGCTCGCCGACGGCCCCGTACGAGCAACTGCGCGCCCAGATCTCCGAACAGGCCCGCTCGGGCCGCCTCCCCGTCGGGTACAAGCTGCCGACCGTCCGCGGCCTCGCCGGGGAGCTGGGCCTCGCCGCGAACACCGTCGCCAAGGCGTACCGGGTGCTGGAGACCGACGGGGTGATCGAGACGCGGGGCCGGGCCGGCACGTTCGTCGCCGCCGCCGGGGACGCCGCCACCCGCCAGGCGGCGACGGCCGCCGCCGCGTACGCCGCCGAGGCCCAGCGGCTGGGCCTCCGCCGCGCCGCCGCGGAAGCGGCCGTGGCGGACGCCCTGCGCGCGGTGTACGGCGAGTAGGACGCCCGGCGCCCTACAGGTACAGCCCCGCGTCCGCGCCGCGCGCCTGGTCCGGGATCGCCGCCGGACCGGTGCCGCGCCGCAGCGCGTACAGCTCCGCCAGCGTCGCCCCGTCGCGGCCGACCCCCTCCTCGGTGCCGAGCCACGCCACGGCCTCCGGCCGGGTCAGCGGGCCGACCTCGATGCGGGCCAGGCAGCGGCCGGGGCGGACCACCGCCGGATGCAGGCGCTCCAGGTCCTCGTTGGTGGTGACCCCGACCAGGACGTTGCGGCCCTGGCCGAGCAGCCCGTCCGTCAGGTTCAGCAGCCGCGACAGGGCCTGGCCCGCCGTGTGCTTGGCCTCGCCGCGGATCAGCTCGTCGCAGTCCTCCAGGAGCAGCAGCCGCCACCGGCCGTTGGCCGTGCCCTCGTCCTCGCCGATCGCGATGTCCATGAGGTAGCCGACGTCGTTGAACAGCCGCTCCGGGTCCAGGACGCAGTCGACCTGGCACCAGTCGCGCCACGAGCGGGCCAGCGTGCGCAGCGCCGACGTCTTGCCGGTGCCCGGCGGCCCGTGCAGGAGGAGCAGGCGGCCCGAGATGTCGTCGGGCGTGACCTTCATCAGGCGGCCCATCGCCTCGGCGACCGGCGCGGTGTAGTTGGGCCGCACCTCCTCCCACGTCCCGGCGGCGATCCGGCGGGTCGTGCGGTGCGGGCCCCGGCGGGGTGACACGTACCAGAAGCCCATGGCCACGTTGTCGGGCTGGGGCTCCGGGTCGTCCTTCGCGCCGTCCGTCGCCTGCTTCAGCACCCGCTCGGCGAGCTCCGGCTCAACCGCCGTGACGGTCACGTCGGCGCCCCGGTTCCAGCGGGACACCAGCAGCGTCCACCCGTCGCCCTCGGCGAGTGTGGCGCTGCGGTCGTCGTCGCGGGCCGAGCGGAGCACCGCGGCGCCCGGCGGGAGCAGGGTCGCGCCGGGTCTGACGCGGTCGAGGGACGAACTGTGCGAGTACGGCTGCTCGCCCGTCGCGAAGCGCCCGAGGAACAGCGCGTCGACGACGTCGGCGGGGGAGTCGCTGTCATCGACGGTGAGCCGGATCGGCAGGGCCTCGTGAGGGTTGGCAGACATGCGCCCCATGATCGGGCACACCCGCGTTCGCCGCACGGTGTTTACGCACGTGTTCCCACCGGCGCCGAGGCCGCCCGGCCTTCGGCCGGCCGCTCCGACGCGGCAGCCGGCCACCCGGCTGTGGCCGTCGGGGCGAGTGCCGCGTGTCGGCCAGGGGCGAGTCCGAGGGCGGTGCGGCGATCGTGGCGCCGCCTCGACAAAAAAGACTCCGCACGGGTGAGTTGCCCGCAAAGTTGCGGATATCGCGCCTCGCGGATGAGCAGACTTTGACTCGACGTCACCTGCACGCCGTCCTCGGCTATTGGCATGGACACCGCATCCTGCTACGAACTTTTCAGGCAGAAATCCTGCCAGAGGGAGGTTCCATGAAACTGTCCCGAGCCGCGGCGTTCACCACCTCGCTCCTCCTCGGCGTCGCGCTGTCCCTCACCGGGGCGGCGTCGGCGCAGGCCGACTCGTCGGCCGCAGCCCTCGACTACGTGGCCCTCGGCGACTCCTACTCCTCCGGAGTCGGCGCCGGCAGCTACGACAGCGCGAGCGGCAACTGCAAGCGCAGCACCCGGGCCTACCCCAAGCTCTGGGCCGCCGCCAATTCCCCCTCCTCCTTCGCGTTCACGGCGTGCTCCGGCGCCCGCACCAACGACGTGACGGCGGGCCAGCTCGGACCGCTGTCCTCCGCCACCGACCTCGTGTCCCTCACCGTCGGCGGGAACGACGCGGGCTTCGCCGACGTCATGACCACCTGCGTCCTCCAGTCCGAAGCGACCTGCATCGCCCGCGTCAACGAGGCGAAGAGCTACGTCGACACGACCCTGCCCGGCCGCCTCGACTCGGTCTACTCCGCGATCCGGGCCAAGGCCCCATCGGCGCGGGTCGTCGTGCTCGGTTACCCGCGCTTCTACCAGCTCGGCGGCAGCTGCATCGCCGGCCTGAGCGAGAACGAGCGCCGTGCCATCAACAGCGGCGCGGACCACCTCAACGCGGCGACCGCCAAACGCGCCGCCGACCACGGCTACACCTGGGCCGACGTCACCCCGTCCTTCACCGGTCACGAGATCTGCTCGAGCGCGTCCTGGCTGCACAGCGTCAACTGGCTCAACATCGGCGAGTCCTACCACCCCACCGCCGCCGGACACTCCGGCGGCTACCTGCCCACCTTCAGGGCCGCGCTGTAAGGAGCCGGGCCCGGCGGCGCGGTACCTCCCGCATCGGCGTACCGCCCGTCGCCCCCGGCGACCCCGCCACCCCGCTCCTGACACGGTCGAAAATTTATGTGACGATCCGCCACCTCGCTTACGGCGATGGGCACTTCGGGCATAGGGCTCCAAGCCGGTTCAAGCCGACGCCGCAAAGCGCGTGTCCAACTCGCCCTGGAATCAAACGTATTCGGAGGGTAGTCGTCAACCCTCGTACATGTGTGGTGAATCCCTTCACCGGGATACACGCATGAGATGCGGGGACGATAGGGTTAATCTGCAGCGGCCGGGTGCCCTCGTACGGGTGGGGAGTGACATGGAACAGATAACGGTGCGCAGCAGGCCTCGGGTGCCTGCGATCACGTGCGGGAGCAGCGCGACCAGTACGCGCCTCGACCGCCACCTCGCGGTGCTGGGCGGTCCTGCCGTCCCGCAGCGCGAGACTGTCGAAGCGACGTTGCTGATGCGGGAGTTGACGTCACGTGATGTCGCCCACACCCGTATGAGCAAGAGCGCGCGCGTCCGGCTCTTCGCGCCGCTGCGCCGCCTGCGCCGCTCGCTCTTCGGCAACCACGCCTGACGACGTCACCCCGCTCGCCCGCACCCCTCGGAAGCCACCGCGCCCATCGTCCCGGCCACGGTCCGCTGTCGGCGTCCGGCAGGGGTGGGGCCGCGCCGGGGCGTCCCGGCGCAGGCCGCCCGGGCGCGTCACGCCACCACCCCCTCCCGCCGCAGCTCGACCCGGACGTCCTCCGGGACGCCCAGCTCCCGCAGCACCGCCTCCGTGTGCTCGCCCAGCGCGGGCACGGCGCCCATCCGTGACTCCGGTCCGCCCGGAAGCGTGATCGGCGGGAGCATCGCCCGCAGCGGACCCACCGCCGTGTCCACCTCCCGCCACCGGTCACGGGCCGCGAGCTGAGGGTGGGCCGCCACGTCCGCGACCGAGTTGAGGCGGGCGCACGCGATGCCCGCCGCCTCCAGCCGGCCGATCGCCTCCGCCGTGCCCAGCCCGGCCAGCGCCTCGCCCACCACCGCGTCCGTCCTCGCCCGGTGCGCCACCCGCGCCGTGTTCGTGGCGAACGCCGGGTCGTCGCCCAGCTCCGGGCGGCCCAGCACCCGTTCCGCCAGTCGCCGCCACTCCCGGTCGTTCTGCACCGACAGCAGCACCTGGCCCCCGTCGCCCGTCGGGTACGCGTCGTAGGGTGCGATGACGGCGTGCGCGAGCCCCGTACGCGCGGGGGCCTCGCCTCCGTGCATGCCGTGGTGCAGGGGATGGCCCATCCACTCCGCGAGCGACTCCAGCATGGAGATCTCCACGGGGCCGCCCCGCCCCGTCGTCGCCCGCCGCAGCAACGCCGCCAGCACTCCCGAGAAGGCGTACATGGCCGCCGCGACGTCGGCGGCCGGGATTCCCGCCTTGACGGGCCGGTCGGGCGTCCCGGTCACCGACACGAGCCCCGCCTCGCACTGCACGAGCATGTCGTACGCCCGCTTGTGCGCGTACGGGCCGCCCGCCCCGTACCCCGAGACGTCCACCGCCACGAGCCGCGGGTGGGCCGCGCACAGCGTCGCCGCGTCCAGGCCCAGCCGGGCCGCCGCCCCCTGCGCCAGGTTCTGCACGAACACGTCCGCGCCCGCGACCAGGCGGCGGACGACGTCGATGCCGCGCGGGTCCTTGAGGTCCACGGCCACCGACTCCTTGCCCCGGTTGCACCAGACGAAGTGCGAGGCGAGGCCGCCGGCGGCGGTGTCGTAACCCCGCGCGAAGTCACCGCCGTCCGGGCGCTCGACCTTGATGACCCGGGCGCCCAGGTCGGCGAGCTGGCGCGTGGCGAACGGCGCGGAGACGGCCTGCTCGACGGCGACGACGGTGATGCCTTCGAGCGGCAGCGGCAAAGTGTTCATGACAGCCGTACCTATCGTGTACGTGCCATCTTTGTCACCCCTCCGCGGTGGCGTACCTGCGCACCGCGAGTGGCACGCACACCGCCAGCAGCAGTAGCGACCAGCCGACCGCCCCCGCCACCGGGTGGGCGACCGGCCAGGCGGCGCCCTCGGGCACGGGCGCGTTGCCGAACAGGTGGCGCACCGCCGTCGCCACCGCCGAGATCGGGTTCCACTCGGCGACCGTCCGCAGCCCGTCGGGCAGGCCGTCGGCCGGGAGATACGCGTTCGACAGCAGCGGCAGGACGAACGTGGCGCTGCCCAGCTGGCCGGCCGCCTCCTCGCTCCGGGACGCGAGCCCGAGCAGGATGCCGATCCAGGTGGCGGCGAAGCGGAACAGCAGCAGCAGCCCGAAGGCGCCCAGCGCCGCGAGCGGGCCGCCGTTCATCCGCCAGCCCATCGCCAGCCCCACCAGGACCAGCGGGACCAGCCCGGCGGCCGCGGTCAGCAGATCGGCGGCCGCCTGCCCCAGCGGCACGGCCACCCGGCTCATCGGCAGCGTGCGGAAGCGGTCCATCACGCCCCGGTGGGAGTCCTGGGCGGCGGTGAACATCCCGGTCATGATGCCGTTGGCGACCGTGGCGACCAGCATCCCGGGCACCAGGAACGCGCGGTACTCGGTGCCCGGCATGGCCAGCGCGCTGCCGAAGACGTACCCGAAGAAGAGCAGGAACACGATCGGCATCGTCTGGGTCAGGACGAGGATCGCCGGCGCGTGCCGGAGGCGCTGGAGGTGGCGTCCGAGGACGGCGCCGCCGTCGTGCAGGACCGTGCTCATACCGGCGGCTCCAGGCGGGCGGTGAGGCGGAGGAACACCTCGTCGAGGGTGGGTGGGCGGAGGGCGGCGTCGACGATCAGGACGCCCGAGGCGTCCAGTTCGCGCACGATGCGGGGCAGGGTGAGGGTCGGATCGGTGGTGACGGCGCCCACGGTGCGGGCGTCCCCGTCGAGGGCGGGCTCGGAGCCGGTGAGCCGGTCGAGGACGGCCGCGGCGGCGTTCAGACCGGACGGGTCGGCGACGACGACCTCGGCGTAACTGCCGATCATCGCCTTGAGCTGTGCCGGTGTGCCGGTGTGCGCGGCCCGCCCCTCGTCGATGAGGACGATGTCGTCGGCGAGCTGGTCGGCCTCCTCCAGGTACTGGGTGGTGAGCAGCACGGTCGTGCCCTGGGACGCCACGTCCCGTACGGCGTCCCGGATCGTGTTCCGGCTGCGCGGGTCGAGGCCGGTCGTCGGTTCGTCGAGGAACAGGACCGCGGGGCGGACGAGCAGGCCGGCGGCCAGGTCCAGCCTGCGCCGCATGCCACCGGAGTACGTCCGGGCCGGGCGCCCGGCGGCCTCCACGAGCCCGAACCGTTCCAGCAGTTCGTCGGCGCGGGCGCGGGGCGCGCGCAGCAGGCGGGCGAACAGGCGCAGGTTCTCGCGGCCGGTGAGGTCGCCGTCGACGGAGGTGTACTGGCCGGTGACGCCGATGGACCGGCGTACGGCTGCGGCCTCACGCACCACGTCGTGGCCGGCGATCCGGGCGCTGCCGGCGTCGGGGGAGGTGAGCGTGGTGAGGACCCGTACGGCGGTCGTCTTGCCCGCGCCGTTGGGCCCGAGGACGCCGCAGACCGTGCCTTCCGGGACGGCGAGATCGAGGCCGCGCAGGGCGCGGACGTCGCCGTAACGCTTCTCCACACCTTCACTAAGTACAGCGTACGTAGTTGTCATGGGTCGACCGTACTGCACTACGTACGCTGTACGTAACTAGGATGGGGGCGAGGTGATGATCGATGGCGGGCCGAGCGGCCGTACCGGAAGTGATCTGGGCACGCCCCGAGCGCACGGGCCGTGGCCCCAAGCCTGCGTACCGCCGCGCCGACATCGCCGCGGCGGCGGTCGCCGTCGCGGACGCCGACGGCATCGACGGGCTGTCCATGCGGCGGGTCGCGGCCGAGCTGGGCTGCGGCACCATGTCGCTCTACAACTACGTGACGGGCAAGGCGGACTTGTACGAGCTGATGGTCGACGCGGTCAGCGGGGAGTACGACCTGCCGGACACGCCCCTCGGCGACTGGAAGGCCGACATGATGGCGCTGGGCCGGCAGACCCGGGCCATCGTGCTCCGCCACCCGTGGCTCACCCGGGTGATGTCGACCGTCTACGGCGTCAGCCCCAACGCCCTGCGGTACCTGGAGTACTGCCTCGGCCGGCTGGAGCCGCTCGACGTGCCCGGCGGCGCCAAGCTGGAGCTGATCGCGATGGTCAACGGCACCGCCATGACCACCGTCGCGAACGAGCTGGCCCTCGCGGAGCGCACCCGCTCGCTGCCGTGGTCCGAGGAGCAGGAGCAGGCCGTGCGCGCCGCCTATCTGGGGCGGGAGGTGGCGAGCGGGGCGTACCCGCGCCTCGCCGAGCTGCTCGCCGGGGCGCCCGCGCCGGACGACGCCGCCGAGGCCTTCGACCGCGCGCTGCGGCGCCTGCTGGACTCCTTCGGCTGACCCCGGCCCGCCGCGCCGCCCCGGTCCGGCTCCGCCTCGCCGGCCTGCTTCTCGGCCGGGCCGGGCCCGGCTCGCCGCTCCGGCCGGCTACAGCAGGGCAAGCTGGCCCTCGGGGCCCTCTTCCTCCCGGTCCAGCACGGAGGCGGGGCGGCGCGCCGCGCCGGGCGGGGGCAGCACGCCCGCCGCGCCGAGCTCGGTCCGGGTGAGCAGCGCCGTGCCGGACAGGTCAGGACGGTCCGCCTCCAACTGGGCCTGGAGGGCCAGCACGGTGATCAGCTCCAGCAGCTCCGACGTCCACTCCTGGAGCCACGCGGCGGGGCGGATCGCCTCCAGGGTGCCGGGCTCGGCGGGGGCGGTACGGCGCTCGAACCAGAGCTCCAGCACCCGGATCCCGCCCACCCGGTACTCCCACGCCCCGGCCGGTACGGGCGAGATCCGGCCGCCGTCGCCGACCAGCAGCGCCTCGTCGCCCGCGTCGTACGCCAGGCCGTCCGGGCGGGCCGGGAGCGCGGCGCGGACGTAGGGGCGGCGCCCGCCGGGCAGCCGGGGGCGCTCCCCGCCCCGGGCGCCGCGCAGCTGGACGTCCGCCATGCGGCGGCCCAGCGCCACCCCGGCCGCCCAGACGGCCGGGTCGGCCGGCAGCGGGACGGCGCACCCGGCGGGGGAGGGCCGGGCGGCCGCCAGCGCCCAGGCCGGCAGGTCCTCGGGGTCGACCCCAATGCCGTACCGCCCGCGCAGCAGCTCCAGCAACCCGGGCGTGACGTTCGGCTCCCGCCCGCCGGGGCGCCGGTACAGCGGGCGGATGCGGCCCGGGCGGCCCGCCGGGGAGCGGCCGTCCGGCAACGCCGCCGTCACCAGCAGCGCGGGGCCCGCCGCCTGCGCCACGTACCCCTGCTCGACGGCGAACACCTGCCGCTCGTCGGCCACCCGCCACAGCTCCGGGCGGGCCGCGTCCAGCAGCCGGTGGTCCGGCAGCAGCCACTGCTCGTCGAACGGCCCGTAAGCCAGCCGCACCGGCTGCGGGCAGGGGCCGGCCTCCCGCGCGAGCCGGGCCGTCCCGGTCCGCCGGCCGGGCAGCGGAGCGACCGAACTCGTCGGCGTGCGCGCCCGGGTGGGCCGGAACAGGGCCTCCCGCTCGCCGTCCCGGGCCGCCACGAGCGCGTCCCAGCGGGCCCGCAGGGTGCGTACGTCAGGGGCGACGACCCAGGGGCGTCCCAGCCGCAGCGGCGCCACGGACCAGGGCATCAGGTCGTCGAGCAGCGGCACGTCATCCGTCACGGCCCGCATGCTAGTGACCACCCGCCGCCCCCTCCACCGCCGCCGGCGCTCAGTCCGCCTCCACCGTGACCGTGAAGGAGAACCGGTCGCCCCGGTAGCGGATGCGCGCCACGTCGACCACGCGGCCGACCTCGTCGTAGGTCACGCCCGTGTAGTGCAGGATCGGCGACAGCAGCGGGACCTGGAGCAGCTCGGCCGTCTCCGGGTCCGCCAGCCGGGCCTCCACGGTGTCGGTGATCCGGCTGATCCGCACCCCGACCGCGTCCCGCAGCACCTTCGTCATCGGCCACCGCTCCAGGTCGGCCAGGTCGATCCGGGCCGCGACCTCCGGCCGGACCGCGTTCTCGGCCCAGTTCGTCGGCTCGCCGCTCTCCCCGTCGCGGCGCAGCCGGCGGTAAGTGACCACTTCCGCCAGGTCCGGGAAGTGCTCGGCCAGCTCACTGGGGACCTTGTCCTCGCCGTGACCGAGGATCGTCGTCCGCTCGCCCGACTGCTGGGCCACGATCGCGTCGATCGAGCCCAGCAGCCGGCGCGGCGCGCTGCGCCGGGCGCCCGGCTCGATGAACGTGCCGCGCCGCCGGTGCCGGCTGATCAGCCCCTCCGCCTCCAGCTCCTTCAGCGCCTGCCGCATGGTCAGGACGCTGACGCCGTAGTGCGTGGCCAGCTGCTCCTCGGTGGGCAGGCGCAGCGAGGCGTCCGGCGCGCGCCCGAGTATGGAGGCGCGGAGGGACTGCGAGACCTGGTACCACAGGGGGAGCTTGCGGTTCAGGACCAGCGAGTCGGGGGCGAAAGCGGTCACGGGTACTCCGTACTACGGCCGAAAGTGGCGCTCAAGACCCTGCCACACGTCGTCGTACCCGCGCTGCAGGTGGTCGGCGCCCGCCGCCTGCGCGGTGGCCGTGACGGGCCAGCGCGTCTCGAACATGAACGCCAGGCCGTCGTCGATCCTCTGCGGCACCAGGTCCGCCGCGCTCGCCCTGTCGAACGTCTCCCGGTCGGGGCCGTGGGCCGACATCATGTTGTGCAGCGAGCCGCCGCCCGGCACGAAGCCCTCGGCCTTGGCGTCGTACGCGCCCTCGATCAGGCCCATGTACTCGCTCATCACATTGCGGTGGAAGTACGGCGGGCGGAAGGTGTCCTCGCCGACCAGCCAGCGCGGCGCGAAGACCACGAAGTCGACGCCCGCCAGCCCCGGGGTGTCGGACGGCGAGGTGAGCACCGTGAAGATCGACGGGTCCGGGTGGTCGTACGAGATGGTCCCGATGACGTTGAAGGCGCGCAGGTCGTAGACGTAGGGGACGTGGTTGCCGTGCCAGGCGACGACGTCGAGCGGCGAGTGGTCGTACGTCGCGGTCCACAGGTTGCCGCAGAACTTGTTCACCACCTCCACCTCGCCCTCCACGTCCTCGTACGCGGCGACCGGCGCCCGGAAGTCCCGGGGGTTGGCCAGCCCGTTGGCGCCGATCGGGCCCAGGTCGGGGAGCTGGAACGGCCGGCCGTAGTTCTCGCACACGTACCCGCGCGCCGTCCCGTCGAGCAGCTCGACGCGGAAGCGGACTCCGCGCGGGACCAGCGCGACCTCGCCGGGACGGGCGGTGAGGACGCCCAGCTCGGTGCGGAGCAGCAGGCCGCCGCGCTCGGGGACGATCAGCAGCTCGCCGTCGGCGTCGCTGAAGACCCGGTCCATGGAGGCGTTGGCGTGGTAGAGGTGCACGGCCATGCCGGTGCGCTGCGCCGCGTCGCCGTTGCCGCCCAGCGTCCACAGACCGGCCAGCCAGTCGGTGCCGGGCGCCGGGTCGGGGAGCGGGTTCCAGCGCAGCCGGTTGGGGTCCGGCACGGTCTCGGTGAAGGGCGCGGTGCGCACGGCCCCGTTGTCGGTGCGCGTGAAGGGCGGGTGGGCGGCCGACGGGCGGATCCGGTAGAGCCACGAGCGCTGGTTGTGGGAGCGCGGTTCGGTGAAGGCGGAGCCGCTCAACTGCTCGGCGTACAGGCCCAGCGGTGCGCGCTGGGGCGAGTTCCGGCCGAGCGGCAGGGCGCCGGGAACGGCCTCGGAGCTGTGCTCATTGCCGAAGCCGGTGGAGTACTCCAAGGCCTCCGCGATCTTCTTCGCCTGTTCGGTGACATCGCTCGTCATCGTCGCCCGCTCCTGTCGCTCGGCCTGCTCGGATGGAATCCTATGTATGACCGTAGGATTCGAAGGAGCCCGCGTCAACGGGGGTGGGACTTGGACGGTGGCCGGACGCCACGGGTTCCCGCCGCGCGGCGCGGCATCATGGACCCGTGTCCCCGCCGCCGTCGCCCCCGCTGCGCCGTACGCCGGTGCAGCGGCGCAGTGCCGAGCGCCTGGCCCGGATCCTCGACGCCTGCGCGCAGCTCATCGAGGAGGCCGGTTACGAGGAGCTGAGCACGCGGGACGTGGCGGCGCGGGCCGGCGTGCCGATCGGATCGGTCTACCGCTTCTTCTCCGGCAAGCGCGCCATGGCCGCCGCGCTCGCCCACCGCAACCTGGAGCGCTACGCCGAGCGCGTGGCGGCCCGGCTGGCGGGGCGGCCGGACCTCGACGCGCACGGCGCCGTCGACTGCGTGCTCGACGAGTACCTCGCCATGCGGCGCACGGTGCCCGGCTTCGCGCTCGTCGACTTCGGCGTCCCCGCCCCGGCGCCCGCTGCCACGCCGGCCCCGGCCCACGTGTCCGCCCCCGCTGCCACGCCGGCCCCGGCCCACGCGTCCGCCCCCGCTGCCGCGCCGGCCCCGGCGCCCGTACCGCCGCCCGTGACCGGCGAAGGGCCGGGCGGCCACGGCCACGGCCCCGGCCGCGACGGTCCGGTGACCGACGCCAACCACCTCGTCGCCGACCGGATCCGCGGCCTGCTCGCCGGTCACCTCCGCGACCCCGGCGGTGACGTGCCGCGGCGCAAGGTGCTCGTGGCGGTCGAGGCCACCGACGCGCTGCTGCGGCTCGCCTTCCGGGCCGGCCCGCCGGGGGACCCCGAGCTGATCGCCGAGACCCGCGCCCTGCTCCACGCCTACCTGGCGCCCGTTCTGCGCTGAACCATCGCCACCGTGCGTACCGGTCGGTATGCTCGCCGGTGTCTGCGAGTCACGCCACCGCGGCCCCACGGCTGCCGCGCCCCGGGAGGCCTCCATGCCCACCGCCCCGCGTATCTGTCCGCTCTGCGAAGCCACCTGCGGGCTCACCCTCACCATCGACGGGACGCGCGTCACCGGCGCGCGCGGCGACCGGGACGACGTCTTCAGCCAGGGGTTCATCTGCCCCAAGGGCGCGTCGTTCGGCGAGCTGGACGCCGACCCGGACCGCCTGCGGACCCCGCTCGTACGCGGCGAGGACGGCAGCCTCCGGGAGGCCGCCTGGGAGGAGGCGTTCGACCTGATCGCCCGCCGGCTGCCGCCACTGGTCGAGCGGCACGGCGCCGACGCCGTCGGGGTCGTCCTCGGCAACCCCAACGTCCACACCATGGCCGGCGCCCTCTACCCGCCCGTCCTGCTCGGCGCCCTGCGCACCCGCAACCTGTTCACCGCGTCCACCCTCGACCAGATGCCCAAGCACGTCTCCAGCGGGCTGATGTTCGGCGACGCGTTCGCCATCCCCGTGCCGGACCTGGACCGCACCGCCCACCTGCTGGTCATCGGCGCCAACCCGCTGGACTCCAACGGCAGCCTGTGCACCGCCCCCGACTTCCCCGGCAAACTCAAGGCGCTGCGCGAACGCGGCGGCACCCTCACCGTCGTCGACCCGCGCCGCACCCGCACCGCGCGCCTCGCCGACCGGCACGTCGCCATCCGCCCCGGCACCGACGCGCTGCTGCTCGCCGCCCTGGTCCACGTGCTGTACGAGGAGGGCCTCACCGACCTCGGGGCGCTCGCCGGGCACGTCCAGGGCGTCGAAGAGGTCGGGGCCGCCGTACGGGACTTCACGCCCGAGGCGGTCGCCGGCGTGTGCGACGTGGACGCCGGCACCGTCCGGGCGCTCGCCCGCGAGCTGGCGGCGGCACCGGCCGCGGCCGTCTACGGGAGGGTCGGCGGCAGCACCGTCGCGTACGGCACCCTCACCAACTGGCTGGTCGACGTGCTCAACGTCCTCACGGGCAACCTCGACCGGCCCGGCGGCGCCATGTTCCCGCTCTCCGCCACCGTCCCGGCACCCCGCCCGGCGGGCCCCGGCAAGGGCTTCGCGCTCGGCCGCTGGGCGAGCCGCGTCTCCGGCCACCCCGAGGCCAAGGGCGAACTGCCGATGGCCGCCCTGGCGGAGGAGATCGAGACCCCCGGCGAGGGCCGCGTCCGCGCGCTCGTCGCCATCGCCGCCAACCCCGTCCTCTCCGCCCCCGACGGCGACCGCCTCGACCGCGCCCTCGGCACGCTGGACTTCATGGTCAGCGTCGATCCGTACCTCAACGAGACCTCGCGCCACGCGGACGTGATCCTGCCCCCGCCGCCGCCCGCCCAGAGCGCCCACTTCGACTTCGCGTTCAACGGGTTCGCCGTCCGCAACCAAGTCCGTTACACACCCGCGCCCGTACCGCTGGAGCCCGGCCGCATGGACGAGTGCGAGATCCACGCCCGGCTGATCCTCGCCGTGACGGGCCGGGGGCTCCCCCGCCCGGGCGAGGCCGGGAGCCCGGGAGAGCGGGGCCCCGACCCGTCCGCCGTCGACGACATGGTCATCGGCCGCACTCTCGCCAAGGCCGTCACCGAGCCCCACTCACCCGCCCACGGCCACGACCCCGAGGAGTACGCGGCACGGCTCACCGGCCGTACGGGCGCCGAACGGCGCCTGGACCTGATGCTGCGCCTCGGCCCGTACGGCCTGACCCTCGACCGGCTCCGCGCACACCCCCACGGCATCGACCTCGGCCCGCTGGAGCCGCGCGTCCCCCAGGTGCTGAAGACCCGCAGCGGGCGCGTCGAACTCCTGCCGGACCCCATCGCCGCCGACCTGCCCCGGCTGCGGGCGGCCCTGTCCGCGCCGGCCGACGCCCTCGTCCTCGTCGGCCGCCGCCACCTGCGCTCCAACAACAGCTGGATGCACAACGTGCCCACCCTCAACCGCGGCACCAACACCTGCACCCTCCAGGTGCACCCGGACGACGCGGACCGCCTGGGACTCACCGACGGCGCCCCCGCCCGCGTCAAGGCCGACGGCGGGGAGCTCACCGTCCCGGTGGAGGTCACCGAGTCCGTACGGCCGGGTGTGGTGAGCATCCCGCACGGCTGGGGCCACGACCGGCCCGGCACCCGAATGGCGGTCGCCGCCGGGCGCCCCGGCGTCAACGTGAACCAGCTCCTCGACGGCACCCGGCTCGACCCGCTGTCCGGCACCGCCGTGCTCAACGGCTTCCCCGTCCAGGTATCGGCGCTGCACTGACCGGTCCTGAGCTGGGGTTTTGCTCGTATTGCTCACGGGTCAACACCTTGTTAACGGCTCAGCGGGGCACCTAACGTCATCCGGACCGCCGGCCCTCCGGTGGAGTTCAAGGGTGAACGTTAGGTGTCCTCCATGCTGACAGTCCTCGGCTTCGCCATGATCGCGACCTTCCTGGTCCTGATCATGATGAAGAAGATGTCGCCGATCGCGGCGCTCGTCCTCATCCCCGCCCTCTTCTGCGTCCTCGTCGGACAGGGCGCCCGGCTCGGCGACTACGTCCTCGAAGGCGTCGGCAACCTCGCGCCCACCGCCGCGATGCTGATGTTCGCCATCGTCTACTTCGGCGTGATGATCGACGTCGGCCTCTTCGACCCGATCGTCCGGGGCATTCTGCGCTTCTGCAAGGCCGACCCGATGCGGGTCGTGGTCGGTACGGCGGTCCTCGCCGCGATCGTCTCGCTGGACGGCGACGGCTCGACCACCTTCATGATCACCGTCTCGGCGATGTACCCGCTCTACAAGCGTCTGAAGATGAGCCTGGTCGTGATGACCGGTGTCGCCGCCACCGCCAACGGCGTGATGAACACGCTGCCCTGGGGCGGCCCCACCGCCCGCGCGGCCACCGCGCTCAAGCTGGACGCCGGCGACATCTTCGTCCCGATGATCCCGGCCCTCGGTGCCGGCCTGCTGTTCGTCCTCGCCCTCGCCTACGTCCTGGGGCGGCGGGAGCGCACGCGCCTCGGCCACCTGACCCTGGACGAGGCCCTGGAGCCGCGCACCGAGACCGTGCCGGCCGCGGCCGGCGGCGGCGGAGGGGGGCGCCCCCCGGCCGCGGGCGGGCCCGCCGAAACCGCGCCGGGCGACGCGGAGGAGACCTTCCGGGGACTCGACCCGGACCGCCCCACCCTCCGTCCCCGGCTCTACTGGTTCAACGCGGCCCTCACCGTGGCCCTGCTCACCGCCATGATCATGGAACTGCTGCCCATCCCGGTGCTCTTCCTCATCGGCGCGGCCCTCGCCCTCACGGTCAACTTCCCGCACATGCCCGACCAGAAGGCCCGCATAGCGGCCCACGCCGACAACGTCCTCAACGTCGCCGGCATGGTCTTCGCCGCCGCCGTCTTCACCGGGGTCCTCACCGGCACCGGCATGGTCAAGCACATGGCCGACTGGCTCGTCGGCGCCGTCCCGGAGGCCCTGGGCCCGCACATGGCCCTCGTCACCGGCCTGCTGAGCCTGCCGCTGACGTACTTCATGTCCAACGACGGCTTCTACTTCGGCGTCCTGCCAGTCCTCGCCGAGGCCGGCGCCGCGCACGGCGTCTCCCCCCTGGAGATCGCCCGCGCCTCCCTGGTGGGCCAGGCCCTGCACATGTCCAGCCCGCTCGTGCCCGCCGTGTACGTCCTGGTCGGCATGGCCAAGGTCGAGTTCGGCGACCACACCCGGTTCACCGTCAAATGGGCGGCGCTCACCTCGCTGGTGGTGCTGGGCGCCGGGATACTCCTCGGCATCATCTGATGAAGCGGTACTGGCTGCTGCGCCTCGTCATCGCCTTCGGCCTCGCCCAGGCGGCGGTGTCGATGGCGCGGCCCGCCGTCTCGTACCGCGCCCTCTCGCTGGGCGCGGACGAGCGCGCGATCGGCGTCGTCGCGGGCGGGTACGCACTGCTGCCGCTGTTCGCCGCCGTACCGCTCGGGCGGAGGACCGACCGGGGGCGCTGCGCGCCCCTGCTGTTCGTGGGGGTGGTGCTGATCGCGGGCGGGTGCGCGCTGAGCGGGACGGCCGGCTCCCTGGCGGGGATGGCGGCGTGGAGCGGGGTCATGGGCCTCGGTCACCTGTGCTTCGTGATCGGTGCCCAGTCGCTGGTCGCCCGCCGGTCCGTCCCGGACGAACAGGACCGGGACTTCGGCCACTTCACCATCGGCGCCTCGCTCGGGCAGCTCGTGGGGCCGGTCGCGGCGGGGTTCCTCATCGGCGGCGACACGGGCCGCGACAGCGCCCTCGCCCTGGTCGTGTCGGCGGCCGTCGCCGCGGTGGCCCTCACCTCCCTCTGGCGGGTCGAGGACCGGGACGCGAACCATCGGCACGCGCGCGTGGAGCGGGACAGGGTCCCCGTCCACCGCATCCTGCGCACCCGGGGGGTGCCCGCCGGCATCTTCATCAGCCTCGCCGTGCTCTCCGCGACCGACATCCTGACCGCCTATCTGCCGGTCGTCGGCGAGCACCGGTCCATCCCGCCCGCGACGATCGGTCTGCTGCTGAGCCTGCGCGCCGCCGCCACCATCGCCTGCCGGCTGGTCATGACCCCGCTGATCCGGCTGCTGGGCCGTACCGCGCTGCTGACCCTGACCTGCCTGCTCGCCGGGGTGCTCTGCGCGGGCATCGCGCTGCCCGTCCCGGTGTGGGCGCTGGCCGGGATGCTGGCCGCGCTGGGGTTCTGCCTCGGGGCCGGCCAGCCGCTGTCGATGACGACCGTGGTCCGGGCCGCCCCCGAAGGGGCCCGCTCCACGGCCCTCGCCCTGCGCCTGACGGGCAACCGGCTCGGCCAGGTCGCGGCACCGGCGTCCGCCGGGCTGGTGGCCGGACTCGCCGGCACCGCCGCCCCGTTCGTGATGCTGGGCGCCCTGCTCCTGGCGGCGGCGACGCTGGGCGTACGGGTGGGGCGGGGACCCGGCGGTGGCCCCGGGCCCACGGGCGCGGCGGAGGCCGGCGGGGCGACCGGGGATGCGGGCGCGGGGACCGGCGGGGCGGCGGGGGACGCGGGGGAGGCGCGCGGCGGGGCGCGTCAGCGGGCCTGACGCCGGCCTGACCGGGCTGCTGGCCCTGGCAGGCCCGCACCACGCACGCGGCGGTCGCGGCGGGCGAGCGGGCAGGGGCGGGGCGGATCGCGCCGGGGCTGCGCGCCGACCTCACGGCGGTCGCCCTCGACCCGGTGCGCGCCCCCGCCGACGAGGTCGGCGACGCCCTCGTCCGGCTCGCCGTCTCGTCGGGCCGGGTGGCGCTCCGGGCCTTGGAGGACCGGGCCCGGGAGGACCCCCGGACGCGGAGCCGGGGGGCCGGGCCCCGGGGCGGGCGTCGCCGGCGCACCCGCCGTCGTCCGGGGCGGTGCGGCGTTTCGGCCGCCCCGGGGGGCGCGGGCTGTCAGAGTGGGCGGCGTCCCCGCTGCCGCCCGGAGAGGCCCCGCCATGCCGATGCTCACCACCACCCGCTCCCGCCTGGCGCTCACCACGGCGACCGTGCTGCTCGCGGCCGGCGCGCCCGCCGCGTACGCGGCCTTCGGCGACCGGGCCACCGGCGGTGGCACCGGTGCCGTGACCGCGGCCCGCGGCACGGCGTACGTGGAGACGCGGCTGCTCTTCGGGACCGAGCGGTCCGACGGCGGTCCGGCCGTCACGGACGCGCAGTTCATGGCCTTCGTCGACCGGGAGGTCACGCCCGCCTTCCCCGAGGGGCTGACCGTGCAGGAGGGGCGCGGGCAGTGGCGGGACGCGAGCGGCCGGATCGAGCGGGAGCGGTCGTACGAACTGATCCTGCTGTACCCGGCGGCGGAGGCCGGGGCGCGCGACCCGGGGGTCGAACGGATCCGCGGCGCCTACGAGCGCGCCTTCGGCCAGGAGTCGGTGGCCCGCCTCGACGAACGGACCTCGGTGGACTTCTGATGTGATGTGGTCGGTCCCACAGCCCCTGGCGCCGGAAAACTACCACCGCTAGTTTGGGTGGGGCGACCGACCACACAGGTCCGAAGGCCGAAGGAGAAGCGGATGAAGGCCCACGACGGGATGTACATCGACGGCGCCTGGCGGCCCGCCGCCGGGACCGGCACCATCGCGGTGGTGAACCCGGCCGACGAGCAGGTCATCGGCCACGTACCGGCCGGCACGGCCGAGGACGTCGACGCCGCGGTCCGGGCCGCCCGCGCCGCGCTGCCGGCGTGGGCCGCCACCGCGCCGGCCGACCGGGCCGCCCGGATCACCGCCCTGCGCGACGCCCTGGCCGCCCGCCAGGACGAGATCGCCGCGACCGTGACGGCGGAACTCGGCGCCCCGCCGCAGGCGGCCCAGGCCATCCACGCCGGCCTCCCCGTCGTCGTCGCCGGGACGTACGCGGACCTGGCCGCCTCGTACTCCTTCGAGGAGAAGGCCGGGAACTCCACCGTCCTGCTGGAACCGGTCGGCGTGGTGGGCGCCATCACCCCCTGGAACTACCCGCTGCACCAGATCGTCGCCAAGGTGGCACCCGCCCTGGCCGCCGGGTGCACGATCGTCCTCAAGCCCGCCG
The DNA here is from genome assembly GCF_056432045.1 of Streptomyces sp. NPDC045701. Lineage (NCBI taxonomy): Bacteria > Bacillati > Actinomycetota > Actinomycetes > Kitasatosporales > Streptomycetaceae > Streptomyces > Streptomyces sp. NPDC045701. The sequence continues at coordinate 169,583 of NZ_JBWKJV010000010.1, read as the reverse complement.
AGGACACCCCCCTGACCGCCCAGCTGTTCGCCGAGGCCGTGGACGCGGCCGGACTGCCCGCCGGCGTGTTCAACCTGGTGACGGGCCTCGGCCCGGTCGCCGGCCAGGCCCTCGCCGAGCACGACGGCGTCGACATGGTCTCCTTCACCGGCTCCACCGCCGTCGGCAGCCGGATCGGCGCCCTGGCCGGCGCGGCCGTCAAGCGCGTGGCCCTGGAGCTGGGCGGCAAATCCGCCAACGTCATCCTGCCCGGCGCCGACCTCGCCAAGGCGGTCGGCGTGGGCGTGGCCAACGTCATGTCCAACTCCGGTCAGACGTGCAGCGCCTGGACCCGGATGCTCGTCCCCCGCGACCGGCACGAGGAGGCCGTCGCCCTCGCCGCCCAGGCCGTCGCCAAGTACGTGCCGGGCGAGCGCATCGGCCCGCTCGTCAACGCCAAGCAGCAGGAACGGGTGCGCGGCTACATCGAGAAGGGCATCGCCGAAGGCGCCCGGCTCGTCGCCGGCGGCCCCGAAGCCCCTCGCGACAAGGGCTACTACGTCAGCCCCACCGTCTTCGCGGACGTCACGCCCGAGATGACCATCGCCCAGGAGGAGATCTTCGGCCCGGTCGTCTCGATCCTGCCGTACGAGGACGAGGACGACGCCCTGCGGATCGCCAACGGCACCGTGTACGGCCTCGCCGGCGCGGTGTGGGCGGCCGACGACGAGACGGCCGTCGCCTTCGCGCGCCGCATGGAGACCGGCCAGGTCGACATCAACGGCGGCCGGTTCAACCCGCTCGCCCCCTTCGGCGGCTACAAGCGCTCGGGCGTCGGGCGCGAGCTGGGCACGCACGGCCTCGCCGAATACCTCCAGACCAAGTCCCTTCAGTTCTGACCGAAACCGGGAGACAACGATCGTGGTCCGCGCCGCCGTCCTGCCCGCCATAGGTGCTCCTCTGGAGATCACCCGCATCGAACTCCCGGAGCCCGGCCCCGGTCAGGTGAGGATCCGCCTCGCCGCGGCCGGTGTCTGCCACTCCGACCTGTCCCTGTCCAACGGCACCATGCGGCTGCCCGTCCCCGCCGTCCTCGGTCACGAGGGCTCCGGGACCGTGCTCGCCGTGGGCGAGGGCGTCGGCCACATCGCCCCCGGCGACGCCGTCGTGCTCAACTGGGCGCCGTCCTGCGGCACCTGCCACCCCTGCACGCTGGGCGAGGTGTGGCTCTGCGCCGACGCGCTCACCGGCGCGGCGAGGATCCACGCCGTCGCGGAGGACGGCAGGGACCTCCACCCGGGCCTGAACGTCGCCGCGTTCGCCGAGGAGACCGTGGTGCCCGCCGCCTGCGTGCTGCCCGCCCCCGACGGCGTGCCGCTGGCCGATGCCGCCCTGCTGGGCTGCGCCGTCCTCACCGGGTACGGGGCCGTCCACCACTCCGCACGGGTGCGCGAGGGCGAGTCGGTCGTGGTGTTCGGCGTCGGCGGGGTGGGCCTCGCCACCCTCCAGGCCGCCCGCATCGCCGGCGCGGGGACGATCATCGCGGTCGACGTGTCGCCCGAGAAGGAGGCGCTCGCCCGGCAGGCCGGCGCCACCGAGTACCTGGTCGCCTCCGAGACCACCGCCAGGGAGGTGCGCAGGCTCACCGGGGGCCATGGCGCCGACGTGGCCGTCGAGTGCGTCGGCCGCGCCGTCACCATCCGTACCGCCTGGGAGTCCACCCGGCGCGGCGGCCGCACCACGGTCGTCGGCATCGGCGGCAAGGACCAGCAGGTGACGTTCAACGCCCTGGAGGTCTTCCACTGGGGCCGCACGCTCTCCGGCTGCGTGTACGGCAACTCCCGCCCGGCCGAGGATTTGCCGGCCATCGCCGCGCACATCCGGGCCGGGCGCTTCGACCTGGCCGCGCTGGTCACCGAGCGGATCGCGCTGGACGGCATCCCGGCGGCGTTCGACAACATGATCGCCGGCAAGGGCGGACGGGCCCTGGTGGTCTTCTAGGGAGTGTCCCAAGGTATCGGCGTCCGCCCCGAGGATGGGGCGCCGCGGGCCGGGCGCGACCTCACGGACACGGCCTGGCCCCCGGCCCACCCGCCGCGCGACCCCGGCCGCCCGCGGGCGGCCGGGGCACGCGTGCCGCTCGCACCGGCGGCGTACGTGCCGCACGTGTGCCGCTCCCGCACCGGCGGCGTCGTGCCGCGGCGCCGGGCTCAGCGCCGTACCGCTCCCTCGTAGCGCACCGCGAGTCCGTCCAGCAGCGCTCGCAGGCCCGTCTCGAAGGCGCCCTCGTCGACCTGCTCCTGCCGTTCGGCCAGGAGGTGGGCCCGGCCCAGGTGCGGGTAGTCGGCCGGGTCGTAGGCCGTCTCGTCGTCGACGAATCCGCGGGCGAAGGAGCCGAGCGCCGAGCCGGTGATGAAGTACCGCATCAGCGCGCCGATGTGGGTGGCCTGGGCCGGGGGCCAGCCCGCGCGGACCATGGCGCCGAAGACGGCGTCGGCGACGCGCAGGCCGGCCGGGCGGCGGCCGGGGCCGCGGGCGAGCACCGGCACGATGTTGGGGTGGTCGGTGAGAGCCGCGCGGTACGAGACGGCCCAGTCGTGCAGGGCGGTGCGCCAGTCGCGGCCGTCGTCCTCGTCGAACATCGACAGGTCGACCCTCGCGCTCACCGAGTCCGCCACCGCCTCCAGGATCTCGTCCTTCGTGCGGAAGTGGTTGTAGAGCGACGGCCCGCTGACGCCCAGTTCGGCGGCGAGGCGACGGGTCGAGACGGCGTCCAGCCCCTCCGCGTCCACGAGCGCACCGGCCGTGGCGACGATGCGGTCTCTGCTCAGCAGGGGCTTGCGCGGTCGGGCCATGCGGCACATAGTAGGCCGGGTACCGGAAACTAGCAGTGGTAGTTAAAGTGGGGTGACCGCGCATGAACCTGGAGCTGAGCGAGGAGCAGACGGCCGTCAGGCAGCTCGCCGAGGACTTCGTCCAGCGCGAGATCGCCCCGCACGCCGTCGCCTGGGACCGGGCCGAGAGCGTCGACAGGTCGATCGTCGAGAAGCTCGGCGCGCTCGGCTTCCTCGGCCTCACCGTCCCCGAGGAGTACGGCGGCTCGGGCGGCGACCACCTGGCCTACTGTCTGGTCACCGAGGAGCTGGGGCGCGGCGACTCGTCGGTGCGCGGCATCGTGTCCGTCTCGCTGGGCCTGGTCGCCAAGACCATCGCCGCCTGGGGCGACGAGGAGCAGAAGCGGCACTGGCTGCCCCGCCTCACCTCCGGCGACGCGCTCGGCTGCTTCGGCCTCACCGAGCCCGGCACCGGCTCGGACGCCGGAAACCTCACCACCCGGGCCGTGCGCGACGGCGGCGACTACGTCATCAACGGCACCAAGATGTTCATCACCAACGGCACCTGGGCCGATGTGGTGCTGCTCTTCGCCCGTACCAACGACACCCCCGGTCACCGCGGCGTCTCCGCCTTCCTGGTCCCCACCGACACCCCCGGCCTCACCCGCCGCACCATCCACGGCAAGCTCGGCCTGCGCGGCCAGGCCACCGCCGAACTGGTCCTCGAAGACGTCCGCGTGCCCGCCTCGGCGCTCATGGGCCCGGAGGGCAAGGGCTTCTCCATCGCCATGTCCGCGCTCGCCAAGGGCCGGATGTCGGTCGCCGCCGGATGCGTCGGCATCGCCCAGGCGGCGCTGGACGCGGCCGTGCGGTACGCGGGGGAGCGGGAGCAGTTCGGCAAGCGGATCGCCTCGTACCAGCTCGTCCAGGAGCTGATCAGCGACATCTCCGTCGACGTGGCCGCGGCGCGGCTGCTGACCTGGCGGGTCGCCGACCTCGTCGACCGCGGCCAGGACTTCGCCACGGCCGCCTCCCAGGCCAAGCTGTTCGCCTCCGAGGCCGCCGTGCGGTCGGCCAACAACGCCCTCCAGGTCTACGGCGGTTACGGTTACATCGACGAGTACCCGGTCGGCAAGCTGCTGCGCGACGCCCGGGTGATGACCCTGTACGAGGGCACCAGCCAGATCCAGAAGCTGATCATCGGCCGCGCCCTGACGGGCGTCTCCGCCTTCTGAGTACGCTCATGAGTACGGCGGCGGATGCGGGCCGCGCCACGGCGTCCGCATCCTGGCCCCATGAGTGACACACCGGTCAAGCAGCAGAACACGGCCGCCTACTACGGCCAGGCCGTCGCCTCGTTCGGGATCGCCCTCGGCGCGGTCGCCCTCGGCGTCTTCAACCTGGACGCCGACGCCTGGGTGCGGGCGTTCCTGGGCGTCGCGGTCCTCTACCTCACCACCTCCGCCTTCACCCTGGCCAAGGTCGTCCGCGACCGGCAGGAGGCCGGGCAGATCGTCAGCCGGGTCGACCAGGCCCGGCTGGAGAAGCTGCTCGCCGAGCACGACCCCTTCCAGAAGCTCTAAGCGCTTGCTCACTGTCGGGGTATGGTGTTCGTCCTGTGACCACCGGAAGGGGCGAGCGAGCGATGAGTACGGCGGAGGAAGCGGCCGGCGGCGAGGACACGCCGTGGGACGAGGTGACCCCCGACGCGGCCAGGCGACTGCTCGTCGCCGCCGTCGAGGCCTTCGCCGAGCGCGGCTACCACGCCACCACCACCCGCGACATCGCGGGCCGGGCCGGGATGAGCCCGGCCGCGCTCTACATCCACTACAAGACCAAGGAAGAGCTCCTCCACCGGATCAGCCGCATCGGCCACGTGAAGGCGCTGCACATCCTCCAGGCCGCCGCCGACGGGCCCGGCACCGCCGCGGAACGGCTCGCCGACGCCGTGCGCTCCTTCGTCCGCTGGCACGCCGGCCGGCGCACCACCGCCCGCGTGGTCCAGTACGAGCTCGACTCGCTCGGCGACGAGCACCGCGCGGAGATCTTCGAGCTGCGCCGCAGGAGCGACGCCACGGTGCGCCGCATCATCAACGAGGGCGTGGCCACGGGCGAGTTCGACGTCCCCGACGTCTCCGGCACCACCCTCGCGGTGCTCTCGCTCTGCATCGACGTGGCCCGCTGGTTCAACACCGAGGGGCGCCGGACGCCCGACGAGGTCGGCGCGCTCTACGCCGACCTCGTGCTGCGGATGGTGGGCGCCGCGGCGCCCGGGGCTCAGAAGTAGTAGCGGGACACCGACTCCGCGACGCACACCGGCTTGTCGCCGCCCTCGCGCTCCACCGTCACCACGGCCGTCACCTGCACGCCGCCGCCGGCGTCCTCGACGTCCTTCAGCAGGGCCGTCGCGCGCAGTCGCGACCCGACCGGCACGGGGGCGGGGAAGCGCACCTTGTTGGTGCCGTAGTTGACACCCATCCTCATCCCCTCGACCCGCATGATCTGCGGTACGAGGAGGGGGAGCAGCGACAGCGTGAGGTACCCGTGCGCGATGGTCGTCCCGAACGGCCCCGCCGCGGCCCGCTCCGGGTCCACGTGGATCCACTGGTGGTCGCCCGTGGCCTCGGCGAACAGGTCGATCCGCTTCTGCTCGATCTCCAGCCAGTCGCTCCGCCCCAGCTGCTCGCCGACCGCCGCGCGCAGCTCTTCGGCGGATGTGAAGATCCTCGGCTCTGCCATGTTCCGGCTCCCCTGACACTCGATGTCTAAGCGCTTGCTCAGCATGGTGCGGGGAACGCGGTCCTGTCAACGGACGGCCGGGGCGCGCCCAGTAGGGTTCGCGGGGTGCCGCAGATTCCAGAGAAGATCAACGAGCTCACCGTCGGCCAGCTCTCCGCGCGCAGCGGGGCGGCCGTCTCGGCCCTGCACTTCTACGAGTCCAAGGGCCTCATCAGCAGCCGCCGCACCAGCGGCAACCAGCGCCGCTACAGCAGGGACGCGCTGCGCCGCGTCGCCTTCGTACGCGCGGCGCAGCGCGTGGGCATCCCGCTCGCGACGATCCGGGACGCCCTGGCGGAGCTGCCCGAGGAGCGGACGCCCACCCGGGAGGACTGGGCGCGCCTGTCGGAGGCGTGGCGCGCGGAACTCGACGAGCGGATCAACCAGTTGAGCCGTCTGCGGGACCACCTCACCGACTGCATCGGCTGCGGTTGCCTCTCCCTGAAGACGTGCGTGCTCTCCAACCCGGACGACGCCATAGGTGAGCGCCTCGTCGGCTCGCGCCTCCTGCCCGAGCGGCGCCGCCCGGCCGCCGGGGACGCGCCCGCCCCGAAGGCGCAGGCGTAAGCGGCGGGGGGAGGACGGGTGGGGTAGTTCGCCTGGGGGGGGGGGGGGGGCTGCGCGCGGCCCCGCGGCGCGGCCCGGGCGCGGCGGGGCCGGCCGCCCGGTCCCGTCGACCGTCAGGCCTCCGGGGTCAGGTCCGGTCCGGCCATGCCGGGACGGCCGAACAGCAGGTCGTAGCCCGGCGGCAGCTGGAGGAGTATCCGGCGCATCAGGTCGTCGCCCGCCGTGTCCGCCACCACGCTCAGGACCGCGCCGACGTCCCACTTGGCCGTCTCCTCCGTGGCGCCCTCGATCCATGCCGCCGTCGCCCGCACGAACCGCTCCGGTCCGAGTGGCTCCGCGGCGGGGAGCGGGTTGAGCAGGACCAGGGCGCAGGTCTCCGGCAGGCCGGCGGCCAGCTCGGCCCGCTCGTTGCCGACGAGGTGGGCGCCCAGCAGGGCCAGGACGACGCGGGCTGCCCGGTCGGCCTCCCGCCGGGAGGGGTACTCGCCGCGTTCCTGTACCGCGGCCAGGAACGCGTCCCACTGCATGCGCATCTCTCTCCCTCGGCGTTGATCGGCGGGTGGGGGCGGGCCGGGTGGGACCCGTCCCCACCCGTCCTGCGGCGCGGCGGGTGGATTCAGCCGCTGATCAGCCTGCGGTCGCCGGCGCGGTCGCCGCCGCTGATCTCGATCCTGCGTGGCTTGGCCTGCTCGGCGACCGGGATCCGCAGTGTCAGGACGCCCGTGTCGTAGGACGCCTGGATGCGGTCGGTGTCCAGCGTCTCGCCCAGGAACAGCTGGCGGCTGAACGTGCCGGCGGGCCGCTCGGCGATGACCATCTCCGCGTCGCCGTCCGGGGCGGTCCGGCGCTCGGCCCGGACGGTGAGCACATTGCGCTCCACGTCCAGGTCGATGCTCTCGGGGGTGACGCCCGGAAGGTCGAGCAGGACGACGAACGTGTCCCCTTCGCGGTAGGCGTCCATGGGCATGGCCGCCGGGTGGGCGCTGGTGCCCCAGAGGCGTTCGGTGAGCCGGTCGAGTTCACGGAAGGGGTCGGTCCGCATCAGCATCGTCGGTCCCTCCTCTGCGTACTCACGGATGCTGCTGACCGTCTGCCTCCTCTTATAACTCCACCGGACAAAGTTGACAAGAGGGCACTCAATAAAGCTCACTCGTACTCGGTGCCGCCCCTGCGGGTGAGGTAGGCGGGACTCACCGCCTTCGCTATCGCCCGGCCGCCCACCACCGGGCTGTACCGCTCGCCGGCCGGGCGGATCACCACGCCCTCGCGCAGGTGCAGCTCCCGCCCCGAGACCGTCTCCCGGCCGGTGGCCAGCTCCAGCACCTTCGCGATGTCGTACGGCCCCGTGTACAGCCGGGGCGCCGTCGGCAAGGCGCCCTCCAGCACCTCGGCCGGGTCCAGCCACCGGACCTGCCCGCCGACCTCGGCCGCGACGTCGAAGACGGCGTAACCCAGCTCCGGGCCGCGAACGTCGGCGCCGTACGCCAGGTCCTGCACCCCCGCCCCGAAGACCTCGCCGAACACCCCGATCCGGGACGCGCCCAGCCCGGCGGCGAGGCGTGCGGCGACCGCCGGCACGCCGTACGCCCGGACCGCCCGCCAGTACAGGTTGCGCGGGTCCTCCCGCAGGGCCAGGCCCTTGGCGCCGAAGCCCTTCGAGGAGACGTACACCCGCTCGTCCCCGGCGACGTACGTCATCAGGCAGGCCGTGCCGTGCAGCTTCTCCGTCAGGACGACCGGCTCGCCCGGCGCGAAGATGTCCGGGTACCGCTGGATGTTCTCGATGTCGACCCACGGCAGCAGGTCCGGAGCCGGCTCCACGTCACCGTTCATCGTCGTCGGCACCGGCGGCGCCCACTTGGTGACGCCCAGCGCCTCCGCGAAGTTGGTGCCCTCGGCGGCCGCCCGTGCCAGGTCCACGTCCGCGAGGGCCACCGGCCGGCAGACGAGGCCCTGCGACAGCTCACCGCGCAGCCGTACCGCCTTCACCCGGTTCGACGCCTTCCCGGCCAGCCGTCCGGTCAGCCCCAGCTCCTCGACGAGCTCCGGCGGCAGCACCGCCTGCTCCGGGATGTACACGGCCGCGTCACCGGTGCGATAGGCACCCTTGGCGACGACCGCGCGGTACAGGCCCACTTGGGCGAGCTCCAGGGCGTCGGCGTTCGGATGGTCGTGCACGGTCAGCACCTCGGCGGTGACACGCAGGGTCGACATGGCTCTGCTCCTCCTGGCGGGGTCCTCATCGCCCCCACTGTCGCCGGACGTGAATACGGTGGCCCACCGAATTCACCGCTTGGTATCGTCGCGTTCCGCCCGGGCCGCCGCGACCAGCCGCGCGTTCGACCCCGCCGGGCGCCCGTCGGGCAGCAGCAGCGTGTCCTCCAGGCCCACCCGGGTGTCCAGACCCAGCCGGAACGCCAGGCGCAGCACCGGCCACGTGCCGCCGTCCTCGCCGTGCAGCAGCACGGGCACGCCAAGGGCGCCGCCCAGCTCCGCCAGCAGGCCGCGGGCCGTGTCCCCGGCCGACGCCGGGTCCCGGTCCGTCACCTCGGCCAGCACGCGCGACGCCCGGGGCGCCAGGGGCGACGCCAGGAACCGCCGCACCCCGTCCGTCCCCGACCAGAGGCCCGCCTCCACGCCCACGCCCCGCTCCAGCAGCGCCGCGGCCACCTCCTCGGCACCCGGCTCGTGCCAGTTGACCGAGGCGAGGTCGGGCAGCACCGTCCAGGATCGCACCCGCTCCACCCGCCGACCCGGGTCCGGCTCCGCCCACGCGCCGGTGGTCACCCCGACCGGAACGTCCACCGCGCCCCGTATCGCCTCCAGTACCGCGGCCACCGCACGCGGCGACAGCGTGTCGTCCCCGCAGGGCGTCTTGGGGTGCACGTGCACCTCGGCGGCCCCGGCCGCCACCGCGAGGGCGGCCGACTCGGCCATCGCGCCGGGCGACACGGGCACGGCCGCGGGATCCCCCGTCCCGCGGCTCCCGTTCAGACAGACCTGGATCATGCCCCGATGGTGCCACCCGCCACTGACAGCCCCCGCCGGCAACGGGCCCCGCCCGCAACGGGCCCCGGGCGCACGGGCGTCAGGGGCACGGGGCGTCAGGGCACGGGCGCACGGGCGTCAGGGCACGGGCGCGGGGCGGCGCCGGTGCGCGCCCCCGCGCTCATGCCACCGACGCGAGCTCCTTGCGCCGGCCGCGCTTGGCCAGTGCCAGCGCCTCGGGCGTCAGTACGGCCTGCGGCACCACCACCCCGCAGCTCGTGCACACCGGGCCGAACCACGGCTCGTTCGACAGGTTCGACCGCCAGACGATCCCGTCCCCCGCGCACACCGGGCAGTGCTCGCCCGGCCCCGCCTCCAGGGCGGTGATCAGCCGGCGCAGCGCCTCCGCGAGCGGCACCGTCGGGTGCAGCGACGGATCGTCGCACCGCGCGATGCCGTTGCCGCCCCAGGTGCGCCGGTGCCAGTCGTCGATCCAGCCCGGCCGTCGCAGCCCGTCGTGCTTCTCACGCCTGCGGCGCGCGGCGAACTTGGCCTCGTACGCGAGCCACACCGCGCGCGCCTCCTCCAGCTCGTCGAGCGCGGCCACCAGCCGCGCCGGATCGGGCTCCCGGTCCTCGGGCCCGAACCTGTGCCGGGAGCACAGGTGGTCCCAGGTGGCCCGGTGCCCATAAGGGGCGAACCGTTCAAGGCACTTGCGCAGCGAATACCGCCGTAGCGCCAAATCACCTTCTGGATCCCGTACCTGTCTCGCCAGGCTCCGGAAACCGGCCATCGCACTGCCACCTCCGTCACTCGTACTTCGGCGTCGATGAATGGACGTACGGGTTCCCAGTTCGGCTCCATCGAAAAACGAATGACGCCCATCGGCGGGACATCTGACGTGAAATGCCCCCGCGGCGCCCCGCGCGGCGACTGCGGCGAAGTGACGCTCCCTCACCGCGGCGCCGGACCACAGCGCCGGTCCACCGCCTCCGGGGCGGGCACGAACCCGCCCCCACCGGTCGCGCCGCACCGGCGACGGCATCGGCGCGATACCGCCGCCGCGGAGGCCGGGCGGAACGGCCCGGCGCCCGCCCGGCCGTGGCCGGTTCGGCCACCGACGCCCCGCTCAGCGGTACATCAGGTACCGCCGCCGCACCGACCGGAAGGCCGCCAGGTCCGCCTCCCAGGCGGCCACCACCTCGTCCGTGCCCGCACCAGCGTCGATCAGCGTCCGGACCCGCGTCGAGCCGGTCAGCCTGTCGATCCAGTTGTCCGCCCGCCAGGCGAAGCCGCTCCAGCTCCGCTTCGCCGTCACCAGGAGACCGATACCCGCGCGCACGGGATCGAATGCCTCCCGGTCGTCCACGTGCACCTGCACACCGCCGACCGTCCTCCCCGCGAACTTGGAGAACACCGGGGCGAAATACGCCTCGCGGAACCGGACACCCGGCAGGTCCAGGGCGTTCGCCGCCTCCGCCCACCGGCGGTCCACCCCCTCGGCGCCCAGCAGTTCGAAGGGGCGCGTCGTGCCCCGCCCCTCCGACAGGTTCGTCCCCTCGAACAGGCACGTGCCCGCGTACACCAGCGCGGTGTCCGGCGTCGGCATGTTGGGGCTCGGGGGCACCCACGGCAGCCCCGTCGCGTCGAAGAAGTCGGTCCGCCGCCACCCGGACATCCGTACGGTCGCCAGCTCCACCGGCTCCGCCAGGAACTCGCCGTTGAACAGCCGCGCCAGCTCCGCCACCGTCATCCCGTGGGCCTGGGCGATCGGCTCGCGCCCCACGAACGTCGCGAACGCCCGGTCCAGCACCGGCCCGAGAGCCGCCCGCCCGGTCACCGGGTTCGGCCGGTCCAGCACCATGAAACGCTTCCCCGCCAGTGCCGCCGACATCATGCAGTCGTACAGCGTCCAGATATACGTGTAGAAGCGCGCCCCCACGTCCTGGATGTCGAAGACGACCGTGTCGACCCCCGAGGCGGTGAACACCTCCGCCAGCGCCCGCCCGCTCTTCAGGTACGTGTCGTACACCGGCAGGCCCGTCGCCGGGTCGTCGTACCGCCCCTCCGAACCACCCGCCTGGGCCGTGCCGCGGAAACCGTGCTCGGGGCCGAAGACCGCCGCCAGGTCCACCCGGTCGTCGGCGTGCATGACGTCCACGATGTGCCGCGCCTCGGAGGTCACCCCCGTCGGGTTGGTCACCACCCCCACCCGCTGCCCGGCCAGCGCCGCGTACCCGTCGGCCGCGAGCCGGTCGAAGCCGGTCCGCACCCGGCGGCCGGCTCCGCGCGCGGCCGCCCGGCCGGGAGCCGCCACCATCCCCGCCGCCGCTCCCGCCGCTCCCGCCGCGCCACCGGCGACCAACAGACCCCGTCTGGACACGCTCATCCGTACACCTCCGTGACGCCCGACCGTTCCGGACTCGCACGCTAGCGCGCCCCCGGGCCCCGGGGAACGAAGACGGCACGGCGGTCTTCCCTCACTCCTCGAGTGCCTCGGCCTCGGCCGGGTCGACGGGCGGCGCGGCCTTCCCCCCGCACATACCGACTGGTTAGTCTGTCCCTCGGCCGGCAGGGACGGCCGCGAATCACGACGAGAGGCGGGTCTCGATGAGTACGGTCCAGGGCGCGGGCGTGGTCGTCACCGGAGCGGGCGGCGGCATCGGAGCCGCACTCGCCCGCAGGTTCGCCGCCGAAGGGGCCCGCGTCGTCGTCAACGACATCGACCCCGGGCGCACCAAGGCCGTCGCCGACGAGATCGGCGCCACCGCCGTCCCCGGCGACGCCTCCGCCATCGTCGAGGAGGCCCGCGAAGCGCTCGGCGGCACGGTCGACGTGTACTGCGCCAACGCCGGCCTGGCCTCGCCCGGCGACGCCTTCGCCGAGGAAGACGTGTGGGCCGCGGCCTGGGACGTCAACGTGATGGCCCACGTCCGGGCGGCCCGCGCCCTGCTGCCCGACTGGCTGGAGCGCGGTTCCGGCCGCTTCGTCTCCACCGTCTCCGCCGCCGGACTGCTCACCATGGTCGGCGCCGCGCCCTACAGCGTGTCCAAGCACGGCGCGTACGCCTTCGCCGAATGGCTCTCGCTCACCTACCGCCACCGCGGCGTCAAGGTGCACGCGATCTGCCCGCAGGGCGTCCGCACCGACATGCTGACCGCCGCCGGCTCGGCGGGCGAGCTCGTCCTCGCCCCCACCGCCATCGAACCCGAGGACGTCGCCGACGCGCTGTTCGAGGGCATCGGGACCGACACGTTCCTGATCCTGCCCCACCCGGAGGTCGCCGGGTACTACCGGGCCCGTGCGACCGACCCCGAGCGCTGGCTGAACAACATGAGCCACCTCCAGCAGAAGTGGGAGGGCAGCGGGAAGTGAACCCGACGACCTCGATCTACGCGGCCAAGCCGTGGCTCGCGCAGCTCAGCGAGGCCCAGCGGGCCCCGGTACGGCCGGCCGCCACCCTCGTGCACGCCTTCCGCGCCGCCGTCGCCCGGGCCCCCGAGCACCCGGCCCTGGCCTACTTCGACGGGCGCCTGACCTACCGCGAGACCGACGCGCTCTCCGACTCGGTCGCCGGTTACCTGGCCTCCCGGGGCGTCGGGCGCGGCGACCGGGTCGCGCTCATGCTCCAGAACACCCCGCACTTCGTCCTCGCCCTGCTCGGCGCCTGGAAGGCGGGCGCGACCGTCGTCCCGCTGAACCCGATGTACAAGTCGGCCGAGGTCGCCCACGTACTGGACGACTCCGGGGCGAGCGCGCTGATCTGCTCCGACCGCGCCTGGGAGGGCTACCTGCGCGAGACGGCCGCCGGCTCGCCCGTACGCGTCGCCCTCACCGCCTGCGAGAAGGACCTCCAGACGCGCGACGACCCGCGCGTCCTCGGCTTCGACCGGCTGCCCGTGCCGGCCGACACCGACGACCTGGTCGCCGTCGCCCGGGCGGAGCACCCGGCGCCGCGGCACGGGCGCGACCTCACCCCCGCCGACGTGGCCCTGATCAGTTACACCTCCGGCACCAGCGGCACGCCCAAGGGCGCCATGAACCTGCACCGCGGGATCATGTACAACGCCGAGCGGCAGCGCACCGGCCACCCCGTCGAGGAGGGCGCCGCCTACTTCGCCCTCGCCCCGCTCTTCCACATCACCGGCATGGTCTGCGAACTGGCCGCCTGCGTCGCCAACGCGGGCACCCTCGTCCTCGCGTACCGCTTCGAGGCGGGCGTCGTCCTGGACGCCTTCGCCGAGCACCGTCCCGCCTACACCGTCGGCCCCTCCACCGCCTTCATGGCGCTGGCCGCCCACCCCGCCGCCACCCCCGGCCACTTCGCGTCCTTCCGGGTCATCTCCTCCGGCGGCGCCCCCCTGCCCCCGGCGCTGGTCGAGAAGTTCCGGGCCGGCTTCGGCCCGTACATCCGCAATGGGTACGGCCTCACCGAGTGCACCGCTCCCTGCGCCGCCGTGCCCCCCGAGAAGGAGGCCCCGGTCGACCCCGCCTCCGGCACCCTCGCGGTCGGCGTCCCCGGGCCCGACACCGTCGTCCGCATCCTGGGCGAGAACGGGGAGGAGGTGCCGTTCGGCGAACAGGGCGAGATCGCGGTACGCGGCCCGCAGGTCGTCCCCGGCTACTGGCGGCTGCCGGAGGCCACCGCCGAGGGCTTCCCGGACGGCGAGCTGCGCACCGGCGACATCGGCTTCATGGACCCGGACGGCTGGCTCTACGTCGTCGACCGCAAGAAGGACATGATCAACGCCTCGGGGTTCAAGGTGTGGCCGCGGGAGGTGGAGGACGTGCTCTACACCCACCCGGCGGTCCGCGAGGCGGCCGTGGTCGGTGTCCCCGACGCCTACCGCGGGGAGACGGTCAAGGCCTACGTCAGTCTGCGCCCGGGCGCCGCGGCCGGGGCCGACGAGCTCTCGGCGTACTGCGAGCAGCGTCTCGCGGCGTACAAATACCCCCGTGAGGTCGAGATCCTGCCGGAACTGCCGAAGACGACGAGTGGGAAGATCCTCAGGCGGGAACTGCGTCACCCCGCGTAAGACCCAGCGACACGCACACGTACGAGAGAGGTGGCGGCACATGGCCAGGACGACGGACGGGAACGGCACCCCCGTCCCCCAGAGGCTGCTGGCCACCGCCACCCGGCTCTTCGCCGAACAGGGGTACGACCGGACCTCCGTCCAGGAGATCGTCGAGGCGGCCGGCGTCACCAAGGGCGCCCTCTACCACTACTTCGGCTCCAAGGAGGACCTGCTCCAGGAGGTGTACGCGCGCGTGCTGCGGCTCCAGCAGGAGCGGCTGGACGCCTTCGCGGGAGCGGACGCCCCCGTGGAGCAGCGGCTGCGCGACGCCGCCGCCGACGTCGTCGTCACCACGATCGAGAACCTCGACGACGCGTCCATCTTCTTCCGGTCGATGCACCATCTGAGCCCGGAGAAGAACAAGCAGGTGCGCGCGGAGCGGCGCCGCTACCACGAGCGGTTCCGGGCCCTCATCGAGGAGGGGCAGGCGCAGGGCGTCTTCTCCACCGCCACGCCGGCCGACCTGGTGGTGGACTACCACTTCGGCTCGGTCCACCACCTGTCGACCTGGTACCGCCCGGACGGGCCGCTCAGCCCGCAGCAGGTGGCCGAGCACCTGGCCGACCTGCTGCTGAGGGCCTTGCGGGCCTGATCCGGGGCCTGAGGGCCCGGGGGCGGGACGCCCGGAGGTCCGGGCGCCCGGGCACGTCAGTTGGCGTTCACCAGGTCGTGCGCGGGGACGGTCACCGTACGCGCGCCCTTCTTGCCGCCCAGCACGACCTTGCGCAGGGCGCTGTTGTTGGTCAGGTCGGTCTCCTTGAGCCGCTTCTCCGGGTTGGCCAGCACCTGGATGTAGTAGGTGCCGTTCGGCAGCGAGGTGATGTCGAACGACTGGCCGGGCAGGTCCTGGGTGTAGGTGTCGCCGGAGCCGACGTCCAGCACCTCCCGCACCGAGATGGAGTTCTGCTGACCGCACGCCGTGGACAGATCGGTGTTGTACGGGTGCCAGTTGGCGTTCTTCACCGTGTAGTCGACCGCGTCGGTGTTGGCGAGGCAGAAGGCCTCCTTGCCGCTGCGCACCGCCACCTTCTGGTCGGCCTTCAGCAGCCGGTAGCTGGCGAAGTCGGTGAAGTGCCAGTGCTCGTGGCCCGGACGCGGGTCCCACTCCATGGTGCCGGTCGGGGTGTAGCCGACCTGCTTGCCCTTCGCGTCGTAGAAGTACTGGTAGGCGTCCATCAGCTCCTTGCCGGGCGCGCGGAAGCCGTCGACCACCAGCTGCGCCGGGCCGGCGTTCCACACGTTGGCGCTGAAGGCGAGGAAGTCCTTGCCCTTGTCGGGCCCTTCGGTGGCCGGCGGGCTGACGGTGATGCCGTAGGCGGGCAGCGAACGGAGGTCGGGCTTGGGAACATTCGGCACGGTCGCCTTGCCCGCCGGCCGCTTGGCCGCGGGCTTGACGGCGGGCGCCTTGCGGGAGCCGTCCGTCTGCCCGGCCCCGTCACCCATCCGTGCCCCGGCCTTGAGCCCCTGCCTCTTCACGGCCCACGGCACGGCGGGCGGCGCCGGGATCAGCGGCCCGTGGCCCACGTTGTACGAGGGTCCCGCGCCGCTCGTCGGGGCCGCGGGTGCAGCCGGGGCCACCGCGCCGTGACCGGCAGGGGCGGCGTGGTCGGCGTGGCCCGCGGGCGCGGTGCCGTGAGCGGCGTGGCCCGCCGCGGCGGAGTCGCGCCGCGCGGCGGGCGTCGCGCCGGCACCGCCCTCCGAGCTGATCTCGCGCACGGTCACCTTGACCGTCTGCGGCTTGTCCGCGATGCCGAAGATGTCGCGGTAACGCTTCGCCACGGACACCTTGGCCGTGTACTTCCCGGCCGGCAGGACGACGGGCTCCGCGTACACACCCGCGTAGGTGTTGGCGGCCCAGCCCTTCTCCACGCCCCACACGGAACCGAGCGTGAACGGGTTGGTGGGGCAGCTCTCCGGATACTTCGAGGTGGCCGGCGCGTCGGGGCGCACCCGGCCGGACGCGTTGTTGGGGCAGAAGGCCTCGGACCGGTTCAGCACGGTCTTGCCCGCCGCGTCGGTGACGGTCACCTGGACAAAGCCGGGCAGCCCGCCGAAGTCCTTCACCAGCCCCTTGGGCAGGGCCTTCTCCTTGGTCCTGCCGCCCTCTCTGATGATCTGCCTGGCGACGACCGGGTCCTTGTAGGACGCGCGGGTCACCTTCAGTTCCAGCGGGGCGTTCTCGGCGGTGACGTACGTACCGAGGTCGAGGTAGACGCCGGGCTCCTCCTGGTACGAGTCGAGGGTCACCGACTGAGAGGCGGCGATCAGGCTGAGCCGCGGGACGGACGGGGCGGCCTTGTCGTCGGGCGCGGCGGCGACGATACCGGCGGTCACGGCGACGGCCGCGGCTCCGGCGATCACCGAGCGGCCGAGACGGGCCTTGGGGGATCTGGTCATCGTTCCTCGTTCTGCGAGTGCCTGTCGGGGAAGACGACGGCCGGGGCGTGGTCGAGGCGCGTGGCCGTCTCCGACCGGTCAGAGTCGGCGTTCGGCCCCGGGGGTTGTCTGTGTGCCGACGAGTCGGCAATCCTTGGCCGAAACCGGACCGTGGACACCGGATCACGTCGTTTCGGGCCGTTCCCATCCGCCGGGCTGCCCGCATGTGATAGAGCCCGGGACCGGCCGCGGCCCCGGGCTCCTCACCACCGGACGGAGCGTCAGAGGTACTTGTTCAGCTCCCGTCGCGCCAGCGACCGCTGGTGCACCTCGTCCGGTCCGTCCGCCAGCTTCAGCGTCCGCGCCCCGGCCCACAGTTCGGCGAGCGGGAAGTCCTGGCTCACGCCACCCGCTCCATGGACCTGGACCGCCTTGTCGATGATGTCCACCACCGCCCGCGGCGTTGCGATCTTGATGGCCTGGATCTCGGTGTGCGCGCCCCGGTTGCCGACCGTGTCCATCAGCCAGGCGGTCTTCAGCACCAGCAGCCGCAGCTGCTCCACCGTCACCCGGGCGTCGGCGATCCACCCCTGCACCTGGCCCTGCGCCGCCAGCGGCTTGCCGAAGGCCGTACGGGACACGGCGCGCCGGCACATCAGCTCGATCGCCCGCTCGGCCATGCCGATCAGCCGCATGCAGTGGTGGATCCGGCCGGGGCCGAGCCGGGCCTGCGCGATGGCGAAGCCGCCGCCCTCCTCGCCGATCAGGTTCGCCGCCGGGACGCGGACGTCCTCGAACACGACCTCGGCGTGCCCGCCGTGGTAGTGGTCCTCGTACCCGTACACCTGCATCGCCCGCCGGACGTGCAGGCCCGGGGTGTCACGGGGGACCAGGACCATCGACTGCTGGCGGCGGACGTCCTCGCCGTCCGGGTCGGTCTTGCCCATGACGATGAAGATGGCGCAGTCCGGGTTCATCGCGCCGGAGATGTACCACTTCCTGCCGTTGATGACGTAATCGTCGCCGTCCCGCCGGATGCGGGTCTCGATGTTCGTCGCGTCCGACGAGGCGACGTCCGGCTCCGTCATCGCGAAGGCGGACCGGATCTCCCCGGCGAGCAGCGGACGGAGCCACCGCTCCCTCTGCCGCTCGTCACCGAACTGGGCCAGCACCTCCATGTTGCCGGTGTCCGGCGCCGCGCAGTTCAGCGCGGTGGGCGCCAACTGCGGGGAGCGGCCGGTGATCTCGGCGAGCGGTGCGTACTGGAGGTTGGTCAGACCGGCCCCGTGCTCCGCGTCCGGCAGGAAGAGGTTCCACAGGCCCCGCCGGCGGGCTTCGGCCTTCAGCTCCTCGACCACGGCCGGGGTGTCCCACGGGGAGGCGAGCTTCGCCCGCTGCTCGTGCGCCACCTCCTCCGCCGGGTACACGTACTCGTCCATGAAGGCGAGGAGTTCGCCCCGCAGTTCCTCGGTGCGCGCGTCGAACTGGAAGTCCATGGGTGTCGGTCAGCCTTCCTGGAGGGTGGTGAGGCCGTGCTCGATGAAGACGGGCACCAGGTCGCCGATGCGGTCGAAGCCGGCGCCGACGGTCTGCCCGAGGGTGTAGCGGTAGTGGATGCCCTCCAGGATCACGGCGAGCTTGAACCAGGCGAACGCCGTGTACCAGGAGATGGCGGAGGTGTCGCGGCCGGAACGGGCGGCGTAGCGCTCGATCAGCTCGGCGGGTGCCGGGTGGCCGGGCGCCGCCGCGGTGGTGGAGACGGGGGAGTGCGGCAGGTCCAGGCGGACGCTGTACATGGCCAGCAGGCCCAGGTCGGTCAGCGGGTCGCCGAGGGTGGACATCTCCCAGTCCAGTACGGCGTTGACCCGGTCGTCCTCGCCCAGCAGGGCGTTGTCCAGGCGGTAGTCGCCGTGGACGACGGTCGGGGCGGGGGAGCGGGGCAGCTCGCGGCCGAGCGCGGCGTGCAGCTCGTCGATCCCGGCCAGCTCGCGGCTGCGGGAGGCGTCCAGTTGCTTGCCCCAGCGCCGCAGCTGCCGGTCCAGGAAGCCGTCGGGCCGCCCGAAGTCGCCCAGTCCCACCGCCTCCGGGTCCACCGCGTGCAGGTCCACCAGCGTGTCGACCAGCCCCAGGACCGCGGCCCGGGTGCGTTCGGCGCCGAGCGGGGCGAGCTGCCCGGCGGTGCGGTACGGCGTCCCGGACACGAACTCCATGACGTAGAACGGTGCTCCGAGCACCTCCTCGTCCTGGCACAGCACCAGCGGCTCCGGCACCGGCACGGCCGTCGGATGCAGGGCGCTGATCACCCGGTGCTCGCGCCGCATGTCGTGCGCGGTCGCCAGGACGTGGCCGAGCGGCGGGCGGCGCACCACCCACTGGCCGGTGCCGTCGGTGACGACGTACGTGAGGTTCGACCGGCCGCCCTCGACGAGGCGGGCGCTGAGCGGTCCGCTCACCAGGCCGGGCCGCTCGCGGTCGAGGAAGCCGCGCAAGCGCTCGGGATCGAGGCCTGGTGGGGGAGCTGGGCTCATCGTTCGCACCTCCGGTGACGGGAGAAGGGTGGTGGTACGCAGCATGACCGACCAGTCGGTATGTCGTCCAGTGCCGGTGCGGGAACCGGCTGCGCGAGTCTGGCGCGATGATTACTGGACTGAATAGGGTTCACATATGGATACCGCGCTGTTGATCGACCACGTCCGGCTCACTCCACTCCTGATCGCCGACCCGCCCCTCCTCAACACGCAGGGCGTCCACCAGCCCTACACCCCGCGCCTCGTCGTGGAGGTCGTCACCCGGGGAGGGGTCACCGGTGTGGGCGAGACCTACGGCGACAGTGCCTACCTGGAGCTCGCTCGTCCCCTCGCCGAGGCGCTACCCGGGCACTCGGTCACGGACGTGAACGGCCTGTTCGCGCTCGCCGAGCGGGTGTGCCACGGCTCACCGGCGCCCGGGGCGGCGCCCGGGGCGGGCCAGGGAGAACGCCCGGGTGAGGGGGCGGGCGGGGACACGGGTGTGGACACGGGCATGGGCGCGCGTGTGGACGTGGACGTGGACGCGGGCGGGCTCCGGGGCGTCCGTACGGCTGCGAAACTGCTCCTCTCGGTCGTGTCGGGCTTCGAGGTCGCCTGCCTGGACGCCCTCGGCAAGGCCCTCGGCCTGCCGGTGCACGCCCTTCTGGGTGGCAAGGTCCGCGACGCCGTCGACTACAGCGCGTACCTCTTCTACCGCTGGGAGGCCCACCCCGACGGCGGTGAGCCGGACGACTGGGGCGCCGCCCTCGACCCGGCCGGCGTCGTCGCCCAGGCCCGGCGCTTCGTCGCGGAGCACGGCTTCCGCTCCTTCAAGCTCAAGGGCGGTGTCTTCGAGCCGGACCGGGAGATCGCCGCCGTCCGCGCGCTGGCCGAGACGTTCCCCGGCCGGCCGCTGCGCCTGGACCCCAACGGCGCGTGGTCCGTGGAGACCTCCCTGTACGTCGCCGAACGGCTCCACGGCGTCCTGGAGTACCTGGAGGACCCCGCGAGCGGCACCGACCGCATGGCCGAGGTCGCCGCCCGCACCGACCTGCCCCTCGCCACCAACATGTGCGTGACGACCTTCCCCGAGATCGCCCCCGCCTTCGCCCGGGGCGCCGTCCAGGTGGTGCTCTCCGACCACCACTACTGGGGCGGCCTGCACCGGACCCGCGAACTGGCCGCCGTCTGCCGGGCCTTCGGCGTCGGGCTGTCCATGCACTCCAACACCCACCTCGGCATCAGCCTCGCCGCCATGACCCAGGTGGCGGCGACCGTCCCCAACCTCGACCACGCCTGCGACAGCCACTACCCCTGGCAGACCGAGGACGTCATCACCACCCGTCACGTGTTCCGCGACGGCCGGCTCGTGGTCACCGACGCGCCCGGCCTCGGTGTCGAGCTGGACCGCGACCGGCTCGCCGCCCTGCACCGGCGCTGGCTCGACGACGACGGCACCATGCGCGACCGCGACGACGCGGCGGCCATGCGCAAGGCCGACCCGGCCTGGATCACCCCGGCGGCCCCGCGCTGGTGACGGACCCCGCCGCCACGCGCGCGTGACGGCGCCCGGCGGCCGTGCGGGAAGTCCGGGAGGTCGTTCCGCACCGTTCGGACCCCCGCACCGGCGGCCGTCCGCACGGTCGCCTCAGTGGTCGTCCCAGTGGTCGCCGTGGGCGGCGTGGCGGTGGCCCTCGTGCACGTAGTCGACGTGGTCGCCGTGCGCGACGGCCGGGTGCCCGCAGCCGTCGCCGTGCTCGTGGGCGTGCCCGCTGTGGGCGACGTGCTCGCCCGGCTCGCACTCGTCCCAGTGCCCGGCGTGCTCCCGGTGCAGGTGCCCGTCGTGCACGAAGTCGAGGTGGTCGTCGTGGACCATGGCCTGATGCCCGCAGCCGGGGCCGTGGGCATGGCCGTGGGCGGAGTGTTCCTGATGGAGGACGGTCATCGCGGGGCCTCCGGACTGGACGTCGGTGACACCTTCAGGCTAGTCCTGTTCGCCGGGAATGATCTGCTTCGTCTTGCGGACCGGCGGCCCCGGCCGGAGGGTCGGACCTATGAAGGCGATCACTTACCGCCGCTACGGCGGCCCCGAGGTCCTCGAGTTCGGCGACCGCCCCGACCCCAAGGTGGGTCCGGACAAGGTGCTCGTCGCCGTACGCGCGGCGGCGGTCAACCCGGTCGACTGGAAAGCCCAGGCGGGCTACCTCGACACGACCTTCGACACCGTCTTCCCGGTGATCCCCGGCTGGGACGTCTCCGGCGTCGTCGTCCAGCCCGGGGTGTCCGTGCCCGAGTTCGCCGTCGGGGACGAGGTGATGGGGTACGTACGCGAGGACGTGCTGTGCCACGGCACCTTCGCCGAGTACGTCGCCGCGCCCGTCCGCACCCTGGCCCGCAAACCGCGCAACCTGGGCTTCGAGGAGGCGGCCGCCCTCCCGCTGGCCGGGCTCACCGCCTACCAGGCACTGCACCGGGCGCTGCGCGTCCACTCCGGCGACACCGTCCTGGTGCACGCCGCGTCCGGCGCCGTCGGGTCGATGGCCGTCCAGATCGCCCGGCACCTCGGCGCCCGCGTCATCGGCGCCTCCCGCGACCACGCCCAGGACGGGGTGCGCGAGCTCGGGGCGGAGCCGGTGCCGTACGGCGACGGCTTCCGCGACCGCGTCCGGGAGCTGGCCCCGCACGGCGTGGACGCCGCGCTCGACACGGTCGGCGGCCAGGTGCTGAAGGACTCGGCCGCCCTGCTCGCCCCGGAGGGCCGCCTCGCGTCCGTCGCCGACGGCGAGGTGCTCACCATGGGCGGCCACTACTACTGGGTACGCCCCGACACGGCGGACCTCACCGCGCTCGCCGGGCTGGTGGAGCAGGGCGCCCTGACGGTACGGGTCGCCAAGTCGTTCCCCCTGGAGCGGGCGGCCGACGCCCAGCGCGCCAACATGGAGGGCGGCCTCAACGGCAAGGTCGTCGTGACGGTGGGCCGCGACCGCTGACCGGCCACCGGCCCCGGGCCGGCCACCGGTCGACCACCCGCCCCGGTCGGCCACCGCCCAGCCGGCTACAGCACCACGCCCGCCCCGAACGCGGCCAGCGCCACCGCGCACGCCGCCGCCACGACTGCCCCGCGGGGCGTCATCGGACGCGGCCGGGCCGTTCCGAGCGCCACCATCCGGCGGTGGGACACCGCCAGGAACGCCAGCCACACCAGCAGCGACAGCCCTGCGGCCACCAGCCCGGCCGCCGTGAGGTCGTCGTGCACCGCCTGCTTGGCGGCGAGCACCGCGGCGACGGTGGCCGACAGCGTCGTACGCCGCCACGCCAGCCGCGTCCGTTCCGGCTGAAGCCCCGGGTCGCGGACCGCGCCCGGACCACCCACGCCGCCCGCCATCAGCCGCTCCAGCCGAGGAGGACGACCACCACCATCGCACCGGCGACCAGCCCCACGGCCAGGCTCAGCAGGGTCGGGAACCGGCTGACGGGCAGGTCCTCGTCACGCCGCATCGCCCGCTCGCACCGCACCCAGTGGTTCACCGCCCGCAGCGCGCACAGCGCCCCGGCGGCGAGCAGCGCGAGCGCCATCCCGACCCGGACGCCCCAACGCAGGCCGGGCAGGAACTGGTCCACCGCGAAACCGCCGCCGACCAGGGCGAGTGCGGTACGGATCCAGGCGAGGAAGGTGCGCTCATTGGCGAGGGAGAACCGGTAGTCGGGCGTTTCGCCCTCCTCCCGGATCCGCTGCGGCGCGAACCACAGCCGCAGGCCCCGCACGAAATCGCTCACATGATCAGCTTACCGGCGCGGTGCGCCCGCAGCCTTTCGTACGCCGCCAGCCCGTCCGGCACCCACTCCCACGCGCCGAGGCGCGCCTCCAGCTCCCGCTCCGGCAGGAAACCGTGCCACGCCACCTCCTCCACCTGCGGCTCCACCGGCAGGTCGCACCGCACCTCGTACACGGCCGACCACCACGACCCGCGCCCGCCGCCGTCCTCGTACAGGAACTTCAGCAGCGGCGTGGGCCTCGGCAGGCCGCGTACGCCCAGCTCCTCCTCCGCCTCCCGCAGCGCCGCCTCGTCGTAGCCCTCGCCGGCCCCGACGACACCGCCCACGAACATGTCGTACAGGGACGGGAAGACCAGCTTCGTCGCCGTGCGGCGGTGCACGAACACCCGGTCCCCGGCGTCCCGCACGAGCACGAACACGCACCGGTGGCGCAGGCCACACGCGTACACCTCGCCGCGCGGCAGGCGCCCCACCACCCGGTCGTGCTCGTCGACGACTTCCAGGATCTCCTCGGCAGCGCTCATGCGGCCATCAAATCACCGCCCGCCTGTTGACGTGTTACCGCCGCGTACCGAAGATCGGAGCACCCTGCCGACAAGGATGAGGACCCATGGCGTACGACGCAGATGTGATCGTGATCGGGGCGGGGCTCGCCGGCCTGGTCGCCACCGCCGAACTCGTCGACGCCGGGCGCAGCGTCATCCTCCTCGACCAGGAGCCGGAGCAGTCCGTCGGTGGCCAGGCGCACTGGTCCTTCGGCGGGCTCTTCTTCGTCGACTCACCCGAACAGCGCCGGATGCGCATCCGCGACAGCCACGCCCTCGCCCTCCAGGACTGGCTCGGCACGGCCGGCTTCGACCGCCCCGAGGACCACTGGCCGCGCAAGTGGGCCGAGGCGTACGTCGACTTCGCGGCCGGCGAGAAGCGGGCCTGGCTGCACCGGCAGGGCGTCCGCTTCTTCCCGGTCGTCGGCTGGGCGGAACGGGGCGGTTACGACGCCACCGGGCACGGCAACTCGGTGCCGCGCTTCCACATCACCTGGGGCACCGGCCCCGGCCTGGTCGCCCCCTTCGAGCGGCGCGTCCGGGCGGGCGTCGCCCGGGGCCTCGTCCGCCCGGCGTTCCGGCACCGCGTCACCGGACTCGGCCGCACCGCGGGCGCCGTGGACACCGTCAGCGGCGAGATCCTGGAGCCGTCCGGCGCCGAGCGCGGCGCCGCCAGCAGCCGGCGGGTCACCGGAGCCTTCGAGTACCGTGCCCAGGCCGTGATCGTCACCTCCGGCGGCATCGGCGGCAACCACGACCTGGTCCGCGCCCAGTGGCCCGACCGGCTCGGCACCCCGCCCGAGAAGCTGCTCTCCGGTGTCCCCGCCCACGTCGACGGACTGATGCTCGGCATCACGGAGGCGGCCGGCGCCCACCACATCAACCGCGACCGGATGTGGCACTACACCGAGGGCATCGAGAACTGGAACCCCATCTGGGCGCGGCACGGCATCCGCATCCTGCCCGGCCCGTCCTCCCTCTGGCTGGACGCCCACGGCCGCCGGCTGCCCGTCCCGCTCTTCCCCGGCTTCGACACGCTCGGCACCCTCGAACACATCATGAGGTCGGGCCACGGTCACACCTGGTTCGTCCTCAACCGGCGCATCATCGGCAAGGAGTTCACCCTCTCCGGCTCCGAACAGAACCCGGACCTCACGGGCAGGTCCGTACGCGGTGTGCTGGACCGCGCCCGCGCCGACGTGCCCGGCCCGGTCCGGGCGTTCATGGACCACGGTGCCGACTTCGTCGTCGAGGAGGACCTGCCGTCCCTGGTGCGGGGCATGAACGCGCTGACGAAGGAACCGCTCATCGACGAGGCCGGGCTGCGCCGGGAGATCGCCGCGCGCGACCGGGAGATCGCCAACCCCTTCACCAAGGACCTCCAGATCACCGCGATCCGCGGCGCCCGCAAGTACCTCGGCGACAGGCTGATCCGTACGGTCGCCCCGCACCGCATCCTGGACCCCAACGCCGGCCCGCTGGTCGCCGTACGCCTGAACATCCTCACCCGCAAGTCGCTCGGCGGCCTGGAGACCGACCTGTCGTCCCGCGTCCTCACCCCCGACGGCACCCCGCTCCCCGGCGTCTACGCGGCCGGCGAGGCGGCCGGCTTCGGCGGCGGCGGCGTCCACGGGTACCGCTCCCTGGAGGGCACCTTCCTCGGCGGCTGCCTCTTCTCCGGCCGCGCGGCCGGCCGAGCCGCCGCGAAGGCCGTCTAGGCCACGCCCCGAGGGACCGGCGTCCCCTGGTGGTAGTACAACCGCCAGGCGCCGCCGGCGTCCGGGTCGCGGCGCCACAGCGAGCTGCGCCGGGCCCGGCGGCCCGCGACGACCGACTCGTACGTCAGGTGCACCAGGTCCGGCGCCAGCAGGACGCCCGTCATGCCGGACACCTCGTAGCGCGGCCCCTCGGGGTCGCCCCCCGTCATCTCCGGCAGCGCGGCGAGCATGTCGTCCCGGTTCCACAGCCGCCCGGAGGCTCCGACCTCCGTGAAGTCCGGGTGCAGCAGCCGCGCCGCCTGCGCCCGGGACGTCCGCACGGCCGGGTCGAGGAGCCGTAGTTCGCCCGCGACGGCCTCGTCCACCCCGGTCACCGCAGCACCTCCACGACCCGGAACCGCTCGGCGACGACCAGCGTGGTGTCGTCGACCGTGAAGTGCGGGTCCCCGAGGGCCTCGCGCATCTCGGTGCCGTGCCAGAACGCCTCGTGGCCCGCCCGCCACGCGGCGACCGACCCGGGGCCCTCGCCCTCGTCGAGCGTATGGCGCCGGTCCACCTCGCCGAGCGGCAGGACGCGGACCTCCGTCAGCTCCAGCACCGCCACCTCGCGGCCGTCCGAGTCGATGAGCGCCGACCGCTCGCCGACCGGCGGGAGTTCCTCGTCCTCCGCCTCGTACTCGACGAGCAGACCGGTCGTCGACGTCTTCCCACCCGACAGCACGGCGGCGACCAGCCGGTCGCGCAACGGCCCGGGGAAGGCCAGCGGATACGGCTTGAGCTGCTCGGTGTCCGTCATGGGACGGCAGTCTGGCAGCCCGCCGCCCCGGGCGCGACGCGATACCCCGCCTACAGCACCAGCGACAGCAGCAGTACGAACACGATCCCGACGACCGAGATGATGGTCTCCATCACCGACCAGGTCTTGATCGTCTGGCCGACGCTCATCCCGAAGTACTCCTTTACCAGCCAGAAACCGGCGTCGTTGACATGGCTGAAGAAGAGGGAGCCGGCGCCGATGGCCAGCACCAGCAGTGCCGCGTGCGAGGTCGACATGTCGGCCGCCAGCGGTGCCACCAGCCCGGCCGCCGAGATGGTGGCGACCGTCGCCGATCCGGTGGCCAGCCGGATCGCCACCGCGATCAGCCAGGCCAGCAGCAGCGCGGGGATCGCCCAGTCCTCGGAGAAGTCCAGGATCATCTGCCCGACCCCCACGTCGATCAGCGTCTGCTTGAAGCCGCCGCCCGCGCCGACGATCAGCAGCACGCCCGCGATCGGGGCGAGCGACGTCTCCACGGTCGAGGAGATCCGCTCCTTGGTGAAACCGGCCGCCCGGCCCAGCGTGAAGATGCCCACCAGGACCGCGGCGAGCAGTGCGATCAGCGGCGAGCCGATGACGTCGGTCACCCGCTGGACGTGGTTCTCCGGGTCGTCGACGACGATGTCCACCAGCGCCTTGACCAGCATCAGCACCACGGGCAGCAGCACGGTCGCCACCGTGGGGCCGAAGCCGGGCCGGCGCTCCAGGTCTTCGGACGCCCGCTGGGGGACCATCCGCTCCGGCACCGGCACGTCCACCCACCGTGCCGCGTACCGGGAGAACAGCGGGCCGGCGATGATCACGGTCGGGACGGCGACGACGATGCCCAGCGCCAGCGTGACACCCAGGTTCGCCCCGATCGCGTCGATGGCGACCAGCGGGCCGGGGTGCGGCGGGATCAGGCCGTGCATCACGGACAGACCCGCCAGCGCGGGGACGCCGATCCGCATCAGCGAGTAGTCGCCGCGCTTGGCGACCATCAGCACCACCGGGATCAGCAGCACGATGCCGACCTCGAAGAAGAGCGGCAGCCCGATCACCGAGGCGATCAGCACCATCGCCCACGGCATGGCCCGGCCGCCCGCCCTGGCCAGGATCGTGTCGACGATCTGGTCCGCGCCGCCGGAGTCGGCGAGCAGCTTGCCGAGGATCGCCCCGAGGGCGATGAGCACACCGACGCCCGCGACGGTCGAGCCGAGGCCCTTGGTGAAGGAGGCGATGGCCGCGTCGAGCGGGGCGCCCGCGAAGGCGCCGAGCGCCAGCGAACCTATGGTCAGCGCCAGGAAGGCGTGGAGCTTGAACTTCGTGATGAGCAGGACGATGACGGCGATGCCCGCCAGGACGGCGATGCCCAGCTGGGCGTTGCCGGCTGAGGTGATCGGCTCGGTGGCGTCCGCTGCCAGCATCTCGACGTTGAGACTGGTCACAGGGGTTCCTCGGGGTCGGGGGCCGGGTCGGGAGGTGAGGGGGAGCGGGGGAAGGTGCCGGACGGCCGGCGCGGGCCGACCGCGCACGGGCCGTACGTCCGGCACCCGGTGGTCACGGGGCGGGCGCGCCCACCGAGGGGCTCAGCGCGCGGCGAGCCGGCGCAGGGCGGTGACGGCCCGGTCGGTGATGTCCTCCGGCGAGCCGGAGACGTCGACGGACACCCCGGTCTCGTCGTCGCCGAGCGGCTGGAGCGCCGCGAACTGCGAGTCCAGCAGCGCGGTGGGCATGAAGTGCCCCGTGCGCGCGGACATCCGCCGCTCGATCAGCGACCGGTCGCCGGTCAGGTGCAGGAAGACGACGCCGGGCGCGGCCGAGCGCAGCCTGTCGCGGTACGCCCGCTTCAGCGCCGAGCTGCTCACCACACCGCCGAGGCCCGCCCGCCCGTGTGCCCACCGCCCGATGGCGTCGAGCCAGGGCCACCGGTCGTCGTCGTCCAGCGGGACGCCGGCCGACATCTTGGCGATGTTCGCCCCGGGGTGGAAGTCGTCGCCCTCGGCGTAGGGCACGCCGAGACGCTCGGCGACCAGCGGACCGATCGTGGTCTTGCCGGTCCCGGCCACGCCCATCACGACGACGACGGGGGGTTGCTGCATGGGTGGGTGCCTCGCTGTCTTCCTCGACATCGATCCGGACGCCACCGCGGCGTCCGTCGCCGACACTGAAACCCATGGGGTACGACGTATTCAAGTCCCTGTGACGAAAAAGTCATACTTATTGCGGCGGTTACGCTATGCACATGACGACGCAGGCCCACGGACTCCATACGCGTGTGCTGGACACCCTGGGCCTGGCCATTACGGCGGGGGAGTACCCGCCGGGCAGCGTGTTGCGCACCGACGGGCTCGCCCAGCGCTTCGAGGCGTCACGCACCGTGATCCGCGAGGTCGTCCGCGTCCTGGAGTCGATGCGCCTCGTCGAGTCGCGCCGCCGGGTCGGCGTGACCGTGCGCCCCACCGAGCAGTGGAACGTGTACGACCCGCGGGTCATCCGCTGGCGGCTGGCCGGCTCCGACCGCCCCCGCCAGCTCCGGTCGCTGACCGTGCTCCGCTCCGCCGTGGAACCGGTCGCGGCCGGCCTCGCCGCCACGCACGCCACCCCCGAACAGTGCCGGGAGCTCACCGAGCAGGCCCTCGGGATGGTCGCCACCTCGCGCGGCGGGCGGCTGGAGGCGTACCTCGTCCATGACATCGCCTTCCACCGCGTGGTCCTCAACGCCTCCGGCAACGAGATGTTCGCCCGCCTCGGGGACGTGGTCGCGGAGGTCCTCGCGGGCCGCACCCACCATCACGTGATGTTCGAGGACCCCGACCCGGCCGCCGTCACCCTCCATGTGCGCGTCGCCGAGGCCGTACGGGAGCGGGACGCGGCCCGCGCCGAGGAGCTCACCAGGGAGATCGCCATGGGCGCTCTGCGCGAGCTCGACGTCCTCGCGCCGTAGCCCGACCGCTTAAGCTGCTCAACGCTGATTAACCAGTCGGTAACCTCAAAAACATCTCAGATCGGCCCGTACGTGACATAGGCCACAGCCAAAACGGCGGCGCAACCATGACTATGTGCCCTGGCCTTCTGCCGCGGTGACCACCTCCATCACCCGCGTACGGCCGGCTGATACCGCACGACCCCTCACAAAGGCGACTTCCAGATGAGTGACCGCACCATGCCTGCGGCCGACACCCTGAGCCCCGGTTCCCCGGCGGCGAAGGGCGCCCCCCACATCGACGCCGGTGACGCCGGTTACAGCAAGGACCTCAAGTCCCGCCACGTCAACATGATCGCCATCGGCGGCGCGATCGGCACCGGCCTCTTCCTCGGCGCCGGCGGCCGCCTGGCGGGCGCGGGCCCCTCCCTCGCGATCGCGTACGCCGTCTGCGGCGTCTTCGCCTTCTTCGTCGTCCGGGCCCTCGGCGAGCTGGTGCTCTACCGGCCGTCCTCCGGCGCCTTCGTCTCGTACGCCCGTGAGTTCATGGGCGAGAAGGGCGCCTACACGGCCGGCTGGCTGTACTTCCTCAACTGGTCGACCACCGCCGTGGCCGACATCACGGCGGCCGCGACCTACGCCCACTTCTGGGCCATGTTCAGCGACATCCCGCAGTGGGTCCTCGCCCTGATCGCCCTCGCCGTGGTCCTCACCGCGAACCTGATCTCGGTGAAGTACTTCGGCGAGATGGAGTTCTGGTTCGCGATCATCAAGGTCGCCGCGTTGGTGATCTTCATGTGCGTCGGCATCTTCCTGGTCGTCACCCAGCACGAGGTCGGCGGCCACACCCCGGGCCTCGCCACCATCACCGACAACGGCGGCGTCTTCCCGATGGGCATGCTGCCGATGCTGATGGTCGTCCAGGGCGTCGTCTTCGCCTACGCGTCCGTCGAGCTGGTGGGCGTCGCCGCGGGCGAGACCGAGAACCCCGAGAAGATCATGCCCAAGGCGATCAATTCGATCATGTGGCGCGTGGGCCTCTTCTACGTCGGCTCCGTCGTCCTCCTCGCCCTGCTGCTGCCGTACACCTCCTTCTCCGGCGACCAGAGCCCCTTCGTCACCGTCTTCGACAAGCTCGGCATCCCGGGCACGGCCGGCATCATGAACCTGGTCGTCCTCACCGCCGCCCTGTCCAGCCTCAACTCCGGCCTGTACTCCACCGGCCGCATCCTGCGCTCGATGGCGATGGCGGGCTCCGCGCCCAAGTTCACCGCCCGCATGAACAAGGGCCAGGTGCCCTACGGCGGCATCCTGCTCACCGCCGCCTTCGGTGTGCTGGGCGTCGTGCTGAACTACGTCATGCCCGGCGAGGCCTTCGAGATCGTGCTGAACCTCGCCTCCATCGGCATCCTCGGCACCTGGGGCATGATCATGCTCTGCTCGCTGCTGTTCTGGTCCCGCTCCAAGGAGGGCAAGGTCACCCGCCCGTCCTACAAGCTCCCCTGGGCCCCGTACACCCAGATCGTGACGCTGGTGTTCCTCGTCTCCGTCCTGGTCCTGATGTGGTGGGGCGGTGGCGTCGGCCGGTACACGGTGAACTGCCTGCCGCTGATCGCCGCCCTGCTCACCGGCGGCTGGTTCGCCGTCCGCAAGCGCGTGAACACGCTGGCGGCCTCGCAGCCGCAGGACTGACCCCGCCCGCCCCACCGGGCACGCACCAGGCCCCCGCCGGACTCCCGTCCGGCGGGGGCTTCGCGCACGCGGCCGAATTTCCACCCCGGCAGGCCCCCGCGACCGGAATAGTGGTGCCGGACATCCGCACCACGAAGGGAAGAGCCACGATGGCACAGCAGGTCAAAGGGGTCATCGCCCCGGGGAAGAACGAACCCGTGCGCGTGGGGACGATCCTCGTCCCGGACCCCGGCCCCGGTGAAGCCGTCGTGACGATCCAGGCGTGCGGGGTCTGCCACACCGACCTGCACTACAAGCAGGGCGGCATCAACGACGACTTCCCGTTCCTCCTCGGTCACGAGGCCGCGGGCGTCGTCGAAGCGGTGGGCGAGGGCGTCACCGATGTCGCACCCGGCGACTTCGTGATCCTCAACTGGCGCGCCGTCTGCGGGAAGTGCCGGGCCTGCCGCCGCGGCACTCCCTGGTACTGCTTCGACACCCACAACGCCCGGCAGAAGATGACCCTGGAGGACGGCACGGAGCTGTCACCGGCCCTCGGCATCGGCGCCTTCGCCGAGAAGACGCTGGTCGCGGCCGGTCAGTGCACCAAGGTCGACCCGGCCGTCGCCCCCGCCGTCGCCGGTCTGCTGGGCTGCGGCGTGATGGCCGGCATCGGCGCGGCGATCAATACCGGCCAGGTCGGCCGGGGCGACTCGGTCGCCGTCATCGGCTGCGGCGGCGTCGGCGACGCGGCGATCGTCGGCTCCCGCCTGGCGGGCGCCGCGCGGATCATCGCCGTCGACATCGACGACCGGAAGCTGGAGACCGCCCGGTCCATGGGCGCCACCCACACCGTGAACTCACGCACCACCGATCCGGTCGAGGCGATCCGCGAGCTGACCGGCGGGTTCGGCGCGGACGTCGTCATCGAGGCGGTCGGCCGCCCCGAGACCTACCAGCAGGCGTTCTACGCCCGCGACCTCGCCGGCACGGTCGTCCTCGTCGGCGTACCCACCCCCGAGATGAGGCTGGAGCTCCCGCTCCTCGACGTCTTCGGGCGCGGTGGCGCCCTCAAGTCCTCCTGGTACGGCGACTGCCTGCCCTCCCGCGACTTCCCGATGCTCATCGACCTGCACCAGCAGGGCCGCATCGACCTCGGCGCCTTCGTCACCGAGACGATCGGCCTCGGCGACGTCGAGAAGGCGTTCACGCGGATGCACGAGGGCGACGTGCTGCGCTCGGTGGTGGTCTTCGGATGACCGCGCGCGTCGAGCACCTCGTCACCTCCGGCACCTTCTCGCTGGACGGCGGCACCTGGGACGTCGACAACAACGTGTGGATCGTGGGGGACGGGGCCGAGGCCGTCGTCATCGACGCCGCGCACGACGCCGACGCCATCCTGGCCGCTCTCGACGGCCGTATCCTGCGGGCCATCGTCTGCACCCACGCCCACAACGACCACATCGACGCGGCCCCCGCGCTCGCCGCCGCCACCGGCGCCCGCATCCTGCTGCACCCCGACGACCTGCCGCTGTGGAAGCGGACCCACCCGGACAACTACCCGGACGGCGAGCTCGTCGACGGGCAGACCCTCACCATCGCGGGGGTGGACCTCACCGTCCTGCACACCCCCGGCCACGCGCCCGGCGCGGTCTGCCTCCACGCACCCGACCTCGGCACCGTCTTCACCGGCGACACGCTCTTCGCCGGCGGCCCGGGAGCCACCGGCCGGTCCTTCTCCGACTTCCCGACGATCATCGACTCGATCCGCGACCGGCTGCTCACGCTGCCGCCTGACACGGTCGTCCGCACGGGACACGGGGACACCACCACGATCGGCGCCGAGGCCCCGCACCTCCAGGAGTGGATCACGCGAGGCCACTGAGCGCCAGCCCGCTGACGAACCGCATCGGCACGCCCGTGACCGGGTCGGTGAACTCCAGCCGCCGCGCCAGCAGCTGCAGCGGACGCGTGAAGTCCTCCGGCCCGTCCTCCCGCACCACCGGGTACAGCGGATCGTGCAGGATCGGCACCCCCAGACGGGCCATGTGCACCCGGAGCTGATGGGTCTGGCCGGTCGCCGGCACCAGCCGGTACCGGCCGAGCCCGCCCCGCTGCCCCAGCAGCTCGACCCGGCTCTCGCTGTTCGGCTCGCCCGGCACCTCCCGCGCCGCGAGCACGCCCCGCTCCTTCACGATCCGGCTGCGTACGGTCACGGGCAGCGCGAGCCCCGGATCGTACGCGGCCACCGCCTCGTACTCCTTGCGCACCCGGCGGTCCCGGAACAGCGTCTGGTACGCGCCCCGGTCCCCGGGCCGCACGACGAACAGCGCGAGCCCCGCCGTCAGCCGGTCCAGCCGGTGCGCCGGCTGCAACTCCGGCAGGTCCAGCTCCCGCCGCAGCCGCGCCAGCGCCGTCTCCGTGACGTGCCGCCCGCGCGGCGTCGTCGCCAGGAAGTGCGGCTTGTCGGCCACCACGATCCGCTCGTCCCGGTGGACGATCCCCACCTCGAACGGCACCCGCTCCTCCGGCGGGAAGTCCCGGTGGAACCATACGTACCGTCCCGGCGCGTACGCCTCCCGCGGACCGATCGGCACCCCGTCCGCCCCGACGAACCGGCCCGCCACCAGCATCGCGTCCACCCGCTCGGCGCCGATCGCCCCCGCGTACCGCCCCAGCAGGTGGTCCCGGACGGTCGGCCACGCCCCCTCGGGGTCGGCCGGCAGCCGCAGCCGCACCGGGTCGACACCGGCACGCTGCGGCAGCGGGGCCGGCGGGGTCTGGGTCCTGCGTCTCACCGCCCCACGGTATCCGGCCAGGTCACCGGCGTTCCAGCGAGCCGCAGGCGGGCAGGACGGCGGCGATCCGGTCCCAGGCCGCCCGGTCGCGCTCCACCGGGGGCAGCGTCTCGCCCTCGCCGCCGCCCCACGCGGTCGCGACGGCCACCGGGTCCTCCCCGGTCGCGGCGCCCGCCGCCAGGGCCGCGGCGCCCAGGGCGACGAGCTCGGCGGTACGGGGCAGCACGACGGGCCGTCCGGAGAGCCGGCGCACCGTCTCCACCCAGGTGCGCCCCCGGGCGCCGCCGCCGATCAGCCGCAGCGGTGCGTCCCCGCCCGTGCGCGGCAGCTCGTCGAGGGCCCGCAGCACGGTGAACACGGCGCCCTCGTAGGCGGCCCCGAGGAGCTGCTGCCGGGTGGTGGCGTGGCGCAGCCCGGTGAGCAGCCCGGAGGCGCCGGGCAGGTCGGGGGTGCGCTCGCCGTCGAGGTACGGCAGCAGGACGGCCTCCCCGCCGGGGGCGGCGTCCTCGCGGTCCAGGCCCAGCAGCGCGGCGACCTTGTCGACGGCCAGCGTGCAGTTGAGCGTGCAGCCCAGGGGGAGGTACGTGCCGTCGGTGGCGGCGAAGCCGGCGAGCGCGGCCGTCGCGGGCCGGGTCCGGGTGGCCGCGAAGACCGTGCCGGACGTGCCCAGCGACACCACCGGGTGGTCGAGCAGGCCCCGGCCGCCCAGCCCGAGCCCCACGGCGGCGGCCATGTTGTCCCCGGTGCCCGCGGCGACGGCGATGCCCTCCGGCAGGCCCAGGTCCCGGGCCGCCCGGGCGGTCAGCGACCCGACGCGGGTGGCCCCCGTCGGGGCGACGGTCGGGAGGCGGGCCGGGTCCAGCTCCAGCAGGTCGAGCAGTTCGGGGTCGTAGGCGCCGGTCGCGGTGCTGTACCAGCACGTGCCGGACGCGTCGCCGGGGTCGGTCGCGGCGGTCCCTGCCAGCCGCTCGGTGAGGAAGTCGTGGGGGAGGCGCACGGCCGCTGCGGCCTCGGCGGTACGCGGCTCGTGCTCCCGCAGCCACTCCCACTTGGCGGCCGTCATGGACGCCACCGGTACGGACCCGGTGCGGGCCAGCCAGCCGTCGGCGCCGAGCCTGCCGGTGAGGGCGGCGGCCTGCGGCGCGGAGCGGGTGTCGTTCCACAGCAGGGCGGGGCGCAGCGGGCGCCCTGCGGCGTCCAGGACGACCAGGCCGTGCTGCTGGCCGGCCACGGCGATGCCGGTGACCGCGCGTGCGTCGAAGCCCGCCAGAGCCTCGGCGACGGCCCCGGCGAGCGCCCGCCACCACTGCGCGGGGTCGCTCTCCCGCGCCCCGGCGTCGCCGCTCACCGTGTGGGCGGCCCGGCCCATGGCCAGCACCTCCCCGGTGGCGGCGTCGACCAGGACCGCCTTGGTGGACTGGGTGGAGCTGTCCACGCCGATCACGGCCGGGGACGACTGCATCTCGATACCTCTCAGCTCTCTTGGCGAAGGGCCGTCCATAGCGTATTAGTAATGTGAGAAAACAAATAGACCTGGAGGCCACACATGTCGGAACGCTTCATCCCCACTCCCGAGGACCGGTTCACGTTCGGGCTGTGGACCGTCGGCTGGCAGGGCGTCGACCCCTTCGGCACCGCCACCCGCCCCGCCCTCGACCCCGTCGAATCGGTCGAGCGCCTGGCCGCCCTCGGCGCGTACGGCGTGACGTTCCACGACGACGACCTGATCCCCTTCGGCTCCACCGACTCCGAGCGCGAGGCGGTGGTCAAGCGTTTCCGCGACGCCCTGGACCGCACCGGCATGAAGGTGCCGATGGCCACCACCAACCTCTTCACCCACCCCGTCTTCAAGGACGGCGCCTTCACCGCCAACGACCGCGACGTCCGCCGCTACGCGCTGCGCAAGACGATCCGCAACATCGACCTGGCGGTCGAGCTCGGCGCCGGCGTCTATGTGGCGTGGGGCGGCCGGGAGGGCGCGGAGTCCGGCGCCGCCAAGGACGTGCGTGCCGCCCTCGACCGGATGAAGGAGGCATTCGACCTCCTCGGCCAGTACGTCACCGAACAGGGCTACGACCTGCGCTTCGCGATCGAGCCCAAGCCCAACGAGCCGCGCGGCGACATCCTGCTGCCCACGATCGGCCACGCCCTCGCCTTCATCGAGCGCCTGGAACGCCCCGACCTGGTCGGCGTCAACCCGGAGGTCGGCCACGAACAGATGGCGGGCCTCAACTTCCCGCACGGCATCGCACAGGCACTGTGGGCGGGCAAGCTCTTCCACATCGACCTCAACGGCCAGTCCGGCATCAAGTACGACCAGGACTTCCGCTTCGGCGCGGGAGACCTCCGGCAGGCCTTCTGGCTCGTCGACCTGCTGGAGAGCGCCGGCTACGACGGACCGCGCCACTTCGACTTCAAGCCGGTGCGCACCGACGGCTTCGACGGTGTCTGGGAGTCCGCCAAGAACTGCATGCGCAACTACCTGATCCTCAAGGAGCGTGCCGCCGCCTTCCGCGCCGACCCCGAGGTCCAGGACGCCCTCGCTGCCTCACGCCTCCCGGACCTGGCC
The DNA here is from genome assembly GCF_056432045.1 of Streptomyces sp. NPDC045701. Lineage (NCBI taxonomy): Bacteria > Bacillati > Actinomycetota > Actinomycetes > Kitasatosporales > Streptomycetaceae > Streptomyces > Streptomyces sp. NPDC045701. The sequence goes on along the minus strand of NZ_JBWKJV010000010.1, from coordinate 133,676 downwards.
CGCCCGACCGCCGAGGACGGCCTCGCCTCCCTGCTGGCGGACGCCTCCGCGTACGACACGTTCGACCCCGCGGCGGCGGCGGCCCGCTCCATGTCCTTCGAACGCCTCGACCAACTGGCGCTGGACCACCTCCTGGCCACTCGCTGACCCCCTGCGGGGCGGGTGCCTGCGGGCGGGTGCTTGCGGCGGGGCGCGGTGGGCGCCGGGTGCGCGGTGCGCCCCTCGCGCGGCGGGGGTGCGGTGATGTGCGGTGCGCCCTCCGTGCGGCGGGGTGCGGTGACGTGCGGTGCGCCCCCCGTGCGGCGGGGTGCGGTGACGTGCGGTGCCCCCCCCGTGCGGCGGGGTGCGGTGACGTGCGGTGCGCCCCCCGTGCGGCGGGGTGCGGTGGGTGGAGGGCCCGCCCCGGCCCACCGGCAGCAACGGAAACCGCCCGCCCCGCGGGGCGGCACCCCGACCACGCCCCGGCCCGCAGGGCTCGCGCAGGGCCGTCAGCGCGCCGCGCGTACCGCGTAGCCCGCGGGGTCGGCGATCACGTCCCGCACCACCGCCGCCGCGGCGCCCCGTGCCGCGTCGCCCGAGGAGGACGAGGCCCGCAGCCGCCCGCTGCCCTCCGGCCAGAGCCCCGACACGACCCGGAGGGTCAGCTCCCGGTCCGCCGCCGGGCCCAGCCACGGCATCAGCGGCCGGTAGATCCCGCCCAGCACCACCGCCTCCGGGTCCAGCAGGTTCACCGCCCCGGACACCACGAGCCCCAGCATCCGCCCGGCCCGCTCCAGCGCCGCCACCGTCCGGGCGTCACCGGCGCGGGCGCGCCGTTCCAGCTCCGCCACCCCCGGCATGCCCGCCGCCTCGTCGAGCCCCGCGCCCCGCAGCAGCGCGGCCTGGCCGGCGTACTGCTCCAGGCATCCGCGCGAACCGCACCGGCACCGGGGCCCCTCCGCGTCGGCCACGGCGTGCCCGATCTCCCCGGCGAACCCGTGCGCCCCGCGCATCAGCTCGCCGTCCACGACGACGGCGCCGCCCACCCCGATCTCGCCCGTCAGATACAGGAAGCCGCGCACCCGTTCCGGACCGGCGCCCACGCCGAACCACAGCTCCGCCAGCGCCGCCGCGTTCGCCTCGTTGTCCGACCCCACCGCCGGCGCGGGACGCCCGGGCCGCAGGGCGCCCAGCGCCCGGGCGAACAGCGTTTCCGCCGCGACCCGGCTCCAGCCGAGGTTGGGGGCCTGGCGCACGGTGCCACGGGACACCAGGCCGGGCAGCGCGAGCCGCGCCCCGGCCGGGTGCAGATCCTGCTCGGCCGCCGAGGTGAGCGTCCGCGCCGCGATCCGCGCGGCCCGCTCCAGCACCTCGCCGGGCGCGACGCCGCGGTTGTCCACGTGCTCGGTGAGCCGCACCCGGTCGGTGCCGGCCAGGTCGACCACGCAGACGGAGACGTAGTCGATGTTGACCTCGACGCCGAGCCCGGCCGGCCCCGTGCGCGCCACCCGCAGCGCGGTGCCGGGCCGTCCCGCCTGCCCGCTGAACGTCTTGCCCCGCTCGGTGAGGAACCCTCCGGCCAGCAGTTGCTCGACCAGCGACGACACCGCCGCCCGCGTCAGCCCCACCCGTGCCGCGACCGCCGCCCGGGTCGCCTCGCCCTCGTCGTGCACGGCCCGCAGCACCAGGCTCAGGTTGTGCCGCCGCACGGTGTCCTTGTCGGCCTTGGGCTCCAGCGGACCGAGAGTGTTCTTCATGGTGCGGCCGAGCCTATGCGACGCCCGGAGACGCAGAAGCGCGGGCCCGGTCTGCCGACCGAACCCGCGCTTCCCGCTGTGTCCGAGGGGGGACTTGAACCCCCACGCCCGATAAAGGGCACTAGCACCTCAAGCTAGCGCGTCTGCCATTCCGCCACCCGGACAAGGTGTCTGTCTCGCGGCCCGCGGCCGTTCCGACGTGGAAAACCATAGCAAACATTGGGAGTGCCCGATCACGCCCCCGTGCCCGCCGGGGGAGGAGGCAGGATGGGAGGACCCAGCAGCTGCTACGCGGGAGGAACCAGCGTGAGCGAGTCGAGCACGGCGCGAACCGCCACCGTCACGGGCGAGGACGAGGTCACCGACCTCTGCCGCGACCTGATCCGGATCGACACCAGCAACTACGGCGACCACTCGGGCCCGGGGGAGCGGGCGGCCGCCGAGTACGTCGCCGAGAAGCTCGCCGAAGTGGGTCTCGAACCGGAGATCATCGAGTCGCACAAGGGCCGTGCCTCGACCGTGGCGCGGATCGAGGGGGAGGACCCGTCCCGGCCCGCCCTGCTGATCCACGGCCACACCGACGTCGTCCCGGCCAACGCGGACGACTGGACGCATCACCCCTTCTCCGGTGAGATCGCCGACGGCTGCGTCTGGGGCCGGGGCGCGGTCGACATGAAGGACATGGACGCCATGACCCTCGCGGTCGTACGGGACCGGCTGCGCAGCGGCCGCAAGCCCCCGCGCGACATCGTGCTGGCCTTCCTCGCGGACGAGGAGGCGGGGGGTACGTACGGCGCCCGCCACCTCGTGGACAAGCATCCGGGTCTCTTCGAGGGCGTCACGGAGGCGATCGGCGAGGTCGGCGGCTTCTCCTTCACCGTCAACGAGAATCTGCGCCTCTATCTGGTGGAGACGGCCCAGAAGGGCATGCACTGGATGCGGCTCACCGTGGACGGCACCGCGGGCCACGGCTCGATGACCAACAACGACAACGCCATCACCGAGCTGTGCGAGGCGGTGGGCAGGCTCGGCCGGCACACCTGGCCGGTGAGGGTGACCAAGACGGTCCGGTCGTTCCTCGACGAGCTGTCCGACGCGCTCGGCACGCCGCTGGACCCGGAGGACATGGAGGCCACGCTCGCCGAGCTGGGCGGCATCGCCAAGATGATCGGCGCCACCCTCCGCAATTCGGCCGCCCCGACCATGCTCGGCGCGGGGTACAAGGTCAACGTCATCCCGGGGCAGGCGACCGCCCACGTGGACGGGCGCTTCCTGCCGGGGTACGAGGAGGAGTTCCTGGGCGACCTCGACCGGCTGCTGGGCCCGCGCGTCCGGCGCGAGGACGTGCACGCCGACAAGGCGCTGGAGACCGACTTCGACGGGGACCTGGTGGACGCCATGCAGTCCGCGCTCAGGGCGGAGGACCCGATCGCCCGCGCGGTGCCGTACATGCTGTCGGGCGGGACGGACGCCAAGTCCTTCGACGACCTCGGCATCCGCTGTTTCGGCTTCGCGCCGCTCCGGCTCCCCCCGGAGCTGGACTTCGCCGGGATGTTCCACGGGGTCGACGAGCGTGTGCCGGTGGAGGGCCTGAAATTCGGCGTGCGGGTGCTGGACCGCTTCATCGACGCGAGCTGAGGCCTCCTCACCTGAAATAGTCAGGTGAAACGAAACTCCAATAATCGCCCGCGTGTGCACATCTGACCGAAAAGGGTGAACGGCGTCATCCGGTCGTAGCCCGATTACCTCCCTGTCGTTACAAGTGATGCGGTCCGCGGCTGGGACCGCATTTGCCAACAAGGAGGAATAATGATCAAGAAGGTCGCCGCTGTCGCGGTCGCCACCGGTGGGCTGGTCCTGGCCGGCGCGGGCATGGCCGTTGCCGACGCGGATGCGAACGGCGCCGCCGTGGGCTCCCCCGGTGTCGTTTCGGGCAATGTGATCCAGGTTCCGGTCCACATCCCGGTCAACGTCTGCGGCAACACCGTGAACATCATCGGTCTGCTGAACCCGGCCTTCGGGAACGTCTGCATCAACGACTGACGTTGAGCCTCGACCCCTAGTGGTCTGAGCCCGGCCGGCCCCGGAGCGCGCGCCATGCGTTCCGGGGCCGCTGGACATTCGTACCTCCCGGCGCTGTGCCGGAGGTATTCGGAAAGCCTAGAAGGCAGGGAACCAGCTATGCGACAGGTCACGCGAAAGGGCCTGACCATCGTGGCGGCCGCGGGTGGCGTACTCGCCCTCGGCGGCGGATTCGCCCAGGCGCACACCGGCGCCGACGCCCACGGGGCGGCGACGAATTCCCCGGGCGTCGGCTCCGGGAACAACGTGCAGGCACCGGTGAGCGTGCCGGTGAACGCGTGCGGCAACACCGTGAACGTCGTCGGCGCGCTCAACCCGTCGTTCGGGAACAAGTGCGTCAACAAGTCCAGTGGCGCCAAGGCGGACGGGGTGGCCGCGAACTCTCCGGGCGTCGCGTCCGGGAACAACGTGCAGGCGCCGGTGAGCGTGCCGGTGAACGCCTGCGGCAACAGCGTCGACGTCGTCGGGGCGCTCAACCCGTCGTTCGGCAACGGCTGCGCCAACGGCCACCCGCACAAGCCCGAGCACCCGGGCAACCCCGGGCACCCGGACGAGCCCGGCAACCCGGGGAACCCGGACGAGCCCGGCAACCCGGGGAACCCGGACGAGCCCGGCAACCCGAACGAGCCGGACGAGCCCGGCAACCCCGGGCACCCGGACGAGCCCGGTACGCCGGACGAGCCCGGTAAGCCGGGGACGCCGGGCAAGCCGGACAGCCCGGAGAAGCCCGGTTCGCCGATCGAGCCCAACAAGCCCGGCGCGCACACCGTCACCCCGCCGCAGGCGGACGAGGAGCTGGCGCTCACCGGTGCCGCTCCGCTCGGCATGCTGCTCCCGGCGGGCGCGGGCCTGCTGCTCGGGGGCACGGTCCTCTACCGCCGTACCCGGCAGTCCTCGTAGTCCCCGTCCTCGCGGACACGACGGAGCGGGCCTCGCGATCGCGGGGCCCGCTCCGTTCTGCTCGTCACCCTCACCAGGTGGCGCGCACCTGACGGATGATGCGCCGGCGCAACCGCACACGGCGGCTGCCGTCCCGGTGCAGACTCAGTCGGTCCAACTCCCAGTGTCCGTACTCGGCATGGTCGGTCAGCAGACGGGTCGCCTCCTTGCGGGACACCCCGCGAGGTACGTACACGTCGACAAATTCGTATTCCGGCATCGCATCTATTGTGCGGGCACCGGCCCGGTACGGATAGCGTCTGCACTATGTCTGATGCTGCGCAGCCCACCGCTGCCGAGGTACGCGCCGCCGCCGAGGCGGTCAAAGCCGCACTGGACCGTCACCTGGAGGCGGTCGAGAACCGCACGGGTGATGACGACCCGGCCGTCTATGCCGCCTTCAACGCCCTCGCCACCGCGGCCGAGGCCTACGACGAGCGGCTCTACGACCGCTACGACGAGGTCACGCCCTTCGAGATCCCCGGCGTGGAGGACTCCCTCCCGCCCTACGAGGGCCCGGAGGAACCCAACGCCCTGACCGTGCTGATCCGCCGCGACTACGCGGTGGTCGAGCCACAGCGCCTGCTGGCCCAGTCGCAGCGCATCGCGGACCTGGACCGGGAGGAAGGGGGCGGGCAGGCCGCCGCGGTGGTGGGAGCGAGCGTCCACGCGGCGCTGGGCGTGCTGTTCGGCGAGTTCGAGCCGGACGAGATCGCGTCGCGGCACAAGGAGTTCGGTCTGGAGGAGGGCGACTCCACCCTGTGGGTGGCCGCCGCGGACGAGCTCCCGGAACCGGGGGAGTGGCTGAGCACCCCGTTCGACCAGGCGGACCCCGGCCGGGTGATCTGCCGCTTCGACGTGAGCGCGGTGTTCGACGAGGACGAGTTCCACGGCGACCCGGACACCGTCGGCCCCGACATCGCCTGACCTCCCCCGGGCGCCCCTGACGGGCCTCGCCCCGACCCGGGCGCCCTCGGCCCGGCCCCGGACCCAGGGCCCCCGTGACGACCGCACGGGGGCCTTGTCCGGTCCGGGGCCGGGCCGGTGGCGCGGTCAGTCCTCCGGGGTGGCCAGGAGCGACTCCAGGAGGGCCCGCAGGCGGGTGGTGCGGGGCCGGGGCAGCGACTCGGCGACCGCGCGGGGAAGCGCCTGGTCCACGCCGTGGACCACCGACAGATGGCGCTCGCCCCGGCCGAACGCGGTGTAGACCCACGCCCGGTCCAGCGCCCCGGCCGCGTCACCGGGCAGCACGACCACCGCCGCCGGCCACCGCATGCCCACGGCCTGGTGGGCGGTCATCGCCCAGCCGTGCCGGAGCGCCGACCCGACCCGGTCCTTCGGTACGACGACCCGGTCGCCCTCGCAGTCCAGGTGCAGTCCGTCCGCGTCCGCCGACAGCACGGTGCCCGGCACCGTACGCCCCGGCGCCGGGGCGTACGCGATCCGGTCACCCGGGTCGAAGCCGCCGAAGCGACCCGGCCCCGGGTTCAGCCGCTGCTTGAGCGCCGCGTTGAGCGCCCGCGTGCCGGCCGCACCGCCATGGCCGACGGTGATCACCTGGGTCTGCTCGGCCGGCACGCCGATCGCGCGCGGTACCGAGTCCGCGACCAGTTGCACCGTGCGGTGCACCGCCTCGCCCGCGTCGCGCACCGGGACGATCACGACCTCCTTGCCCGGGGCCTCGACCTGGTTCAGCTCCCCGATCCCGATGCCGGACACCAGCTCCCCGACAGGCCCGGGGTCCGGCGTGCGCGACGCGACCTGCGGGCAGGCCCGCGCGGCCAGGACGTCCGCGAAGACCCGCCCCGCGCCCGCCGACCACAGCACGCCCGGGTCGCCGCTGAGCACCAGGCGGCACCCGTCCGGCAGGGACTCCACCAGCATCGCGGCCGTCTCGACGTCCAGCTGCGGGGCGTCCAGTACGACCAGCAGGTCCAGCGCGAAGGCCCCGTCCTCGTCCCGGCCCGGCCCGGCGGTGCCGGCCAGCAACGCGGCGACGGTCACCGCTCCTGCGTCCGCGCCCAGCCTCCGGCGGCCGTTCTCCGTGTACGCGGCCACCGCGGCCCGGAGCCCGATCCCGCGGGCGGCCCCGGCCAGTGCGACCGCCTCGGCCCGCGCCGCCTCGCCCCCCGTGTGCGCGACCAGTCCGTGCTCGGCGACCGCACGGGTCAGGTCCGTCGGCGCGGCGTCCCGCCAGCGGGCGTCCGGGCCGCTCCTCGCGAGCCGGGCCAGTCCGTCGGCGAGGCTCTCCTCCGCCAGCGCGTACCGGTCGAGCCCCAGCAGCACCGGCAGCGGTTCCGTGTCCTGCGGCTCGGCCGGCTCCCCGTCCTCGCCCCCGGCCTCGAGCTCCGCCTCGTCCGGTCCGTCGTGGAAGACCAGCACCGCGCCCCCGGCGATCGCGTGCCGCACCGCCTCCTCGGGCGCGGGCACCGCGTGCTCCGCCAGCGCCGCTCGCACGTCCGCCGCGTCCAGCGCCGTGTGCCCCTGGAGGGCGGCCCGCTGGAGCACCCACCCGACGAGCGCGGCCGTCCGCCGCTCGTCCCCGGGGCCGCACTCCGCCCCGAGCAGCGCCCGGGCGAAACCGTCGGCCTGCTCCGGGCGGACGCCCGGCACCGACAGCAGCTGCCAGGGGTCCTCGCGCAGCATGTCCGCCGCCGTGTCACCCAGCAGGGCGGCCACCCGCGCGGCGAGCGCCTCGGGCGCGCCGCCCTCGCCCAGCACCACCCGTACCGCCGCGACCGTCTCCGCCGCCGCCACCCGCGCGGGGCGGGCGGCCTCGGCGCCTGCCGCCGGCCGCGCGGGCTGGACGGGCTCGGGGGCCGCCTGCCGCGGCGCGGGGGCGGGGGAATCGAAGAAGGCCGTGCCGGACGACTTGCCGCTCTCCACGGCCCGTACGGCGGCCAGCAGGTCGGCGGCCGTGCCGCTCAGCTTGGTGCCCGCCTCGATGGGGCCGCCCTTCTCGGCCTTCCGCTGCTCGATGCGCGCCCGCAGCTCCCGCTGCGCCGCCAGCTCGGCCTCCGCCGCCGACACCCCGGCGGCACCGCTGCCCTCCGGGCTCCCGCCCGCGTCCCCGCCCTGCGGCGTCCCGCCGGCCTCCGGCCCGTCGGCGGGCCGGGGGGCGCCCCCGTCACCGCCGGACGACGGGCCCTCCGGGCTCCCGCCCGCGTCCCCGCCCTCCGGGCCCGGAGCCGCGCCCTTCGCTGCGGCGGACGTGTCCTCCGTGCCGCCGCCCTCCGCGCTCGCGTCCTCAGGGCCCGCACCGCCGCCCTCCGCGGCGGCGGACGGGGTCGCGGACGGGGTGGTGTCCTGGTCGTCGTCGGCCGGGGGGCCGGGGGTTGCCCCCCGGGGAAGCGCGGTCACAGCGTGCTCCAGTCCTGATCGGGATAGCGGTGCACCGGCGCCGACACATCGTCGAGCGCCCGGCGGATCTCGTCTGGAAGACTAAGGCTCTCCACTGACAACGCGGCCGCGAGCTGCCGCGCGTTGCGCGCGCCCACGACCGGCGCCGCCACCCCCGGCCGGTCGCGCACCCATGCCAGCGCCACCTGCACGGGGGTGGCCGCCAGGCCGTCGGCCGCGGTGATGACCGCGTCGACGACCCGGGTCGCCGAGTCGTCCAGGTAGGGCTCGACGAACGGCGCCAGCCGGTCCGACGCGCCCCGCGAGTCGGACGGTGTGCCGTGCCGGTACTTGCCCGTCAGCACCCCTCGCCCCAGCGGCGAGGAGGGGAGCAGCCCGACGCCCAGGTCCAGCGCGGCGGGCAGCACCTCCCGCTCCACGCCCCGCTGGAGCAGCGAGTACTCCATCTGCGTGCTCGCCAGCCGGGCCCGCGCCCCGCCCGGCGCCAGCTGCCAGGTGGCGGCCTTCGCCAGCTGCCAGCCGCAGAAGTTGGACACGCCCACGTACCGCGCCCGCCCGCTGGCCACCGCCATGTCGAGGGCCTGGAGTGTCTCCTCCAGCGGTGTCCCGGGGTCGAAGGCGTGCACCTGCCACAGGTCCACGTAGTCCGTGCCGAGCCGGTCCAGGGACGCGTCCAGCGCCGCGAGCAGATGGCCCCGCGAACCGTCGACCCGCCGGTCCGGGTCGGGAACGCTGCCGGCCTTCGTCGCGATGACGAGGTCCCGCCGGGGGACCAGCCGCTCCACGAGCCGGCCGAGCAGGTACTCGGCCTCGCCGCCGCCGTACACGTCCGCCGTGTCGATCAGCGTCCCGCCGGCCTCCCAGAACGCCTTCAGCTGGTCCGCCGCGTCGTGCTCGTCGGTGTCCCGGCCCCAGGTCAGGGTGCCGAGGCCGATCCGGGACACACGCAGGCCGGTACGGCCGAGATGCCTCTGCTCCATGGCCGCGAGATTACTGGCCAGAGGCCCACACGGAGAGAGCCTGTGGACAACCCCCTGCGGGCGTGGCCCTCCTCCTCCTGTCGGGACGCGGGGGCGCGCGCTAGAGTCCGGAACCAGATCGTTACTGATCAGTAAATGAGTCGACGAGTAAGGGGACCGGCTATGCGGCTCGGCATCAACCTCGGCTACTGGGGCGCGGGCATGGACGGCGACAACCTCGCCGTCGCCCAGGAGGCGGATCGCCTCGGCTACGACGTCTGCTGGGCCGCAGAGGCGTACGGCTCCGACGCCCCGACCGTCCTGGCGTGGGTCGGCGCCCAGACCGAGAACATCGACATCGGCTCCGCGATCATGCAGATCCCGGCCCGGCAGCCCACCATGACCGCCATGACGGCGGCCACCCTCGACTCGCTCTCCGGCGGCCGGTTCCGCCTCGGCCTCGGCGTCTCGGGCCCGCAGGTCTCCGAGGGGTGGTACGGCGTCAAGTTCGACAAGCCGCTCGCCCGCACCCGCGAGTACGTGGAGATCGTGCGCAAGGCGATGGCCCGCGAGCGGCTGACCCACGAGGGCGAGCACTGGACGCTTCCGCTCCCCGGTGGCCCCGGCAAGCCGATCAAGCTGACCGTCCACCCGCAGCGCGAGCACATCCCGCTCTACATCGCCGCCATCGGCCCCAAGAACCTGGAGCAGACCGGCGAGATCGCCGACGGCGCGCTGCTGATCTTCCCGTCCGCCGAGCACCTGGAGGACACCGCGCTCCGGTACCTCCGCGCGGGCCGTGAGAAGGCGGGCCTGACCATGGACGGCTTCGACGTCTGCCCGACCCTCCCGCTCGCCATCGGTGACGACGTCAAAGGGCTCGCCGACATGTTCCGGCCGTACACCGCGCTGTACGTCGGCGGCATGGGCAGCCGCAAGCAGAACTTCTACAACCAACTCGCCCAGCGCATGGGGTACGAGCAGGAGGCCGCCGAGATCCAGGAGAAGTACCTCTCCGGGGACAAGGCCGGCGCCGCCGCCGCCGTCCCCCACCGGCTGATCGACCAGACGACGCTGCTCGGTGCCGTGGAGCGGATCGCCGACCGGATGCAGGCGTACGCCGCGGCCGGCGTCACCACCCTCACCCTCGCCCCGGCCGGCTTCACGCTGGACGAGCGGATCGGGGCGCTGCGGGCGGGCACCGAGGCCCTGGAGCGCGCGGGCCTGGTCGACTAGGCGGCCGGGAAGCTTCCCGGCTTCCGGACAAGCCTGCGGCCGTGGTGGGGGCTCGGGGTCATCCCCGCCACGGCCGTCACGCTGCACAACGCGCCACGCCCCTCCGGGGTTACTGCCCGAGCGCACCCGGCGTCCGCGAGAGCCGCCGTTCACCTCCCGCCGTCCCCCGATGCTCCGCCATCCGGCGGACTTGCGCGCCCATGTCGTTGCCACGCCCATTCCGCGGCATTTGACTCGTACGTCGCGGAACTCCGCGGAAGTGCGCACACATGCGCGTATGGAGGTGGCATTGATGCTGTCGGCCCGAAGCCTGTTCCAGGAGATCATCGACAACGACGACTCCTACCGGCTGTTCTGTTCCATCGCGGCCAGCGGGGAGGCGCAGGGCGGCTGGGAGAACGCCCGCATCGCGGCCCTCCTTCCCGAGAGCATGCGCGACCTCGCCCCCAAGGTGACCCGGCACGGTGCCGACGAGGACAAGCACGGCCGGATCTTCAACGCCCTGCTCAAGAAGCGCGGCCTGGAGCCGGTCCCGGTCCCGCCGGAGACCGATTACACGATGCTGCTGGAACAGCGCGGCATCGGCCTGGCCCACGAGAAGCTGCGCCGGGACCGGCCGCTGACGGAGGAGGACATCCTCGTCTACCTCTCGCACAGCCGGGTCACCGAACAGCGCGCCGCCGACCAGATGGACATGCTCGTCAGGTTCTTCGGCGACCACCCCGAGGTCGGCAAGGCCATCCGGCAGATCTGCGACGACGAGGACAACCACCTCGCGTACTGCCACGAGGAACTGCTGGGCCTCGCGTACGCCGGGCACGGCCGGGCCATCCAGCGCACGCTGCGCGAGTGCGCGCTCGCCGAGATCACCGTCTACCGCGACGTCAGCCTCGCCGTCATGGACCACATGGGCCGCATCCTCGGCTGGCCCGCCGCCAAGCGGACAGCCCTCTCGGTGGGGGTCCGGGGCATGTACGCCTACGAGAGGGCCGGCGGCTGGCGGCGCATGGTCGACCTCAGGATGCCGGAGCGGCGCAACGCGCTGGGCGGGCCGGCCGAGCCCGCCCCGGCCTACTGAGCGGCCCGGGACGGCGGCTCAGAGCCAGCCCCGGCGCTTGAACAGCCGGTACAGGCCGATGACCGCCACCCCCATCAGCACGATCACGGCCGGATAGCCCCACACCTGGTGCAGCTCCCACATGTGGTCGAAGTTCATGCCGTAGACGCCCGCGACCATCGTGGGCACCGCGGCCATCGCCGCCCACGCCGAGATCTTCCGCATGTCGTCGTTCTGCCGCACGCCCATCTGCGCGAGATGGGCGGACAGGATGTCCGACAGCAGCCGGTCGAGCCCCTCCACCTGTTCTGTGGCGCGCGTCAGATGGTCGCTGACGTCCCGGAAGAACGGCTGGGCGCGCTCGCTGACGAAGGGCACGCCGGCGCCCGCGAGCCGGGCCATCGGCGCCGCCAGCGGGCCGGTGGCCCGGCGGAACTCCAGTACCTGGCGCTTGAACATGTAGATCCGCGACGCCGTGTTCTTGGCGTCCCCGCCCGCCGGCTGGAAGACCTCGGTCTCCATCTCCTCCAGGTCGACCTGGAGCTCGCCGGCCACCTCGATGTAGTGGTCGACCACCGCGTCGCTGATCGCGTACAGCACGGACGTCGGCCCGTGCCTGAGCACGTCCGGCTCCGCCTCCAGCCGCTTGCGGACGGCCGCCAGGGGCGCGCCCTCGCCGTGCCGGACCGTCACCACGAACGAGTCGCCCACGAAGACCATGAGCTCGCCGGTGCTGACGGTGTCGGTCTCCGGCTCGTACACGACGGGCTTGAGAACCATGAACAAGGAGTCGTCGTACACCTCCAGCTTGGGCCGCTGGTGCGCCTTGAGGGCGTCCTCCACGGCCAGCGGGTGGAGGCCGAACTCGTCCGAGACGTGATCGAACTCCTGCTCCGTCGGTTCGTGCAGCCCGATCCACAGGAACGAGCCGCCCGCCTTCGAGGCCCGGGCCGCCTCGAGCGCGTCGGAGAAGTCGGACGGGCCCTCACTGCGGTGCCCGTCCCGGTAGATGGCACAGTCGACGATCACGGCGCGTATTCTTCCCCGGCCCCGGGCGCCCTGCACCCGTCGAGCCGCCTAGGCTGGCAGGCATGGCCACGTTGATTCTCGTACGGCACGGACGCTCCACCGCCAACACCGCGGGGGTGCTCGCGGGCCGGACACCCGGCGTCGCCCTGGACGAGCACGGCACCGCGCAGGCCGCGTCGCTGCCCGGCCGGCTGGCCGGGGTGCCGCTCGTGGCGGCGGTGACCAGTCCGCTCCAGCGCTGCCGGGAGACCCTCCAGCCGCTGCTGGACGCCCGACCCGGACTGCCCCTGCACCCCGAGGAGCGGATCGGCGAGTGCGACTACGGCGACTGGTCCGGGCGCAAGCTCGCCGAACTCGCCGACGAGCCCCTGATGGAGGTCGTCCAGCGGCACCCGTCCAACGCGGCGTTCCCCGGCGGTGAGTCGATGCGTGCCATGCAGGCGCGTGCCGTCGAGGCCGTACGCGAGTGGAACGCGCGCGTGGAGGCGGAGCACGGGGAGCACGCCGTCTACCTGATGTGCTCGCACGGCGACATCATCAAGTCGCTCGTCGCCGACGCACTCGGGACGCATCTCGATCTGTTCCAGCGGATCCATGTGGATCCTTGTTCCGTGACGGCGATCCGTTACACCCGTCTCAGGCCGTCTCTTCTGCGACTCGGCGACACCGGGGACTTCGCCGGGCTGATCCCGCGGGAGGAACCCGGCGGCGAGGCCGCCGAGGTGGGCGGCGGCGCGGGAGCAGCGTGATCGAATCGCACAGTAGGGTGGACGGGCCGTAGCGCCGTCCGAACCGAAGCAAGGGAGAGGGAACGTGTCCCGTCAGGTGTTCCTCTATGACCCACCGGAGCGTTTCGTGGCCGGCACGGTCGGGCTGCCTGGCCGCCGTACGTTCTTCCTCCAGGCCTCCGGCGGGGGGCGGGTCACCAGTGTCGCCCTGGAGAAGACGCAGGTGGCCGCGCTCGCCGAGCGGATCGACGAGCTGCTCGACGAGGTGGTACGGCGCACCGGCGGCAACGCCCCGGTCCCCGCCGTCGCGCCGTCCGACGTCACGGACACCGCGCCGCTGGACTCCCCGGTCGAGGAGGAGTTCCGGGTCGGCACGATGGCGCTCGCCTGGGACGGCGAGGAACAGCGCATGATCGTGGAGGCACAGGCGCTGGTCGAGCTGGACGTGGAGTCCGAGGAGGACCTCGCGGAGGCCGAGGAGCGGCTGCTCCAGGACGACGAGAACGGGCCGCCGATGCTGCGGGTCCGGCTCACCGGGGTGCAGGCGAGGGCGTTCGCCAAGCGTGCCCTCGACGTGGTCAACGCGGGCCGGCCGCCGTGCCCGCTGTGCAGCCTGCCGCTCGATCCGGAAGGACACGTATGCCCGCGCCAGAACGGATACCGCCGCGGAGCCTGACGGCGGTGGAACTGCACGATCTGCTGGCCAAGGGCGAGCTGACGGTCCGCGGCCAGGTCCGCGAGGCGTCCAACGCGGTGCTGTTCTGCTCCGTGGCGTACGAAGGTCAGGAAGTCGACTGCGTCTACAAGCCCGTCGCGGGGGAGCGCCCCCTGTGGGACTTCCCCGACGGGACGCTGGCGCAGCGCGAGGTGGCGGCCTACGAGGTGTCCGAGGCGACCGGCTGGGGACTGGTGCCGCCGACCGTCCTGCGGGACGGCCCGTACGGGCAGGGCATGGTCCAGCAGTGGATCGAGGGCGACCCGTCCGCCTCGCTGCTGGCGCTGGTCGACGGCGAGGAACCGGACGAGGGCTGGAAGGCGGTCGGCCTGGCCCAGGTCGACGAGGACCGCACCGCCCTGCTGGTGCACGCCGACGACGTACGGCTGCGGCGGCTCGCCGTGCTCGACGCGGTGATCAACAACGGTGACCGCAAGGGCGGCCATCTGCTGCCCGCTCCGGACGGCCGGCTGTACGCGATCGACCACGGCGTCACCTTCCACGTGGACGACAAGCTGCGCACCCTCCTGTGGGGCTGGGCCGGCGAGCCCCTCCCGGCGGACGCCCTGGACGTCCTGGCCCGCCTGGACGGCTCCCTGGCGCCCGACGAGCTCCTCGCCGCCCGCCTGACGGAGCTGATCACCCCGGCGGAGGTCACGGCGCTGCGGTCGCGGGTGGCCGCCCTGCGCTCCTCGGGCCGGCACCCGGAACCCTCGGGACAGTGGCCGGCCATCCCCTGGCCCCCCGTCTGACCTGGTCACTGCACAGGTCGGCCGAAGGTGCAAGAGGGCGTGTTCGGTCATGATTTCCTCATCCGGTTCGTATCCGGAACCGGCGTCCGGTTACGCTCGTGGCATGCATGCCTGGCCCGCTTCTGAGGTCCCCGCCCTGCCCGGCAAGGGCCGCGACCTCCGGATCCACGACACCGCGACCGGTGGACGAGTGACCCTCGACCCCGGCCCCGTCGCCCGTATCTACGTCTGCGGCATCACGCCGTACGACGCGACCCACATCGGTCACGCGGCGACCTACAACGCGTTCGACCTCGTTCAGCGCGTGTGGCTCGACACCAAGCGGCAGGTCCACTACGTCCAGAACGTCACCGACGTGGACGATCCGCTGCTGGAGCGGGCCGTCCGCGACGACATCGACTGGGTCGCCCTCGCGGAGAAGGAGACGGCCCTCTTCCGCGAGGACATGACCGCCCTGCGGATGCTCCCGCCGCGGCACTACATCGGCGCGGTCGAGGCCATACCGGGCATCGTGCCGCTCGTGGAGCGGCTCCGGGACGCGGGCGCCGCGTACGAACTCGACGGCGACGTCTACTTCTCCGTGGAGGCCGACCCGCGCTTCGGCGAGGTCTCGCACTACGACGCCGAGCTCATGCGGGCCCTGTCCGCCGAGCGCGGCGGCGACCCCGACCGCCCGGGCAAGAAGAACCCGCTCGACCCGATGCTGTGGATGGCCGCCCGCGAGGGCGAGCCCAGCTGGGACGGCGGCAGCCTCGGACGGGGCCGACCGGGCTGGCACATCGAGTGCGTGGCCATCGCCCTGGACCACCTCGGCATGGGCTTCGACGTCCAGGGCGGTGGCTCCGACCTGGTCTTCCCGCACCACGAGATGGGCGCCTCGCACGCCCAGGCGCTGACCGGCGAGCACCCGTTCGCCAAGGCGTACGTACACGCCGGGATGGTCGCCCTGCACGGCGAGAAGATGTCCAAGTCCAAGGGCAACCTCGTCTTCGTCTCCGCGCTGCGCCGCCAGGGCGTCGACCCGGCCGCGATCCGGCTCGCGCTCCTGGCCCACCACTACCGCGCCGACTGGGAGTGGACGGAGGAGGTGCTCCAGGAGGCCGTGGAGCGGCTGGACCGCTGGCGTGCGGCGGTCTCCCGGCCCGACGGGCCGTCCGCCGACGCGCTGGTCGAGGAGGTGCGCGAGGCGCTGGCCGACGACCTGGACGCCCCGGCCGCCCTCGCGGCCGTGGACCGCTGGGCCGCGCGCCAGCAGGCGGAGGGCGGCACGGACGAGGCCGCGCCGGGCCTGGTCTCCCGGATCGCCGACGCCCTGCTGGGCGTGGCGCTGTAGGGGCGTACGGCACCGCTGACGACGAAGGGGCGGCACCTCGGCCGAGGTGCCGCCCCTTCGTCGCGCGTCCTGTCAGTCCTCCGGGGAATCCGGCGGACCGGGGGAGCCCGCAGAGCCGGGAGAGCCCGGTGAGGCCGGGGAGTCCGAAGGGTCCGGGGTCTCCGGAGCCGGTGACGGCCCCGGAGCCTCAGAAGCGTCCGAGGGCTCAGTGGTCCCCGACGCCTCCGGCGCTTCCGAAGCGTCCGTGGCCTCCGGGGTCTCACTCGGCGGCTTGGGCGGGCGCGTCCGCCCGCTCGAGGTGTCGCGCAGGTACGAGCTGTCGCCGGACTCGGTCGCGTGGCCCGGCCCGCCGTCCCGCCGCCGCAGGTACCGCTCGAACTCGCGCGCGATGGCCTCGCCCGACGCCTCCGGCAGCTCCGCCGTGTCCCGCGCCTCCTCCAGCGTCTGGACGTACTCCGCCACCTCGCTGTCCTCCGACGCGAGCTGGTCCACGCCGACCTGCCAGGCCCGCGCGTCCTCGGCCAGCTCACCCAGCGGGATGCGCAGGCCGATCAGGTCCTCCAGCCGGTTGAGCAGCGCCAGCGTCGCCTTCGGGTTCGGCGGCTGCGACACGTAGTGCGGCACCGCCGCCCACAGGCTCACCGCCGGCACGCCCGCGTGCGTGCACGCCTCCTGGAGGATGCCGACGATGCCCGTCGGGCCCTCGTACCGCGTCTCCTCCAGGTCCATGGTGCGCGCCAGGTCCGGGTCGGACGTGACGCCGCTGACCGGCACCGGCCGGGTGTGCGGGGTGTCGCCGAGCAGCGCGCCCAGGATGACCACCATCTCCACACCGAGCTCATGGGCGAAACCAAGCAGTTCGTTGCAGAACGAGCGCCAGCGCATCGACGGCTCGATGCCGCGGACCAGTACCAGGTCGCGCGGCTTGTCACCGCCCACCCGGACCACCGAGAGCCGGGTGGTCGGCCAGGTGATCTTCCGTACCCCGCCGTCCAGGTACACCGTGGGCCGGTTCACCTGGAAGTCGTAGTAGTCCTCGGCGTCGAGCGCCGCGAACACCTCGCCCTTCCATTCCCGTTCCAGGTGTGCGACCGCGGTGGAGGCGGCGTCGCCGGCGTCGTTCCAGCCCTCGAACGCGGCCACCATGACCGGGTCGATCAGCTCGGGAACCCCCTCGAGCTCGATCACCCAGGCCTCCTTCCGAAGTTCCGTGCGTACGGACCAACCTTACGGCTTTCCGGGGGCCCGCCCGCAGCCCCTGTCGCAGGGACGAGTGCTGTTCCGACCGGGAGCCACTACCCACGACGACCGGGGGAAACACGGCAGGACGGCAGCCGATTGGTCCGGGCGGCGGGCGCGGAGCGGGAGGCCGCCCGGCCCCGCCCCCCACCGGGGCGGGGCGGCCCGGCGCCACCCGCCGCGCCGCGCCCGGGACCTCCCGGGTGTACGGCGAGGGCGGCCCCCCTGCGGGAGCCGCCCTCGTGACCCGTCCGGTCGTGGCCCGATCCGTACGGTCAGGCCTTCTCGCCGAGCATGTCCTCGACCTTGGCGCGGATCTCGTCCGTCGCCAGGCCCCGGATCGTCAGGGTCGTGCGGCGGCGCAGCACGTCGTCCGCGGTCTCGGCCCACTCGTGGTCGCGGGCGTACGCGACCTGGGCCCAGATCTCCGGCGCGTCCGGGTGGACGCGCTGGGCCAGCTCGGGGTTGTCGTTGGCCAGGCGAGCGATGTCGAAGGCGAGCGAGCCGTAGTGCGTGGCCAGGTGGCGGGCGGTGTCGGCGGCCATGCGCGGGCCGGGCGTGCCGCCGTCGACGAGCAGCCGGTGGGCCACCGCGTTGGGGTTGGCTATACCGGGAAGGGGGAGCTTCTTGGGGAGCCGGGAGACGGGCTCCATGTCCTCGCCCAGCGGGTGGCCGGGCAGGGACGCCAGCTTGTTCATCACCGTACGGCCGATGTGGCGGAACGTCGTCCACTTGCCGCCGGCCACCGACAGCATGCCGCCGCGGCCCTCGGTGACGACCGTCTCGCGCTTGGCCTTGGAGGTGTCGCCGGGCCCGCCCGGCAGCACCCGCAGACCGGCGAACGAGTAGGTGATCAGGTCCCGGGACAGCTGCTGGTCGCGGATGGAGAACGCGGCCTCGTCCAGGATCTGGGTGATGTCCTTCTCGTCGACCGCGACCTGGCCGGGGTCGCCCTCGTACTCCTCGTCGGTCGTGCCGAGCAGCAGCATGTCCTCCCAGGGGAGGGCGAAGGTGATGCGGTACTTGTCGATCGGGGTGGCGAGCGCGGCCTTCCAGGGGGAGGTGCGCTTGAGGACGAGGTGCGCGCCCTTGGACAGACGGATGGAGGGGGCCGCGTTCGGGTCCTCCATCCGGCGCAGGTGATCGACCCACGGCCCGGTGGCGTTGAGGACGAGGCGGGCGTCGACGCCGAACTGGTCGCCGCTGGTGCGGTCCTTCAGGTCGGCTCCGGTGACCCGGCCCCGGGTGAAGCGCAGGCCGGTGACCTCGGCGTGGTTGAGGACGGTGGCGCCCGCGTCGACCGCGGCGCGGACCGTCATCAGGGCCATGCGCGCGTCGTTCATCTGGTCGTCGCCGTACACGGCCACGGCCTTGAGGTTGTCGGTGCGGAGCTCCGGCACGTCCTGCGCGGCCTTGGCGGGGCTCAGGAGGTGGCCGACGCCGTCGCCGAAGGCGGAGAGCGCCGAGTACGCGAAGACGCCCGCGCCGAGCTTGGCGGCGCCGTGCGGTCCGCCCTTGTAGACCGGCAGGTAGAAGGTGAGCGGGTTGGCCAGGTGCGGGGCGACCTGGCGGGAGACCGCCCGGCGCTCGAAGTGGTTCTCCGCGACCAGCTTCACCGCGCCGGTCTGGAGGTAGCGCAGACCGCCGTGGAGCAGCTTGGAGGAGGCGGAGGAGGTGGCGCCGGCGAAGTCGCCGGCGTCCACCAGGGCCACCCGCAGGCCGGACTGCGCGGCGTGCCAGGCCGTGGAGATGCCCAGGATGCCGCCGCCGATCACCAGGAGGTCGTAGGTGGCCTTGGAGAGCTGCTCCCGTGTCTCGGCACGGCTCGGCAGGGAACCGGCAGCCGGGTGCGTCCCCAGGGCGGGGACGCTCTGCAGGGTGGTCATGTCGGTGTACTCCTCGTCAGTTTTCTTCTTCGACCCAGCCCATGGAGCGTTCAACGGCCTTGAGCCAGTTCTTGTACTCGCTGTCGCGCTTGTCGGCGTCCATGCGAGGGGTCCACTCGGCGGCCCTGCGCCAGTTGGCGCGCAGCGCGTCGGTGTCGGGCCAGAAGCCGACGGCCAGGCCGGCGGCGTAGGCGGCGCCGAGGCAGGTCGTCTCGGCGACCATGGGGCGCACCACGGGGGCGTCCGTGAAGTCCGAGAGCGTCTGCATCAGCAGGTTGTTGGAGGTCATGCCGCCGTCGACCTTGAGCGCGGCCAGTTCGACGCCGGAGTCCTTCGTCATGGCGTCGGTGATCTCGCGGGTCTGCCAGGCGGTGGCCTCGAGCACGGCGCGCGCGATGTGCGCCTTGGTGACGTACCGGGTGAGGCCGGCGATCACACCGCGGGCGTCGGAGCGCCAGTACGGGGCGAACAGTCCGGAGAAGGCCGGTACGAAGTACGCGCCGCCGTTGTCGTCGACCGAGGACGCGAGCGTCTCGATCTCGGCGGCGGAGTTGATCAGGCCCATCTGGTCGCGCATCCACTGCACCAGCGAGCCGGTGACGGCGATGGAGCCTTCCAGGGCGTACACCGGGGCCTGGTCGCCGATCTTGTAGCCGACGGTGGTGATCAGCCCCGAGTAGGAGTTGATGATCTTCTCACCGGTGTTCAGCAGCAGGAAGGTGCCCGTGCCGTACGTGGACTTGGCCTCGCCCTCGGAGAAGCAGGTCTGGCCGAACAGGGCCGCCTGCTGGTCGCCGAGCGCGGACGCGACCGGGATGCCGTCCAGGACGCCGCCCTTGACGTGGCCGTACACCTCGGCGGAGGAGCGGATCTCCGGCAGCACCGTCATCGGGACTTCCATGGACTGGGCGATCTTGTCGTCCCACTCCATGGTGTGGAGGTTCATCAGCATGGTGCGGGAGGCGTTGGTGACGTCGGTGACGTGCCGGCCGCCGTCCACACCGCCCGTGAGGTTCCAGATGACCCAGGAGTCCATGGTGCCGAAGAGGATGTCGCCGCGTTCGGCGCGCTCGCGCAGGCCCTCGACGTTGTCGAGCATCCAGCGGATCTTCGGGCCGGCGAAGTACGAGGCGAGCGGCAGGCCCGTCTCGCGGCGGAACCGGTCCTGGCCGACGTTGCGGCCGAGCTCCCGGCACAGGGCGTCGGTGCGGGTGTCCTGCCAGACGATGGCGTTGTGGACCGGCTCACCGGTGTTCTTGTCCCACAGCAGCGTGGTCTCGCGCTGGTTGGTGATGCCGATAGCCTTGACGTCGGCCGCGGTGATGCCGGCCTTCTCGACGGCGCCGGCGACGACCTCCTGGACGTTGGTCCAGATCTCGGCGGCGTCGTGCTCCACCCAGCCGGGCTTGGGGAAGATCTGCTCGTGCTCCTTCTGGTCGACCGAGACGATGCGTCCGTCGCGGTCGAAGACGATGCAGCGGCTGGAGGTGGTGCCCTGGTCGATGGCCGCGATGAACGGGCCGGCGGTGTGTGCGTCGGTCACGGTTGCTCCCGTAGGTGAGTGAGAAGGACGGCTCAGGCGAACGCGATGTTGTAGATACCCGCGGCGAGGGCTCCGCCGATCAGCGGGCCGACGACCGGGATCCAGGCGTAGCCCCAGTCGGAGCCGCCCTTGTTCGGCAGCGGGAGCAGGGCGTGCACGATGCGCGGTCCGAGGTCACGGGCCGGGTTGATGGCGTAACCGGTCGGGCCGCCGAGCGAGAGGCCGATGGCGACGACGACGAGCGCGGTGATCAGGGCGCCGAGGGTGCCCAGGCCCTTGCCGCTGTCGTTGAGGCCCTGGGTGAGGACCGCGAGGACGAGCACGAGGGTGCCGATGATCTCGGTGCCGAGGTTCTGCCAGACGTTGCGGATCTCGGGGCCGGTGGAGAAGACACCGAGCACGGGGCCGGCCTTGGCGGCGGCCTCGTCGTGCGGGCCCTCGATCGCCTTGTCGGCCGGGTCGCCCACGATCTCGGGGTCGGTGAGGTGCGCGTGGAACTGCCCGTAGTAGGCGAGCCACGCCAGCGTCGCGCCGATCATGGCGCCGAGGAGCTGGCCGGCGAAGTAGACCGGGACGTTCTTCCAGTCCCCGTCCTTGATCGCGATACCGACCGTGACGGCGGGGTTGAGGTGGGCGCCGGACAGCGAGCCCGTCATGTAGACGGCGGTCAGCACCGCGAAGCCCCACCCGAAGGTGATGGCCAGCCAGCCGGCGTTCTGCGCCTTGGAGCGCTTGAGCACGACGGCGGCGACCACGCCGGCGCCGAGCAGGATGAGTACGGCGGTACCAATGATCTCGCCGATGAAGATGTCGGAGCTGGACACCCGCGACTCCTTTGTCCTTCGTCCAGGGGAAGGCGAACCCCGGGTCCCTCCGGTGGTCCGCGCCCTCAGGTGAGGGCGTTAACCGGCCTCCTGGCGTTGCCACACTCTAACGCGTATTGCCGGTAGGTGTTCGACAATGCCGACCGATGAACGGCAGTTTTGCCCCCTGCTGAATGTGGCGTCAAGAGTTCTGTTGTCCGAAACTCGTTCGTTACCGACGCGGCGCCCGGGCCGTCAGAACCGCCCGGCCCCCAGATCCCGGGAGACCGCGCGGGCGCAGTCCCGTACCGCCGCGACCAGCTCCTGGCGCAGCTCGCCGCCGTCGCAGACCCGCTCCACGGCACCCGTGATCGCGACCGCCCCCACCGGCATGCGGCGCCGGTCGTGGATGGGGGCGGCCACCGACGCGACGCCCTCCCAGGTCTCCTCCACGTCCGCCGCCCAGCCGCGCGCCCGCGTCATGTCGAGTACGGCCTCGAAGTCCTCCAGGTCCGTGACGGTGCGCGGGGTGAACACCTTCCGCTCGACCTCCAGGGCCTCGGTGTGCGCCACCGGGTCGTAGGCGGACAGCACCTTGCCCAGCGCCGTGGAGTGCAGCGGCTGCATCGCCCCGACCTCCAGGACCTGCCGGCTGTCGTCGGGCCGGAAGACGTGGTGGACGACCAGGACGCCGTGCTGGTGCAGCACCCCCAGGTGGACGCTCTCGCCGCTGGAGCGGGCCAGGTCGTCCGTCCACACCAGGGCGCGGGCCCGCAGCTCGTGCACGTCGAGGTAGCTGTTGCCGAGGCGGAGCAGCTCGGCGCCGAGCTGATAGCGGCCGGAGGCGGGGTCCTGCTCCACGAAGCCCTCCGCCTGGAGGGTGCGCAGGATGCCGTGCGCCGTACCCTTGGCGAGGTCCAGCGACGACGCGATGTCCGACAGCCCGAGTCGGCGCTCGCCGCCGGCGAGCAGTCGCAGCATCGCCGCCGCTCGTTCCAGCGACTGGATGTTCTTCGGCATCGCCCGGCCCTTCTCCCGCAGTTCGACAATGCTGAACACTATCGGTCGTTGCCGACCTTGAGCCACATCGAGGACGCCCGCGGGGACCCGCACGAACGGACGGCGCCGCCCCAGCATGCCGTCCCACCACCTGGAACAAGATGTCCGCCCCGGCGGGTACACGGTTACTCTGGCCCGGTGCGCCCTCCCCCGAAGGCGCAAAGCCGACAGCCGTCGCATCCCTGGGAGCTCATCCATGGCCTCGTCGCCGACCCCTTCCGCAGACAGCAGGACCCGAGCCGCCGCGCTCCGCGAGGCGCTCGCCTCCCGCGTGGTCGTGTCCGACGGAGCCATGGGCACGATGCTCCAGGCACAGGACCCCACCATGGAGGACTTCGAGGGCCTGGAAGGCTGCAACGAGATCCTCAACGTCTCCCGGCCCGACATCGTCCGCACGGTCCACGAGGAGTACTTCTCCGCCGGCGTCGACTGCGTCGGGACCAACACGTTCAACGCGAACTTCTCCGCCCTCGGCGAGTACGACATCTCCGACCGCATCCTGGAGCTCTCCGAGGCCGGCGCCCGGATCGCCCGCGAGGCCGCGGACCGGTTCACCGCCGGCGACGGACGGCAGCGCTGGGTGCTCGGCTCCATGGGCCCCGGCACCAAGCTGCCCACCCTCGGCCACGTCGCGTACGGGACGCTCCGCGCCGCCTACCAGCAGAACGCCGAGGGCCTGATCGCCGGCGGCGCCGACGCGCTGCTCGTCGAGACCACCCAGGACCTCCTCCAGACCAAGGCCGCCATCCTCGGCGCCCGCCGGGCCCTGGAGGTCGCCGGCCTCGACCTGCCCCTGATCTGCTCCGTCACCGTCGAGACCACCGGCACCATGCTGCTCGGCTCCGAGATCGGCGCCGCGCTGACCGCGCTGGAGCCGCTCGGCATCGACATGATCGGGCTGAACTGCGCCACCGGCCCCGCCGAGATGAGCGAGCACCTCCGCTACCTGGCCCGCCACTCCCGCGTCCCGCTGTCCTGCATGCCCAACGCCGGCCTGCCGGTCCTGGGCAAGGACGGCGCGCACTACCCCCTGACCGCGCCCGAGCTGGCCGACGCGCAGGAGGCCTTCGTCCGCGAGTACGGGCTCTCCCTGGTCGGCGGCTGCTGCGGTACGACGCCGGAGCACCTGCGCCAGGTCGTCGAACGCGTCCGCGACCTCACCCCCGCCGAGCGCCGGCCCCGCCCCGAGCCGGGCGCCGCCTCGCTGTACCAGACCGTGCCGTTCCGCCAGGACACCGCGTACATGGCGATCGGTGAGCGGACGAACGCCAACGGCTCCAAGAAGTTCCGCGAGGCGATGCTGGAGGCCCGCTGGGACGACTGCGTGGAGATGGCCCGCGACCAGATCCGCGAGGGCGCCCACATGCTGGACCTCTGCGTGGACTACGTCGGCCGCGACGGCGTCGCCGACATGGCGGAGCTGGCCGGCCGGTTCGCCACCGCCTCCACCCTGCCCATCGTGCTGGACTCCACCGAGGTCGAGGTCATCCGCGCCGGACTGGAGAAGCTCGGCGGCCGCGCCGTGATCAACTCGGTGAACTACGAGGACGGCGACGGACCGGAGTCCCGCTTCGCCAAGGTCACCGCGCTCGCCAAGGAGCACGGAGCCGCCCTCATCGCGCTGACCATCGACGAGGAGGGCCAGGCCCGCACGCCGGAGGCCAAGGTCGCCATCGCGGAGCGGCTGATCGCCGACCTGACCGGCAACTGGGGCATCCGTGAGGAGGACATCCTCATCGACACCCTGACCTTCACCATCTGCACCGGTCAGGAGGAGTCCCGCAAGGACGGCATCGCCACCATCGAGGCGATCCGCGAGCTGAAGCGGCGCCACCCGGACGTGCAGACCACCCTGGGTCTGTCGAACATCTCCTTCGGCCTCAACCCGGCCGCCCGGGTCCTGCTCAACTCCGTCTTCCTCGACGAGTGCGTCAAGGCGGGCCTCGACTCGGCGATCGTGCACGCCAGCAAGATCCTGCCGATCGCCCGGTTCGACGACGAGCAGGTCACCACGGCCCTGGACCTCATCTACGACCGGCGCGCCGAGGGCTACGACCCGCTCCAGAAACTCATGCAGCTGTTCGAGGGCGTCAACACCAAGTCGCTGAAGGCGGGCAGGGCCGAGGAGCTGGCCGCGCTGCCGCTGGAGGAGCGGCTCAAGCGCCGGATCATCGACGGTGAGAAGAACGGCCTGGAGGCCGACCTCGACGAGGCCCTCACCACCCGCCCCGCCCTGGACATCGTCAACGACACCCTGCTGGACGGCATGAAGGTCGTCGGTGAGCTGTTCGGCTCGGGCCAGATGCAGCTGCCGTTCGTGCTCCAGTCCGCCGAGGTGATGAAGACCGCGGTGGCCTACCTGGAGCCGCACATGGAGAAGACGGACGACGACGGCAAGGGCACCATCGTCCTGGCCACCGTCCGCGGCGACGTCCACGACATCGGCAAGAACCTCGTCGACATCATCCTCTCCAACAACGGCTACAACGTCGTCAACCTCGGCATCAAGCAGCCGGTTTCGGCCATCCTCGAGGCCGCGGACGAGCACCGGGCCGACGTCATCGGCATGTCGGGTCTCCTGGTCAAGTCGACCGTGATCATGAAGGAGAACCTGGAGGAGCTCAACCAGCGGGGCCTGGCGGCCGAGTACCCCGTCATCCTCGGTGGCGCCGCCCTCACCCGCGCCTACGTCGAGCAGGACCTGCACGAGATCTACCAGGGCGAAGTCCGGTACGCCCGCGACGCGTTCGAGGGACTGCGCCTGATGGACGCCCTCATCGCGGTCAAGCGCGGCGTGCCCGGCGCGACGCTCCCCGAGCTCAAGCAGCGGCGCGTACGCCCGGCCGCCGGGGCCGTGGTCGACGAGCCGGCCCCCGAGGACGGCGTCCGCTCCGACGTCGCCACCGACAACCCCGTACCCACCCCGCCGTTCTGGGGGACCCGGGTCGTCAAGGGCATCCAGCTCAAGGAGTACGCCTCCTGGCTGGACGAGGGCGCCCTGTTCAAGGGCCAGTGGGGCCTGAAGCAGGCCCGCGCCGGCGACGGTCCCACCTACGAGGAACTCGTCGAGACCGAGGGCCGGCCGCGGCTGCGCGGCTGGCTGGACCAGCTCCACACCCAGAACATGCTGGAGGCCGCGGTCGTCTACGGCTACTTCCCGTGCGTGTCCAAGGGCGACGACCTGATCCTCCTCGACGAGAGCGGCAACGAGCGCACCCGCTTCACCTTCCCGCGCCAGCGCCGCGGCCGCCGCCTGTGCCTGGCGGACTTCTTCCGCCCCGAGGAGTCCGGCGAGACCGATGTCGTCGGCCTCCAGGTCGTCACCGTCGGCAACCGGATCGGCGAGGCCACCGCCGAGCTGTTCGCCTCCGACTCCTACCGCGACTACCTCGAGCTGCACGGGCTGTCCGTCCAGCTGGCCGAGGCGCTCGCCGAGTACTGGCACGCGCGCGTGCGGGCGGAGCTGGGCTTCGGGGCGGAGGACCCCGCCGACGTGGAGGACATGTTCGCGCTGAAGTACCGCGGCGCGCGGTTCTCGCTCGGCTACGGCGCCTGCCCCGACCTGGAGGACCGGGCGAAGATCGCGGACCTGCTCCGGCCCGAGCGGATCGGCGTCCACCTCTCCGAGGAGTTCCAGCTCCACCCCGAGCAGTCCACCGACGCCATCGTGATCCACCACCCGGAGGCGAAGTACTTCAACGCGCGCTGACCGGCGTCGCGACGTACACTGGTCGGTCCAGTGCAGGCCGGTCGCTCTCCCAGCGGATCCCGGCGGGGCCCCGGCGGGATCCGCCGCGGAGGTCCCCGCCGGGGCTTCCCACCGGGGAGAGCGGTCGGCCTTCTCGTCCCCCCGTGGAGGTGTGCCGATGACCAGTACGGTCCCCGCGTCCCTGACCCGTACGGCCGAGGGTTCCGCCCTCCAGGCGGTCTTCCTCGACATGGACGGAACGCTCGTCGACACCGAGGGGTTCTGGTGGGACGCGGAGGTCGAGGTTTTCGGTGAGCTGGGCCACACCCTCGACGAGTCGTGGCGGGACGTGGTCGTCGGCGGGCCGATGACCCGCAGCGCGGGCTACCTCATCGAGGCCACCGGCGCCGACATCACCCTCGCCGAGCTCACCGTGCTGCTCAACGACCGGTTCGAGCGGCGCATCGGTCGCGGTGTCCCGCTGATGCCGGGTGCCGAGCGGCTCCTCGCCGAGCTGGCCACGCACAACGTCCCCACCGCGCTGGTCTCCGCCTCGCACCGGCGCATCATCGACCGGGTCCTGCACTCGCTGGGCCGGGACCGCTTCACGCTCACCGTGGCGGGCGACGAGGTTTCCCGTACGAAGCCGCACCCCGACCCGTACCTCCTGGCCGCCCGGGGCGTGGGCGCCGAGCCGGGCAGATGCGCCGTCATCGAGGACACCGCCACCGGTGTGGCCGCCGCTGAGGCGGCCGGCTGCCGAGTGGTGGCCGTGCCGTCCGTCGCCCCCATCGCGCCCGCCGCCGGGCGCGTGGTGGTGCGGTCGCTGGAAGAGGTCGACCTGCGTTTCCTGCGGACATTGATCACCGGAATGAACTGATCGCGCACCCGTGGTCCGCCGGTGAACGCGGGGTGAACCATGGCGCCGGATCATGCGTTTTCCGTGAGCACCACCACCGGCCGCACGAGTGACCTTGGTCACGCAGCGTGGCGCGCGGCGCATGGCTGGAAAGGGGCGCATGCCCGGAAGGCGCCGGTTCGGCCCCGTCCATGTGTCCTGATTCATGGAGGGGTGTACGAATCCTTCCGGCGCATAGAGATCGACCGACGTGCATTACTGATCACTGTCTGATGCGGCCTCAACTCGGCCCCGTTCCTGCGCGCCTGGTGGTGCCGACTAATCTTTCGCCGAGAACTTCGCCGCGTTTTCCGCGTGCCCCGTCCGGCCCACCGAGCCCGCGGGCACACAGGATCGATCGCTCTGTATCCCGGCCCGATCGCCCCGCCCCGACCGGGCGGAAGCGGCGGAGTGTCCGTATGTCGCTGCACCCAGTGCCGGATGAGGAGAACGTCCACCATGAACCGCAAGACCTTGGTGCTGCCGGCCGTGCTCGGCCTGCTCGCCCCCGTGCTCGCCGCCTGTGGCGGGTCGGGTGGCAGCTCCGGCGGCGACGCCATCGTCGTCGGTACCACGGACCAGTTCGCCGCCACCCAGGACGCCTCCGCGCCCTTCGACCCGGCCTTCGCGTACGACACCGGCGTCTGGAACGTACTGCGGCAGACCGTCCAGACCCTGATGCACGTCCCGCGCGGCGGCGGCGCGCCGGCGCCCGAGGCGGCCTCCGAATGCGGCTTCACCGACCGGGCCAGCGAGAGCTACCGCTGCACCCTGCGCTCCGGCCTGACCTTCGCCGACGGCACGCCCGTCACCTCGAAGGACGTGAAGTTCTCCATCGAGCGGGTGCTCGCCATCAACTCGGACAACGGCGCGGCCGGCCTCCTGTCGAACATCGACACGATCGAGACCAAGGGTGACGACCAGGTCGTCTTCCATCTGAAGAGCCCCGACGCCACCTTCCCGTACAAGCTCTCCACGCCCGTCGCCGGCATCCTGAGCAGCGAGAAGTACGAGGCCAAGAAGCTCCGCGACGGCTTCCAGGTCGACGGCTCCGGCCCGTACACCATGAAGGCCGAGGTCAGCGGCGACCGGGTCACCAAGGTCGTCTTCTCGAGGAACACCCGCTACAAGGGCGACATCAAGCTGCGCAACGACCGGGTCGAACTGCGCTCCTTCGACGACGCCGACGCCATGGGCCGGGCGCTCGAAGCCGGCGACATATCCATGATGACGCGGACCATGTCGCCCGAGCAGGTCAAGGAGCTCAACGAGAACCCCAAGCCCGGCATCAAGATCACCGAGGTCCCCGGCCTGGAGATCCGCTACCTCGGCTTCAACACCGAGGCCCCGTCCGTCAAGGACAAGGCGGTCCGCCAGGCCATGGCCGCGGTCGTCGACCGCACCCAGCTGGCGGGCAAGGTGTACGGGTCGACCGCTACCCCGCTGTACTCGCTGATCCCCTCCAGCATCACCGCCCACACCAACTCCTTCCTCAACAAGTACGGCGAGCCGAGCAGCAAGAAGGCCGCCGGCATCCTCCGCGAAGCGGGCATCAGCACCCCCGTCAAGCTGACGCTGAACTACACCAGCGACCACTACGGCGCCGGCACCGCCCAGGAGTTCAAGGCGCTGCGCGACCAGCTCAACGCCACCAGGCTCTTCGACGTCACCGTCGAAGGGACCAAGTGGTCCGAGTTCCGTCCCGCCCAGAAGCGCGGCGAGTACGCCGTGTACGGCCTCGGCTGGTTCCCCGACTTCCCGGACCCGGACAACTTCATCGCGCCGTTCCTCGACGCGGACAACTTCCTCAACACCCCCTACATCAACAGCGCCACCCGCGCCCGGCTCCTCCCCGAGTCGCGCCGTGCGGCCGACCGTAACGCCGCCTCCGCCGTCTTCGCGCAGATCCAGGACATCGTCGCCAATGACGTCCCGGTGCTGCCGCTGTGGCAGGGCAAGCAGTACGTCGCCGCGCGCGACGACCTGACCGGCGTGGAGTGGTCGCTGAACACCTCCTCGGATCTGCAGCTCTGGGAGCTCGCCCGAGGTATCGCCTGACCCTGCTGTACCCGGCCGCGCACACGGGCTCGGCCGCGACGAGATCCAGAGGCAAGGTTCCTGTGAAGGCACACAACAAGTGGCTGACGGCCCCGCTGGCGGCGGGACTCGCGGCCGCCCTGCTGAGCGGCTGCGGTGAGGAGAAGGGCGGCGACGCCGGTGGCTCCGGCGGCTCGGTGATCGTCGGCATGTCCGACGAGGTCCTGGCGACGGACCCCGCCGCCGGTTACGACCCGGGCTCGTGGCTGCTGTTCAACAACGTCTTCCAGTCCCTGCTCAGCTTCCCCAAGGGCGCCTCGGTACCCCAGCCGGAGGCGGCCGACCGGTGCGGCTTCGACCAGGGCGGCAGCAAGATCTACCGGTGCACGCTGCGTGACGGGCTGAAGTTCAGCAATGGCAACCCGCTCACCTCCGAGGACGTCAAGTTCTCCTTCGAGCGGGCGCTGAAGATCAACGACCCGGCCGGCCCGGCGCCGCTGCTGAGCACCATCGACAAGATCGACACCCCGGACGACAAGACCGTCGTCTTCACCCTGAAGGTCCCCGACGCCACCTTCCCGAGCAAGATCGCCTCGGGTGCCGGCTCCATCGTCGACCACCAGGAGTACAAGGAAGGGGAGCTGCGCACCGACAGCAAGGCCATCGGCTCGGGCCCGTACAAGCTCGACTCGTTCGAGGGCGACCAGGCCGTCTTCTCCCCCAACCCCGACTACCGGGGCACGGTCAAGGTGAAGAACGCCGGCGTCACGCTGAAGTTCTTCCACGGCGACCGCAAGGCGCTCGGCGCGGCCCTGCAGAAGGGTGAGGTCGACGTCGCCTACCGTGGCCTCGGCGCGGCCGACATCGCCGAGCTGCAGGCGTCCGGTACGACCTCGGAGCGCGAGCTGGAGGTCATCGAGGGCTCCAGCGCCGAGGTGCAGCACCTGGTCTTCAACGTCGACGACCCGGTCGTCGGCAAGCTCGGCGTGCGCAAGGCCATCGCGTACCTCGTCAACCGTGACACGCTCGTCAACGACGTCTACCGGTCGACCGCCACCCCGCTGTACTCGATCATCCCCGCCGGGGTCATCGGTCACAACACGGCCTTCGTCAACGAGTACGGCGACCAGCCGTCGCGCGACAAGGCCGAGCAGGCGCTGCGCTCCGCCGGTGTCGACGGCAAGGTCAAGCTCACCCTCTGGTCCACGCCCAGCCGTTACGGCCCCTCCACGGACGACACGCTCAAGGCGATCGCCAAGCAGCTCAACGCCAGCAACCTGTTCGACGCCACCGTCAAGTCCGTCGAGTTCGACCAGTACGAGAAGGACATCAAGGCGGGCAAGTACGGCGTGTACGTGAAGGGCTGGGTCCCCGACTACCCGGACCCGGACAACTTCACGCAGCCGTTCTTCGGGGAGGGCAACGTCCTCCAGAACAACTACGAGAACAGCAAGATCACCGGCACGCTGGTCCCGCGCACCGCCGCGACCGCCGACCGGACCGCGGCCGAGGAGGACTTCGGCCAGCTCCAGGACCTCGTCGCCAAGGACCTGCCGATCCTGCCGCTGTGGCAGGGCAAGCAGTACGCGGTCGCCCGCGACGGCATCACCGGCCTGGAGTGGACGCTGGACGCCTCCACCGTCTTCCGCTTCTGGGAGATCAAGAAGGGCTGATCCGAGCCACGACGCGCGAGCGGGGTGCCCGACCGGTGTCGGACACCCCGCTTCCGTGTGCCGCGTCGCGCGTTCTCAGGTTCCGCGTTCCGCGTCGCGCCGGTACCGGCTCACTGGGCGCCGGGACGCACCAGACCGCTCTCGTACGCGTACACCGCGGCCTGCACGCGGTCGCGCAGGCCCAGCTTCGTCAGCACGTGCCCCACGTGCGTCTTGACCGTCGTCTCGCTGACGAACAGGTCGGCGGCGATCTCCGCGTTCGACAGCCCGCGCGCCACCAGCTTCAGCACCTCGACCTCACGGTCCGTCAGGGTGTTCAGCGCGTCCGGCACGGCCTCCTCGCCGGAGGGCAGGTGGTCCGCGTACTTGTCGAGCAGCCGGCGCGTGATGCTCGGCGCGAGCATCGCCTCACCCGCCGCCACCACCCGGATGGCCTGCACCAGCTCGTTGGCCGGCGCGTCCTTCAGCAGGAAGCCGCTGGCCCCGGCGCGCAGCGCCTCCACCACGTACTCGTCCAGGTCGAACGTCGTCAGCACCAGCACCTTCGCCGGGCCGTCCCGTTCCGGCCCGGTGATCTGCCGTGTCGCCTCCACACCGTCCATGCGGGGCATCCGGATGTCCATCAGCACCACATCGGGCTGGAGCGCCCGCACCTGGTCGAGAGCCTGGAGACCGTCACCGGCCTCGCCGACGACCGCGATGTCCTGCTCCGCCTCCAGGATCATCCGGAAACCGGTGCGCAGCAGCGGCTGGTCGTCGACCAGTAGGACGCGGATAGCCACAGGTACTCCTCCAAGGCTCAGCTGACCGGGCCCATTCTGCCCTGACCGCCCCGCCCCGGTTCCGGCGGTCCCGGGGCCGCGCCCCCTGCCGGCGCGGAACCGCCCGCTCCGCCGCTCGCGCCCGCCACCGGCCGCTCTACGGCTCGACCGGCCGCGGCGCAGGGACGACCGGCAGCGGGTACACCGGGGGAGTGCCGCCGAACTCCGGACACACCGACCGGTGGTCGCACCACCCGCACAGTTTCGTCGGCCGCGGCCGCCAGTCACCCGTCTCGGTGGCGTGCGCGATCGCCTCCCACAGCGCCTGCAGCTTGCGCTCGACACGCAGCAGGTCCGCCTCCACCGGGTCGTACGTCAGCACGTCCCCGCTGCCCAGGTACACCAGCTGGAGCCGGCGCGGCACCACGCCCTTCAGCCGCCAGACCACCAGGGCGTAGAACGTCATCTGGAACAGCGCGCCCTCGCTGTACTCCGGACGCGGCGCCTTGCCCGTCTTGTAGTCGACGATCCGCACCTCACCCGTCGGCGCCACGTCGACCCGGTCGATCACCCCGCGCAGCCGCAGCCCCGACTCCAGCTCGGTCTCCACGAACAGCTCCCGCTCCGCCGGCTCCAGCCGCGTCGGGTCCTCCAGCGTGAACCACCGCTCGACCAGCTGCTCCGCCTCGGCCAGCCAGCGCGCCAGCAGCTCGCCGTCCACGTCCCCCTCGAACAGCTCACCGAGCTCCGGGCGCGCCTCCAGCAGCCGCGTCCACTGCCCCGGCACCATCGCCCGGGCCCGCGGGACCGTCCGCTCCACCGCCGGATCGTCGAAGAGCCGCTCCAGCACGGCATGCACCAGCGTGCCGCGCGTCGCCGCCGCGCTCGGCTTCTCCGGCAGCTTGTCGATCACCCGGAACCGGTACAGCAGCGGGCACTGCATGAAGTCGCCGGCCCGCGACGGCGAGAGCGACACAGGCGGCCGCGCGCCCGGTGCGGCACCGCCACCGGGAGCGGCGGACGGGCTCGCGGGGGCGGACGGGCTCGGAGAGCTGGACGGGCTCGTGGTCATGGTGGCAAACCCTACGGCCCGCCACTGACACCGAGCGGCATACCATCGACGCCAGACCCTCCCACACTGCATGATCGTCGTGTGACGCTTCACACCGAAGGGAACCTGTGAACAAGGACGACGAGAGCGGCCAGCACCCCCGCCCGCGGTCCGAGCCGGCCGGAGCCACCGCTCCCGACAGCGGCAAGCCGCGGCGGCGACAGGAAGGCGGCGGCATCCTGATGGGCCGCGTCTTCGGCGTACCCGTGTACGTCGCCCCCAGCTGGTTCCTGGTCGCGGCCCTCATCACCTGGGTCTTCGGTGGCCAGATCGAGCGGGTCCTGCCCGAGCTCGGCAACGCCCGCTACCTGGTCTCCCTCTTCTTCGCGGTCGCCTTCTACGCCTCGGTGCTGGTCCACGAACTGGCCCACACCCTCGCAGCGCTCCGCTTCAAGCTGCCGGTGCGGCGCATCCAGCTCCAGTTCTTCGGCGGCGTCTCCGAGATCGAGAAAGAGTGCGAGACCCCCGGCCGCGAGTTCGTCCTCGCCTTCGTCGGCCCGCTGCTCTCCCTGGTCCTGGCCGGCGGCTTCTACGCCGCTATGTACACCGCCGAACCCGGCACCGTCCCCGGCGTCCTGCTCGCCGGCCTGATGATCTCCAACCTGATCGTCGCCGTCTTCAACCTGCTGCCCGGCCTGCCGCTCGACGGCGGCCGCATGCTCCGCGCGGTCGTGTGGAAGATCACCGGCAAGCCGATGAGCGGCACCGTCGCCGCCGCCTGGGTCGGCCGCGCCCTCGCCGTCACCGTGCTCATCGGCCTGCCGCTGCTGACCCACACCGGCGCCCTCGGCAACGACACGCGGGACATCAGCGGCCTGGAGACCGTCATGGACGCGCTCCTCGCCGCCATCCTGGCCGCCATCATCTGGACCGGCGCCGGCAACAGCCTGCGCATGGCGCGGCTGCGCGAGCACCTGCCCGAGCTGCGCGCCCGCACGCTCACCCGGCGCGCCGTGCCGGTCGAGTCCGGCACCCCCCTCTCCGAAGCCCTCCGGCGTGCCAACGAGGCCGGCGCCCGCGCCCTCGTCGTCGTCGATGGCCAGGGCGAGCCCACGGCCCTGGTCCGCGAGACGGCCATCGTCGGCGTCCCCCAGCACCGCCGCCCCTGGGTCGCGGTCGGCGGCCTCGCCCAGGAGCTCACCGAGGGCATGAGAGTGCCGGCGGACCTCGTCGGCGAGGCGCTGCTGGAGCGGCTGCGCACCAATCCGGCCACCGAGTACCTGGTCGTCGAGGAGTCCGGCGAGATCTACGGCGTACTGTCCACCGCGGACGTCGAGCGGGCCTTCGTCCAGGCCATGGCACGGCCGGGTTCCTGAAGCCCATACACTGGTCACATGTCCGAACCGACCGGTGCCGCCCGCCGTCGCGGGCCCTTCGAAGTCGGGGACCAGGTCCAGCTCACCGACCCCAAGGGACGCCACTACACGTTCACGCTCGAGGCCGGGAAGAATTTCCACACCCACAAGGGTTC
Source organism: Streptomyces sp. NPDC045701 (assembly GCF_056432045.1). NCBI lineage: Bacteria > Bacillati > Actinomycetota > Actinomycetes > Kitasatosporales > Streptomycetaceae > Streptomyces > Streptomyces sp. NPDC045701. Next base: position 99,581 of record NZ_JBWKJV010000010.1, on the reverse strand, counting down.
CTTCCCGCACGACGAGCTGATCGGTGCTCCCGAGGGCAGTGTTGTCCGTACCACGGGAAACGTCGCCTACCTCGCGCTGCGCCCCCTGCTCCCCGACTACGTCCTGTCCATGCCCCGCGGCGCCGCCGTGGTCTACCCCAAGGACGCGGGGCAGATCCTGGCCTTCGCCGACATCTTCCCCGGCGCGCGCGTCGTCGAGGCGGGCGTGGGCTCCGGCTCGCTCAGCAGCTTCCTGCTCCGCGCCATCGGGGACAGCGGCATGCTGCACTCCTACGAGCGCCGCGAGGACTTCGCCGAGATCGCCAAGGGCAACGTCGAGCGGTACTTCGGCGGCCCGCACCCCGCCTGGCAGCTCACCGTCGGCGATCTCCAGGACAATCTGTCCGACACCGACGTCGACCGGGTCATCCTGGACATGCTCGCCCCCTGGGAGTGCCTGGAGGCCGTCTCCAAGGCCCTCGTCCCGGGCGGCATCCTCTGCTGTTACGTCGCGACCACCACCCAGCTCGCCCGCACCGTCGAGTCCATCCGCGAGATCGGCTGCTACGCCGAGCCGCAGCCGTGGGAGTCGATGATCCGCAACTGGCACGTGGAGGGCCTGGCGGTCCGCCCCGACCACCGGATGATCGGCCACACCGGCTTCCTGGTCACCGCCCGCCGCCTGGCGGACGGCGTGGAGCCCCCGATGCGCCGCCGCCGCCCCGCCAAGGGCGCGTACGGCGAGGACTACGAAGGCCCCAACAAGGGCTGACCCGGAAGGTGACAGGGGCCCGAGGCCCCGCCAACGCGACGGCGCCGCCGTCGAGTTCCCGCCACCGGCGGGCAACTCGACGGCGGCGCCCTCACGTTCGCCGTATCCGCCCCACCGGTTCCGCCGGCCTGTGACGTATGGCACGATGCTGGCCATCCCCACCGCACAGCTCATGGGAGACACTCCGCGTGCAGACCCCCGCCGTCCCGGACCTCGCGCACACCCACGCCCGCCCGGTGCACTGGCTCGCCACCGCCGCGGCGATGGCCTCGGTCGTCGCCGGGGCGGGAATGTTCCAGCCCGGTTCCGCGACCGCCACCCAGGCCGGCGGTATCCGGACAGCCGCGGCCCCCGCGCCGGCCCCCGCTCCCGACCCCGCCGCCGTGACCTACCCGCTCGAATGCCGTGGCGCGCCCAGTGTGGTGGCCAGGCGGGCGACGGGCGACCTCGACGGGGACGGCCGCCCGGAGACGGTCGTGGCGGCGCACTGCCGGGCGGGTTCCGGTACGCCGCCGAGCGGCGTGTACGTCCTGGCCCGGGGCCCCGGCGGCACGGCCCCGGGGGCGCCCCGCGTGGTGGCCACGCTGGTGGAGCCGGGCGAGCGGCAGAGCGTCGGCGCTCTCGCCGTGCGTGACGGGGTCGTCACCGCGACCCTCTTCGGGTACTCCTCACCGGACGTACCGAGCTGCTGCCCCGATCAGCGGGAGACGGTCAAGTGGCGGTGGGAGGGCGACAAGTTCGTCCGGTCCGCCGCGGCCGAAGCCAGGGGTGTGTGAGCGGTCACTCCGCGTCAGGGCCGTAGACCTCGACCCTGTCCGAAACGCGCCGTACGTGGATGCAGTCGCCGGGGCACTCCTTGGCGGAGTCCACGACGTCCTGGAGCAGGGGCAGCGGTACCGGCGCGGTGGCGCCCGGGGCCTGCAGCAGCTCGTCGTCGGCGCTCTTCACGTAGGCGAGGCCGTCGATGTCCAGCTCGAAGACCTCGGGGGCGTACTGCGCGCAGATGCCGTCGCCGGTGCAGAGGTCCTGGTCGATCCAGACCTCCAGGGCCTCGCCGGCGCCCGTGGTCGGAGCCTCGTGCTGCACGGTCATGTTCCTGCCTCTGGTGTGGTAAGTCGGGCCAACCCTGACGGGTGTTGACCACACCGACGATACAACCGCCCGCTTTCAGATGTTGATGGGTGGGTATCCCCCTGATGCGAGGGAGAGCGCAAGGGTGAAGATCGGACACACCCGAGAGTCTTTGTGATCTAGGGGTTTCAATCATCACCCTCCCAGGTAGGGTCAGAAAGCGTCCAGCTCCCCTTGGAGGAGGTGAGGACCGTGGCAGCCCACGACGACGACATCAACCGCGGCATCCGGCCGGGGCGGGGGTCTGAAGACCCTGCCGGCCAGGTTGCCTATCTCGAGCAGGAAATCGCCGTCCTGCGACGTAAGCTCGCCGACTCTCCGCGTCATACGAGGATTCTCGAAGAGCGGATCGTCGAGCTGCAGACCAACCTGGCCGGCGTGTCCGCGCAGAACGAGCGACTCGCCAATACGCTCCGTGAGGCCCGCGACCAGATCGTGGCCCTCAAGGAGGAGGTCGACCGGCTCGCGCAGCCGCCGGCCGGCTTCGGTGTCTTCCTGAAGGCGAACGAGGACGGCACCTGCGACATCTTCACCGGGGGCCGCAAGCTCCGGGTGAACGTCAGCCCCAGCGTCGAGCTCGACGAGCTCCGGCGCGGCCAGGAAGTGATGCTCAACGAAGCGCTCAACGTGGTCGAGGCCATGGAGTTCGAGCGCGCCGGGGACATCGTCACCCTCAAGGAGATCCTCGAGGACGGCGAGCGCGCCCTGGTGATCGGGCACACCGACGAGGAACGGGTGGTGAGGCTCGCCGAGCCGCTGCTGGACATCACCATCCGCCCCGGCGACGCCCTGCTGCTGGAGCCCAGGTCCGGTTACGTCTACGAGGTGATCCCGAAGAGCGAGGTCGAGGAGCTCGTCCTCGAAGAGGTCCCGGACGTCGACTACACCAAGATCGGCGGTCTGGGGAACCAGATCGAGCTGATCCGCGACGCGGTCGAGCTTCCGTACCTCTACCCCGACCTCTTCCAGGAGCACGAACTGCGGCCGCCGAAGGGCATCCTTCTGTACGGCCCGCCCGGCTGCGGCAAGACGCTGATCGCGAAGGCCGTCGCCAACTCCCTTGCGAAGAAGGTCGCCGAGGTGACCGGGCAGCCCGCGGGGAAGAGCTACTTCCTCAACATCAAGGGCCCCGAGCTCCTCAACAAGTACGTCGGCGAGACCGAGCGGCACATCCGCCTGGTCTTCCAGCGCGCTCGTGAGAAGGCGAGCGAGGGCACTCCGGTGATCGTCTTCTTCGACGAGATGGAGTCCCTCTTCCGCACCCGCGGCTCCGGTGTCAGCTCGGACGTGGAGAACACCATCGTCCCGCAGCTGCTCGCCGAGATCGACGGTGTGGAGGGCCTGGAGAACGTCATCGTCATCGGCGCCTCCAACCGCGAGGACATGATCGACCCCGCCATCCTCAGGCCGGGCCGGCTCGATGTGAAGATCAAGATCGAGCGTCCGGACGCGGAGGCCGCCAAGGACATCTTCGCCAAGTACCTGACACCTTCGCTGCCGCTGCACGCGGACGACCTGACCGAGCACAATGGGTCCAAGGAAGCCGCGGCCCAGGCGATGATCCAGTCGGTCGTCGAGCAGATGTACGCGGAATCGGAGGGGAACCGGTTCCTCGAGGTCACCTACGCCAATGGTGACAAGGAAGTCCTGTACTTCAAGGACTTCAACTCCGGCGCGATGATCCAGAACATCGTCGACCGGGCGAAGAAGATGGCCATCAAGGCCTTCCTCGACCACAACCAGAAGGGCCTCCGGGTTTCCCACCTCCTCCAGGCTTGCGTGGACGAGTTCAAGGAGAACGAGGACCTGCCGAACACCACCAACCCGGACGACTGGGCCCGCATCTCCGGAAAGAAGGGCGAGCGGATCGTGTTCATCCGCACGCTCGTCACCGGAAAGCAGGGCGCCGACACCGGTCGGTCCATCGACACGGTGGCGAACACCGGTCAGTACCTGTAGATCGCATTCCGGCTGCGGGTGCCCCGGACGTCCCCCGCCCCGGGCGGGGGAGGGCATCCGCAGCCGGTTGCTTTCACCGGTACCTGGCCATCATTCCGACCACACCGCGGTAAAGACGCAATTGATCTCCCCACCAGCGCAGAGGCGTTCTAGGCTCTTCCGTACCGCCCAGTCGCGCAGTGCGGGGACGGGCACCGCACACGCATCGGAGAAGCAGCGGTACTTGAGCGCCGTTCCCGGACGGGGACGCCGCCGGGCAAGGAGGGCCGCATGACTGTACGGCGAGTAATGGGCATCGAGACGGAGTACGGGATCTCCGTCCCCGGCCACCCGAACGCCAATGCCATGCTCACCTCGTCCCAGATCGTCAACGCCTACGCGGCGGCGATGCACCGGGCGCGGCGAGCCCGCTGGGACTTCGAGGAGGAGAACCCGCTGCGGGACGCCCGCGGCTTCGACCTCGCCCGCGAGTCCGCCGACTCCAGCCAGCTCACGGACGAGGACATCGGCCTGGCCAATGTGATCCTCACCAATGGCGCACGGCTCTACGTCGACCACGCGCACCCCGAGTACAGCGCCCCCGAGGTCACCAATCCCCGGGACGCCGTGCTGTGGGACAAGGCCGGCGAGCGGATCATGGCGGAGGCCGCCGAGCGGGCGGCCCAGCTGCCGGGCGCCCAGCCTATCCACCTCTACAAGAACAACACCGACAACAAGGGCGCCTCCTACGGCACGCACGAGAACTACCTGATGAAGCGGGAGACCCCCTTCTCGGACATCGTGCGCCACCTGACGCCCTTCTTCGTCTCCCGGCAGGTCGTCACCGGCGCGGGCCGCGTCGGCATCGGCCAGGACGGCCACGAGCACGGCTTCCAGATCAGTCAGCGGGCCGACTACTTCGAGGTCGAGGTGGGGCTGGAGACCACCCTCAAGCGGCCGATCATCAACACCCGCGACGAGCCGCACGCGGACGCGGAGAAGTACCGCCGGCTCCATGTGATCATCGGCGACGCCAACCTCTCCGAGATCTCGACCTACCTCAAGCTCGGTACGACCGCCCTGGTGCTGTCCATGATCGAGGACGGGTTCATCACGGTCGACCTGGCCGTCGACCAGCCCGTGCGCACCCTGCACCAGGTCTCGCACGACCCCTCGCTCCAGTACCTGATCACGCTGCGCGGCGGCCGGTCACTGACCGCGGTACAACTGCAGATGGAGTACTTCGAGCTGGCCCGCAAGTACGTGGAGGAGCGATTCGGCGCGGACGCCGACGAGCAGACCATGGACGTGCTGGCCCGCTGGGAGGACACCCTCAACCGGCTCGAGAACGACCCGATGAGCCTCGCGGGCGAGCTGGACTGGGTGGCCAAGCGGGAGCTCATGGAGGGCTACCGCCGCCGTGACGGCCTGGACTGGGACGCCGCGCGGCTCCACCTGGTGGACCTGCAGTACGCCGACGTGCGCCCCGAGAAGGGCCTGTACAACCGCCTGGCGGCCCGGGGGAGGATGAAGCGGCTGCTGGACGAGGACGCCGTCACACGGGCCCAGGCGAAGCCCCCGGAGGACACCAGGGCCTATTTCCGGGGCCGCTGCCTGGAGCAGTACGCCGATGACGTGGCCGCGGCCTCCTGGGACTCGGTGATCTTCGACCTGCCGGGCCGGGACTCGTTGCAGCGGGTGCCCACCCTGGAACCGTTGCGCGGTACACGTGAGCACGTGAAGGAGCTCCTGGACCGCTGCCGCACGGCCGAGGAGCTGGTCCGCGTGCTGTCCGGCCGCTGACGGGGGCCGAGTACGCGTACGAAAAAGCGCTTGGCCCGTGGATCCCCGGGAATCATGGGACTACTCCCTGGACGTTGGAGAAAGTGCAGGGCCGATGTCAGACCGTCCTTGTAGGGTCTGATCTTGAAAGACCGAACCAAGCGGGCAAACCGAGCGGGGTGAGGGATATGGCGACCAAGGACACCGGCGGCGGGCAGCAGAAGGCCACACGTTCCACCGAGGAGGTCGAGGAGCAGGCGCAGGACGCGCAGGCTTCCGAGGACCTCAAGGAACGCCAGGAGAAGCTGTCCGACGACGTCGACTCCGTGCTCGACGAGATCGACGACGTCCTCGAGGAGAACGCCGAGGACTTCGTACGGTCCTTCGTGCAAAAGGGCGGGCAGTAGCGGCTCGTCGTCCTCCCGGTGCCGGCGGTGAAAGCCGACGGCACCGGGGCGGATGACCGGCGACGGCACGGGTAAGGTCCGTGCACAGCACGCATGATCGGCCCGACCGCCGCAGCGGCGGGCCGCCGCCTCATTTCGGAAGGAAACGCGTGGAAGCCAACCCTCGTAGCATCGGGCGTCTGCCGGCGGCCTTCCTGACGCCCGGCTCCTCCTCGTTCATGGACTTCCTGGCCGACCACTCGCCCGAGCTGCTGCCCGGCAGGCGCACCCTGCCGCCCCTCCAGGGCGCCATCGAAGCACCCCACGGCACCACCATCGTCGCCACCACCTTCCCCGGCGGCGTGGTGCTCGCCGGTGACCGGCGCGCCACGATGGGCAACATGATCGCCCAGCGCGACATCGAGAAGGTGTTCCCGGCCGACGAGTACTCGGCCGTGGGTATCGCCGGCACCGCCGGTCTCGCGGTCGAGATGGTCAAGCTCTTCCAGCTGGAGCTGGAGCACTTCGAGAAGGTGGAGGGCGCTCAGCTCTCCCTGGAGGGCAAGGCCAACCGCCTGTCCACGATGATCCGCAGCAACCTGGGCATGGCGATGCAGGGACTGGCCGTGGTGCCGCTCTTCGCCGGCTGGGACGTGGAGCGCGAGAAGGGCCGGATCTTCAGCTACGACGTGACGGGCGGCCGTTCCGAGGAGCACGGCTTCGCGGCCACCGGCTCCGGATCGATCTTCGCCCGGGGCGCCATGAAGAAGCTCTACCGCGACGACCTCACGGAGCAGCAGGCCATCACCCTGGTCGTGCAGGCGCTCTACGACGCGGCGGACGACGACTCGGCGACCGGCGGCCCGGACGTGGCCCGGCGGATCTACCCGATCGTCACCGTCATCACCGACGAGGGCTTCCGGCGGCTCACCGAGGCCGAGTCCTCCGAGACCGCCCGCGCGATCCTGGAGCGCCGCCTCGAACAGCCCGACGGCCCGCGCGCCGCGCTGCTCTGATGTTTGCCCACCTGAAGAAAGGGACGGATAGCCGGTGACGACGCCGTTCTATGTCTCGCCCGCACAGGCCATGCAGGACCGGGCGGAGTACGCCCGCAAGGGCATCGCCCGTGGACGCAGCCTGGTTGTGCTGCAGTACGCCGACGGCATCGTCTTCGTCGGTGAGAACCCGTCCCGCGCGCTGCACAAGTTCAGCGAGATCTACGACCGGATCGGGTTCGCCGCCGCCGGCAAGTACAACGAGTACGAGAACCTGCGGATCGGCGGCGTGCGCTACGCGGACCTGCGCGGTTACACCTACGACCGCGCCGACGTGACGGCCCGTGGACTCGCCAACGTCTACGCCCAGACGCTGGGCACCATCTTCTCCAGCGCCGGCGAGAAGCCGTACGAGGTGGAACTGGTCGTCGCCGAGGTGGGCACCTCGCCGGAGGGCGACCAGATCTACCGCCTGCCGCACGACGGCTCGATCGTGGACGAGCACGGCTCGGTCGCGGTCGGCGGCAACGCCGAGCAGATCAGCACCTTCCTCGACCAGCGGCACCGCGACGGGATGTCGCTCGCCGAGGCGCTGAAGCTGGCCGTGCAGGCGCTGTCCCGGGACACCAACGGCAGCGAGCGGGAGATCCCCGCGGAGCGGCTGGAGGTGGCGATCCTGGACCGCACGCGCCCGCAGCAGCGCAAGTTCAAGCGGATCGTCGGCCGCCAGCTGTCCCGCCTCCTGGAGGCGGACGCCTCCGCCTCGACCCCGACGGACGCCCCGTCGGACGAGGAGCCGGAGACGCCGGAGGACTGACCCCGCGCCGAGCGGTGCCCCGGACGCGCGTCGGCGGTCCGGGGCACCGGCGTGTCAGGGGGCCGGAGGCGGGCCGGAGGAGCCGCGGGGCATCAGGGTGACCGGGAGGTCCCCCCGCTCCGGCGGACGGCCCGCCAGGACGTCCAGGAGGGCCGTCATGCCGCGCTCGCCGATCCGTTCGGCGGGCAGCCGCACCGTGGTCAGCTCCGGCTCCACCGCCGTTGCCAGCGCCAGGTCGTCGAACCCGGTGACCGAGACGTCCTCCGGGACCCGCAGCCCCAGCCGCCGTACCGCCTTGCAGGCGCCCGCCGCCACGATGTCGTCGTCGCACACCAGGGCGGTCGGGCGGGGCCCCGGCGCGGTCAGCGCGCGCTCGGCGGCCGCCCGGGCGCCGTTCACCTCCAGCGGGGCCGGGACGGTCCGTACGGAGACGTCGGGGATGCCGCCCAGGCTCGCGGCGAGGGCCCGGCCGCGTACGTCGAAGGTCCAGGACGGCACGGCGGACGACAGGTGGACGAAGCGCCGGTGGCCCAGGGCCAGCAGATGGCCCGTCACCTGCCGCATGCCGTCGGCGATGTCGAGGTTCACATGGGCGGCGGCGTCCGTGTCGGCCGGGTCGCTGTCGAGCATCACCAGCGGCAGGTCCGTGCCGCGGATCGCCCGCAGCGCGTCGGCGGCCATCGAGGAGGCGATCACCCCGTCCAGCGCCGCGCGTGCGGAGGCGAACGGGTCCCTCGCCGGGCCGACGCCCTCGGGGGACGGGTACAGGACCACACCGAAGCCGTGCCGGGCCGCCACCGCGGCGGCGCCCGTGTAGACGCGGGCGAAGAACTCGTTGGTGAGGGCGGGCACCACCAGCAGCGCGGTACGGGTACGGCCCAGGCGGAGGTTGCGCGCCGCGAGATTGGGCCGGTAACCGAGTCCGTCGGCCGCCTCCCGCACCAGGTGGGCGGTCCGCTCCGAGACCCGCCCGCGCCACTTGTCGCCCAGCACGAGCGACACGGTGGCCTGCGAGACGCCCGCCACGCGCGCGACGTCCCGGCTGGTGGGCCGCGCGGCGCCGGGGCCCGGCCCGGTGGGGCCCCCGGCCGGGGAGGCGCCGCCGGCCGGGGAGGCGCCGCCGGCCGGGGAGGCGCCGCCGGGCCGCCCCCCGGGGGCGGTGGGCCGGCGGCGGCCGGGCTCGGCCGCCCGCCCCGGCGCCGGGTCGGGGGCCACTGGGTCCGGCTGGTGCACGCACGCCTCCGCTTCGACGATCACGACCGCGGGGTGGACCCGCGGAATGCCGTCATGGTACGTATGACGCACGACGTTATACGTAAAACCTCGGCCGGGTGCCGGGGGAGAGGGGCAGCACATGGCCGCCGCGCCGGGCGGATACGCCGACATCCTGAAGGCACCCCATGCCGCCAGGCTCCTCACGGGCACCCTGGTGGGGCGCCTCCCCAACGGCACCGGCCCCATCGCGATCATGGTGTTCACCCGCGCCGAGGGAGGCAGCTACAGCCTCGCCGGCGGGCTCGCCGCCGTGTACGGCATCGGCAACGCCGTCGGGCAGCCCCTCCTCGGCCGCGCCGTCGACCTGTACGGCCAGCCCCGCGTCCAGCTCCCCGCGGCCCTGGTGTCCGCCCTGGGCATGGCCCTGCTGGTGCTGACCGGTATCGACCCGCTCCCGCTCGCCTACGCGGCCGTCGCCGCGGCCGGCCTGTTCACCCCGCCCCTCGAAGGCGGGCTGCGCGCCCTGTGGCCGGACATCCTGGGCCGCGAGGACCGGGTCCACCGGGCGTACGCCCTGGACGCGGTCGCCCAGGAGATCATGTTCACCGTCGGCCCCCTGCTGGTCACCCTGCTCGTCGCGCTCCGGTCGCCCGCCGCGGCCCTGCTCGTCATCAACGCCATAGGGGTGCTCGGCGCCCTCTCCGTCGTCGTGTCCAAGCCCTCCAGGGCCTGGCGCTCCGCGCCCCGCGAGGCCCACTGGCTCGGCGCGCTGCGCTCACCCGGGCTGCTCGCCCTGCTCGGCTCGTTCTTCTTCGTCGGCCTCGCCATGGGCTCCATCACCGTCGCCGGGATCGCGTACGCGGAGGAGCGCGGCGACCCCTCCGTCTACGGCTGGCTGATGGCCGCCCTGGGCCTCGGCGCGCTGTTCGGCGGCGTGGTGTACGGGGCGCGGCACTGGGCGGGCGCGCCGGAGCACCGGCTGCGGGTCCTGGTCGGCCTGCTGGCGCTGGGGTACCTGCCGCTGACGCTCACCCCGGGCGTGGTGGCGATGACCGCCCTGGCGGCCCTCGCGGGCGTGTTCCTGGCGCCGGCCATCGCGTGCGCGTTCCTCGTCGTCGACCGCCACGCCCCGCGCGGCACGGTCACCGAGGCGTTCTCCTGGCTGGTCACCACCTTCGGCGTGGGGGCCGCCGCCGGAACGGCCGTGGCCGGGCCGGTGGTCCAGCTCTCCGGCACCGCCGCGAGTTTCGCCGTGGCGGGCGGGGGTGGATTCGTCGCCCTGCTGGCCCTCCTGGCCACCCGGCGCGTACTCGCGGTTCCCCTCCGCGGGGCCCAGCACACCGGAGATGTCGTGGCGGCTTCGGAAAATGATCGAAACGGTGCTGTCGAACCCGGTTTCAGCACAGGGCATCAGGCGTAATGTTCAGTCATGGACCGCCGCATTTTCGGGCTGGAGAACGAGTACGGCGTCACGTGCACGTTCAGGGGACAGCGCCGACTGTCTCCTGACGAAGTGGCGCGCTACCTCTTCCGCCGTGTCGTGTCATGGGGCCGCAGCAGCAACGTCTTCCTGCGGAACGGCGCCCGCCTCTACCTCGACGTGGGTTCGCATCCGGAATACGCAACACCGGAATGCGACGACGTGACCGAACTGGTCACCCACGACAAGGCCGGCGAGCGCATTCTCGAAGGTCTGCTCGTCGACGCCGAACGCCGCCTGCACGAGGAGGGAATCGCGGGCGACGTCTATCTCTTCAAGAACAACACCGACTCGGCGGGAAACTCCTACGGCTGCCACGAGAACTATCTCGTCGCCCGCCACGGCGAGTTCTCGCGGCTCGCGGACATCCTCATTCCGTTCCTCGTCACCAGGCAGCTCATCTGCGGCGCCGGGAAGGTGCTGCAGACCCCGCGCGGCGCCGTCTACTGCGTCAGCCAGCGGGCCGAGCACATCTGGGAGGGCGTCAGCTCCGCGACGACCCGCTCCCGGCCCATCATCAACACCCGCGACGAGCCGCACGCCGACGCCGAGCGGTACCGCCGCCTGCACGTCATCGTCGGCGACTCGAACATGTCCGAGACGACCATGCTGCTGAAGGTCGGCGCCACCGACCTCGTCCTGCGCATGATCGAGGCCGGCACGGTGATGCGCGACCTCACCCTGGAGAACCCGATCCGGGCGATCCGCGAGGTCAGCCACGACATCACGGGTCAGCGCAAGGTGCGGCTCGCCAGCGGGCGCGAGGCGTCCGCCCTGGAGGTCCAGCGCGAGTACTACGAGAAGGCCGCCGACTTCGTCGACCGGCGCGGCATCCGCACGGGCACCGTCGCGCAGGTCCTGGAGCTGTGGGGCCGCGCGCTGGAGGCGATCGAGCAGGAGGACCTCGACCGGATCGGCACCGAGATCGACTGGGTCATGAAGTACAAGCTGCTGGAGCGGTACCGGGCCAAGCACAACATGACCATGTCGCATCCGCGGGTCGCCCAGATAGACCTCGCGTACCACGACATCCACCGTCGGCGCGGGCTCTACTACCTGCTGGAGAAGAAGGGACAGGCCGCCCGGATCTGCAACGACCTGAAGATCTTCGAGGGCAAGTCGGTGCCCCCGCAGACCACCCGGGCGCGGCTGCGCGGCGACTTCATCCGCCGGGCGCAGGAGCAGCGTCGGGACTTCACCGTCGACTGGGTGCACCTCAAGCTCAACGACCAGGCGCAGCGCACCGTGCTGTGCAAGGACCCCTTCCGGTCGGTCGACGACCGGGTGGAGAAGCTCATCGCCGGCATGTGAGCCCGGAGCCCGGCGCCGGCCGGGCGTCCGTCCCGGCGGGGCGGGATCAGCGCTGTGAGGCGCCGTGCGTTGCTCGTGCGGCGCCTCACGTACGTCGTAGAGTCACGCCGTAGAGTGACGCGACACCCTCGCGAACTCGATTGCGAAGACCTGCAGATTCCGAGATCCCGACCAAGATACGAGGCATTCCGTGCGCCGTCGCTCCCTCCTTCTCGCCGTCCCCGCCGGCCTGCTCACCCTCGCGGGCTGCGGCGACGACAAGTCCGACAAGGCCAAGACCGACGAGAGCCCGTCCGCGTCCAAGGACGCCTCCGCGAAGATCGTGGAGGGCCCGCTGCCCGCCGTCACCGCGGGCACGAAGTTCGGGCAGAAGCCGACCGTCGCCAAGGGCCCGGGCACGCCGTCGGCCGATCTCGCGGTGAAGACGCTCATCCCCGGTGACGGCCAGACGGTGGCCAAGGGCGACCACCTCCAGTTCGACTACCTCGGGCAGATCTGGGACACCGCCAAGGTCTTCGACAACTCCTACGACCGGAAGACGCCGCTGACCAGCGCCATCGGCGTCGGCCAGCTCATTCCGGGCTGGGACCGGGCGCTGCCCGGCAAGAAGGTCGGCAGCCGCGTCGAGCTGGCGATCCCGCCGGCGCTCGGTTACGGGACGCAGGGCAACCCGCAGGGCGGGATCAAGGGCACCGACACCCTGGTGTTCGTCGTCGACATCCGTGGCACGTTCAACGGCAAGAGCTCGTCGAAGGGCCGGGAGGTCGCGCAGGACGACATCGACCTGCCCAAGGTCGGCACCAACACCGACGGCGCGGCGCCGTCCATCGACGTACCGAAGAAGCCCGCGCCGAAGGGCCTCGTCGCCAAGTACGTCCTGGAGGGCGACGGCCAGGTCGTCAAGCCCACGGACAAGCTGCTGCTCCAGTACAAGGGCGTCCTGTGGGAGGGCGGCAAGGAGTTCGACTCCAGCTACAAGAGGAGCCAGCTCGCCGAGTTCCCGCTGCAGAACCTGATCAAGGGCTGGCAGCAGGGCCTCGCCGGCAAGAAGGTCGGCAGCCGGGTGATGCTCGTCGTCCCGCCGGAGCTCGGCTACGGAGCCCAGGCCTCCGGGGACATCCCCGCCAACTCGACGCTGGTCTTCTCGCTCGACATCCTGGCCGTGATGTAAGACTGTCCCGGTTGATCAGTACATCGTCTGAGGAGCAGTGTTTCACGTGAGCATCGAGAAGCCCGAGGTCGACTTCCCGGGTGGCGAGCCGCCGAAGGACCTGGAGATCAAGGACATCTGGGAGGGCGACGGCCCCGAGGCCAAGGCCGGCGACATGGTCAAGGTCCACTACGTGGGCGTGGCCTTCTCCACCGGTGAGGAGTTCGACTCGTCCTGGAACCGCGGCACCCCGCTGCAGTTCCAGCTCGGTGTCGGACAGGTCATCGCGGGCTGGGACCGCGGCGTGCAGGGCATGAAGGTCGGCGGCCGCCGCCAGCTGATCATCCCCGCGCACCTCGCGTACGGCGACCGCGGCGCCGGCAGCGCCATCGCGCCGGGCGAGACCCTGATCTTCGTCTGCGACCTGGTCGGCGTCTGACCGCCCTCCCGGACACCCCGAGGGCCCGTGCCTCCCGGTACGGGCCCTCGGCCGTGCCATGACTTTTGCCGCGACACCCCGGGGCGGTACGTTGAGCGGGAAAAGTGACTCCATAAGAAGAGGTGCAGGGCGTCGATGGCGATTGCCAAGGCCGAGCGGCTGATGAATCTGGCGCTGTGCCTGCTGGGAACCCGGCGCCCGCTGAGCAAGCGGGAACTGCGCAGCTCCATCGAGGCCTACCTGGAAGCCGGCTCCGACGACTCCTTCAACCGCATGTTCGAGCGCGACAAGGACGACCTGCGCGAGCTCGGCCTGGTCATCGAGACCGTGGAGAACCTCGACGGGGAGACCGGCTACCTCGCCCGCCGCGACTCCAACCGGCTGCCTCCGATCCACTTCGACGCCGAGGAGGCCGCCGCACTCGGCCTGGCCGCCAAGGTCTGGCAGCAGGCCCGGCTCGCCGGCGCCGCCAGCGGGGCCCTGCAGAAGCTGCGGGCCGCCGGCATGCCGGAGGCGGAGGACACGTACGACACCCCGCACAGCGCCCTCGAACCGCGCATCCCCGTCCACGAGGCGGCCTTCGAGCCGCTGATGCTGGCCTGCCGCGACCGGCGTCCCGTCGTCTTCGAGTACCGCAAGGCCAACGCCGCGCGCCCCGAGACCCGACACGTCGAGCCCTGGACCCTGGAGTGCTGGCGCGGGCACTGGTACCTGGCCGGCTGGGACCGCGAGCGGGGCGCCGAGCGCGTCTTCCGGCTCTCCCGGATCACCGGCAAGGTCCGCTCCCGGGCCGGCGCGTTCACCGCGCCCGTACCGGACGTGTCGACCGTGCGCGAGACCGTCGAGAGCTGGGCGGGGGAGACGGCCACCCGGTCCGCCCTGATCCGGCTGCGCACCGACTGCGGCTACCCGCTGCGCGCCCGCGCCCTGTCGGTGCGGGAGCTGGGGGACGGCTGGGACGAGCTGGAGATTCCGTACGGGCACGGTCTGGACGCCTGGCTCGTGGAGTTCGGACCGGACGTCGTCGTGCTGGAGCCCGCCGATCTGCGGGCCGATGTGATGGACCGGCTGCGTGCCGTGGCCAAGGGCTGAGGGGGACGAACGATGGCCGCGAACGCGATCGACCAGACCAGGCGGATGCTCTCGCTGGTGACCTACCTGCGGGAGCGCCCCGGCGCGCACGTCGGCGACGTCGCACGGGCGTTCGGCATCACCGAGGACGAGCTGATCTCCGACCTCGACGTCCTGCCGATGTGCGGGACCAGTTTCCGGGGCGGTGACCTGCTCGACATCGACACGGACGGCGAGCAGATCTGGTGGCACAACCCCGACGACGTCGCCGAGCCGCTGCGCCTCGCCGCCGACGAGGCGACCGCGCTGCTGGTCGCGGCCCGGGCCGTCGCCACTCTGCCCGGACTGCGGGAGGGTGACCGGGAGGCGCTGCTGCGCGCCACCGCCAAGCTGGAGGCCGCGGCGGGCGAGGCGGCGGGCGCCAGTTCCCGGCTGTCGGTGACGTTCGAGTCCGAGGGCGGGGTGTTCGCCGAGGTCGACCGCGCCATCTCGGAGCGGCGCAGACTGTGGCTGCGCTACTACTCGCCCGCGCGGGACGAGCTCACCGAGCGGGAGGTCGACCCGATCCGGCTCTTCGCCGTCGGCCACACCTATATGGAGGCCTGGTGCCGCCTGTCCGAGGCGCGGCGCACCTTCCGGCTCGACCGGGTGGCCGAGATCCGGCTGCTGGACGACCCCTCCGCGCCGCCCGAGATCGAGCTGCGGGACCTGTCCGAAGGTCTGGTCCAGCCGTCGGCCGACGACCCGGAGGTCGTGGTGGAGGTGGGGCCCGGCGGCCGGTGGGTGGCCGAGTACTACCCGCACGACAGCGCCGAGGAACTGCCAGACGGCGGCCTGCGCATCACCCTCCGTACGCCGGACCCGACGTCGCTCCGGCGGCTCGCGCTGCGGCTGGGCGGGGAGGGCCGGATCGTCTCCCCGCCGGAGCTGGCCGCGAGCGCCCGGGAGGCGGCGTGCGAGGCGCTGGCCGGGTACGGGAGCGGGGCGTAGGCGAGAGCCCGGCGGGGCCCGGTCCGGGCAGCCGTTGGAACGAGTTGAATCGAGGATGTGTCCGTGATGCCCGGAATGGTGTCGATGGCTTCGACCCCGGTCCTCTTCAAGGCGGCCTGCCCCGTGTGTCAGGCCCGCTTCGAACTCTCGGCCGGTTCCCTGCGCCTGGCGATCGGCGCCAGCCGGCGGACCACCTTCTACTCCTTCACCTGCCCGGAGTGCGGCTCCGCCGTGCGCAAACCCGCCGGTGAGCGCATCGTCGAGCTCCTCACCGGCGGTGGCGTGCGGACCCTGCGCCTCCACTCCACCGTCTGAACGTCGTCTAGGCTCTGCGCATGTTCTGGCCCATGCTCGCCATCGCCCTCGGGTTCCTCGGAATCGCCGTCCTCGGTGTCCTCGGCATCCGGGTGTTCATCGAAGCCGAACGGCTCGGCCGTCAAGTGACGTACACCACACAGCGCATCAACCGTGCCGCCGAGGACCTGGAGCGGGCGGCCACCGATCTGGCCGGCGCCGGCGAAGCGCTGCGCTGACGCGCGGTCTCCTCCCGCGCCTGCGTGAGAGGTACGCTGCTGGCTCGGGCGCAGGTGCTGAGCGCCTGCCCGGAACGCGGAGTATGCACAGGGATTGCCCGACGTTTACCCGTGCGAGTTACGATCCTTGCAGCATGGGACTGGACAACCGTCCGGTCGCGCAGGTAAGTACCACTCCCCCCAGCCGCCTCGGTGAGAAGGAAGTCACATGATCGGCAATCTGAAGCCCCTCGAGATCGTTCTGATCATCGTCGTCATCCTGCTGCTCTTCGGTGCCAAGAAGCTTCCCGAGATGGCGCGTTCGCTGGGCAAGTCGGCTCGCATCCTCAAGAGCGAGGCGAAGGCCATGAAGAAGGACGACGCCGAGTCCGCCCCGGCGCCCACCACGGACACCACGGCCCAGCAGCAGTCCGCGCCCCGCACCATCCAGGCCGCCCCCGGCGACGTGAGCAGCGCCCGCCCGGTCGCCGAGCAGAACACCACCAAGAGCTGACGCACACGCGCTGACGGCTGCCGCACTCGCACGAGACAAGGGAAGTGGGTTGCTCAAGTCTGCCCGCAAGCGGGAGAAGGACGACGAGGGGCGGATGCCCCTTGTCGATCATTTGCGTGAACTGCGGAACCGGCTGCTGAAGGCGGTCCTGGCGATTCTCGTCGTCACGGTTGCGGCGGCCTTCTTCCAGAAGGACATCTTCGAGTTCCTCATGAGGCCGATCATCAGCTCGGTCGGTTGTGAGGGCGCTGTCGTCGTCCAGAAGAACGGGCAATTGTGTGCGGTCCTGAAGACGGACACGCTGATCTCGCCTTTCACGATTGCCCTCAAGGTCGCCCTCATGGCGGGCGTCCTTGCGGCGACCCCCGTGTGGCTTTACCAGCTGTGGGCGTTCGTCGCCCCGGGCCTGCACCGGCACGAGAGGCGTTACGCCTATGCGTTCGTGGCGGCAGGCGTCCCTCTGTTCGTGGCGGGTGCCTACCTCGCGTACGCGATCCTGCCGCAGACAGCGGCGATCATGCTCAGCTTCACGCCGTCCGATACGCAGAACCAAATCTCACTCGACGACTATCTCGACCTGATCACCCGCATGGTGATCGTTTTCGGCCTCGCCTTCGAGCTGCCCCTGCTTCTCATCGCCCTCAACATGACGGGCGCCATCAGCGGCAAGCGGATGCTCGGCTGGTGGCGTGGCATGATCATCGGCCTCACCGCGTTCGCGGCCATCGCCACTCCTGGCGGCGAGCCGCTCTCCATGCTGCTGCTGGCGGGGCCGCTTGCTGTGCTGTACTTCCTGGCGACCGGGTTCTCGCTGCTGAACGACGTGCGCCGGCGACGCGGGAATCGGGATGCCGAGCTGAGCGAGGACGAAGCCTCCGAGCTGGACCTCACGCCCGAGGCCATCGGCGCCGTCGAGCCCGTCCCCTCCGCGCCCGCCCTGCCCGAGCAGGCGGACGGAGGCCGCTCGCAGCGGCTGAACGGCAGCGGGTACGACGACATCACCTGACGAGTGCGCCCGGCGCACGCCCATGCGAACGAAGGCCCTCCAGGCGACCTGGAGGGCCTTCGGCCGTCTCCGCCGCGTACGCCCCCGGTCACGGAACGAGGAGGTGATTAAAGATCGGCTGACTGTCAGTGGCGGCGGGTAGGCTCGAAGACAAGATGACAGAAGAACTCACACCCGCGGAAGCGTACGCAGCCGCCCGGCGCCGTGCCGCCGAGGAGGCGACCGCGCTCGCTCCATTCCGCGCCCTGTACGACTTCGAGCTGGACCCGTTCCAGATCGAGGCATGCCAGGCCCTCGAGGCGGGCAAGGGGGTACTCGTCGCGGCACCCACCGGCTCGGGCAAGACCATCGTCGGTGAGTTCGCCGTGCACCTCGCCCTGGAGCAGGGGCGCAAGTGCTTCTACACCACGCCCATCAAGGCCCTGTCCAACCAGAAGTACGCGGACCTCGTCAAGCGGTACGGGGCGGACAAGGTCGGTCTCCTGACCGGCGACAACAGCGTGAACTCCGAGGCGCCGGTGGTGGTCATGACCACCGAGGTGCTCCGCAACATGCTGTACGCGGGCTCCCAGTCCCTCCGGGGTTTGGGGTATGTGGTGATGGACGAGGTGCACTACCTCTCGGACCGGTTCCGCGGAGCCGTCTGGGAGGAAGTGATCATCCACCTCCCCGAGTCCGTGACCCTGGTCTCGCTCTCCGCGACCGTGTCCAACGCCGAGGAGTTCGGTGACTGGCTCGACACGGTCCGCGGCGACACCGAGGTGATCGTCTCCGAGAGCCGGCCGGTGCCGCTGTGGCAGCACGTCCTGGCGGGACGCCGGATCTACGACCTCTTCGAGGAGGAGACCGACCACGGCGGCCGCGGCTCCGGGCGGCGGGAGGTCAACCCCGACCTGGTGCGCCTCGCGCGCATGGAGAACTCGCGCCCGATGGGCGGCCGTGACCGGCGGCGCGGCCGGGAGGCCGACCGCGAGCGGGAGCGGCGGCAGCGCTCGCGGATCTGGACACCGGGACGGCCCGAGGTCATCGAGCGGCTGGACGCCGAGGGGCTGCTGCCCGCGATCACGTTCATCTTCAGCCGCGCGGGCTGCGAGTCGGCCGTACAGCAGTGCCTGTACGCCGGGCTCCGTCTGAACGACGAGGAGGGGCGCGCCCGCGTCCGGGAGATCGTCGAGCAGCGCACCGCCTCGATCCCCACCGAGGACCTGCACGTCCTCGGGTACTACGAGTGGCTGGAGGGCCTGGAGCGGGGTATCGCGGCGCACCACGCGGGCATGCTCCCGACCTTCAAGGAGGTCGTCGAGGACCTGTTCGTACGCGGCCTGGTCAAGGCCGTGTTCGCCACGGAGACGCTGGCGCTCGGCATCAACATGCCTGCCCGCTCGGTGGTGCTGGAGAAGCTGGTCAAGTGGAACGGCGAGCAGCACGCCGACATCACGCCGGGCGAGTACACCCAGCTCACCGGGCGCGCGGGGCGGCGCGGCATCGACGTCGAGGGGCACGCGGTCGTGCTCTGGCAGCGCGGCATGGACCCCGGCCACCTCGCGGGCCTGGCCGGCACCCGTACGTACCCGCTGCGTTCCAGCTTCAAGCCGTCGTACAACATGGCGGTCAACCTGGTCGACCAGTTCGGCCGGCACCGCTCGCGCGAGCTGCTGGAGACCTCGTTCGCGCAGTTCCAGGCGGACCGGTCGGTGGTCGGGATCTCCCGCCAGGTCCAGCGGAACGAGGAGGGGCTCGACGGCTACCGGGAGGGCATGACGTGCCACCTCGGCGACTTCGAGGAGTACGCGCGGCTGCGCCGCGAGCTCAAGGAACGTGAGACGGAGCTGGCCAAGCAGGGTGCCGCGCAGCGCCGGGTGGCCGCCGCCACGTCGCTGGAGCGGCTCAAGCCGGGCGACGTCATCCATGTGCCGACGGGCAAGTTCGCCGGGCTCGCGCTGGTGCTGGACCCGGGGTTGCCGGCCGGACGGGCCAACGGGCACCGGGGCTTCGAGCACCAGGACGGGCCGCGCCCGCTGGTGCTCACCGCCGAGCGGCAGGTCAAGCGGCTGGCGTCGATCGACTTCCCGGTGCCGGTGGAGCCGCTGGAGCGGATGCGCATTCCCAAGTCGTTCAACCCGCGCTCCCCGCAGTCGCGGCGCGACCTGGCGTCCGCGCTGCGGACCAAGGCCGGGCACATGGCGCCGGAGCGGCACCGCAAGCAGCGCTCCGCCGCCGCCGACGACCGGGAGATCTCCCGCCTGCGCACGGCGCTGCGCGCACACCCCTGCCACGGGTGCGACGAGCGGGAGGACCACGCGCGGTGGGCCGAGCGGTACCACCGGCTGCAGCGCGACACGCGGCAGTTGGAGCGGCGCATCGAGGGGCGTACGAACACCATCGCCCGCACCTTCGACCGGATCGTCGCGCTGCTGACGGAGATGGACTACCTGCGCGGCGACGAGGTCACGGAGCACGGCAAGCGGCTCGCCCGCCTCTACGGCGAGTTGGACCTGCTGGCCAGTGAGTGCCTGCGCGACGACGTCTGGGAGGGCCTCAACCCGGCCGAACTGGCCGCGTGCGTCTCGGCCCTGGTCTACGAGGCCCGGCAGGCGGACGACGCGGTCGCGCCGAAGCTGCCGTCCGGGAAGGCCAAGGCGGCGCTCGGCGAGATGGTGCGGATCTGGGGACGGCTGGACGCCCTGGAGGAGGACTTCCGCATCAACCAGGCGGAGGGCGTCGGCCAGCGGGAACCCGACCTCGGGTTCGCCTGGGCCGCCTACCAGTGGGCCTCCGACAAGGGCCTCGACGAGGTGCTGCGCGAGGCCGAGATGCCGGCCGGCGACTTCGTCCGCTGGTGCAAGCAGGTCATCGACGTCCTCGGCCAGATCGCGGCGGCCGCACCGAGGGAGAACAGCACGGTCTCCAAGAACGCCCGCAAGGCGGTCGACGCGCTGCTGCGGGGCGTCGTCGCCTACAGCTCCGTGGGCTGACCCCGTCGGCGTCCGCGGCCGACACCGACGAAGGGCCCGGCCGGGGCTTTCCCGGCCGGGCCCTTCGTCACTGCCCGGGACCGGCCGCGAGCCCCTCGGCCAACGCGACGAGCCCGGGCGTGCGCAGTACCCGGTCGCCGTGACGTACGGCGTCAGCGTAGGGCGGGGCGGTCGTCGTGGGGGGACGGGGTCCGGAGGCGGGTCGCGCGGACGGCGAGGAACAGCAGAAGGCCGATGGGGGACAGCAGGACGGTCAGGAGCAGCAGGGGGCCGGTCAGGAGCGGGTGGAGGCCGAGGCGGCGGGCTTCCAGGTACATCCACTGGCCGATCAGCAGGTCCCAGGCGATGACCTGGGCCCAGATCGCGCCGGCGCCGTCGGCGAGGGCGACCAGGGCGCGGAACGTGTCCAGGTCGGGTTCGCGTACGGCGGTCCACAGGTCGGGGAACACCGGTACGGCCAGGCCGAGGTAGACCAGCAGGATGGGGACGACGGTGAGGGGCGACGCGGCGATCCGGGACGTCCAGGACCAGTTGGGGGCCAGGATCATCAACAGCCAGACCGGTGCGGCCAGGTAGAAGGAGAGCTCGAAGAGGAAGACGGTCATGCCGCGTGCTCCGGTTCCTTGGAGGGGTGTGCGGGGGCCGGGGGAAGTGCGGGGGCGGCGGCCGGGCGGCGCAGCACTGCCCACGTCGCCGTCCCGAGGACGACCAGGACCAGGGCGGCCGCGGTGAGCGTCGTCCCGTCGGGGTGGACCAGTGGCTGCCCGCGCAGCGCCTGCCAGGTGAGCAGGGCGAGGACCGCCGCGTACGCCGCCGAGGCCACCAGCACCAGGCGGAGCCGGAGCCGCTCGTCGCTCAGCCGGGTGAAGCGCGGAGCCAGGGCCAGGAGGGCCAGGGCCAGGAGCGGGAGCAGCTGCAGGGCGTGCATGCCCACGAAGTGCGGGACGCGCAGGTCGCCGCCGGTCGTCGACCAGCCGGTGAGGGGCATGCCCGGACCGCCGTCCGGGACGCCGACGGCGTGCGCGCCGAGGGTGTCGGAGGTGCCGTCCCGCTGGTCGGGTGTCGGCAGCGTCATCAGGAAGCCGAGCCCCGCGCCCGTCAGCGTGAGCACTGTGCTCAGCCTGATGGCCCAGGCGGACGCCCGGTCCGCGAGGGGAGCGCGGAAGAGGAGGACGGCGAGGACGAGCGTCGCGACCCACAGGGCGACGATGGTCGCCCCCATGACGTCGAACAGCGCGGCGTCGAACGGCGTTTCGCGATTGAAGTGGCTGCGCCTGCCACGGACCGCCTGGCCGGTGATCACGACCATCTCCGCCGCGCCCGCCACCGCGACGACCGTCCCCGCCCACCAGCCCGCCCGCCGGAAGCGCGGGAGCAGGGAGAGCATCCACGCCAGCGAGAGGCAATAGGCGACGAAGGAGACGGAGAACTTCAACGGCTTGGACCAGACCGGTGCGCCCACGACCACGCGGTCGTCGACGGCCAGGCCGGCCGCGGACACGACGGCGAGGACCACCATCGCTCCGGAGAAGAGCGTCAACGGCCTGTGGAGGCCGGAAAGTCGGCTGCGAAGGGACATGATCCCTGAACCCCCCTGTAATTGGATAGTGGCACTCTCTGCTATCCGGTAGTGGGACTATCTATGATGGGCGGCGACTTGGCAAGGCCGGACGACGAAGAAGAAGGTGAGCGCCGCGTGCGCATCGGCGAGTTGAGCCGCAGGACCGGGGTGTCGGTGCCGACGATCAAGTACTACGTACGGGAGGGCCTCCTCCCGGCGGGACGCTTGAGCAGCCCCAACCAGGCCAGCTACGACGAGGGGCACGAACGCAGGCTGCGGCTCATCCGGGCGCTGCTGGACGAGGGCGGGCTGTCGGTGGCCGCGATCCGCGAGGTGCTCGCCGCGGTCGACGACACCGGCCGGCCGGTTCACAAGGTGCTGGGCGAGGCCGCCGACCGCCTCGCCTCGCGGCCCGTCGGCGAGCCCGACGCAGCGCTGGACGCGGCACGGACCGCGGTGTCGGAACTCGTCGCCAGGCACGGCTGGCGGGTGGATGTGAAGAGTCCCCAGGCCCAGGCCCTGGCCGGCGCGCTCGCGGCGCTCCAGCGGGTGGGGCACGGGGCGTTCGTGGAAATGCTGGACGACTACGCGGACGCCGCCGAGCGGGTCGCCCGCGCCGACCTCGCGTACGTGGCGCGCAACGCCAGGCGCGAGGACCTGGTGGAGAGCGCGGTGGTCGGAACCGTGCTGGGCGACGCGGTCCTGGCGGCCCTGCGACGGCTCGCGCACGTGGACGCCTCGGCCCGGGCGTACGGAGACGGGCGCGGGGAGGACGGAGAGCGGCGCGGGGGCGAGGCGCAGCGCGAGGGCGGGGAGGTCCGCGAAGGCGGCGGGGCCGGACGCGGAGCCGGTGAACCGGACCGGGGCGGCGACGGGCGTCGCGGCCGGGGCGGGAGCGGTGGCGGCGAGGGCGGCGCCCGTGCGGGCGGGGGCGGTGGTGGCGGCTGACCCCCGCGCCGGGCGGGCGGGGCGTGTGCGGGGCGTGGGGCCGGTGTTGGGCGTGGTGGGGCGTGGGGCCTGCCGGGTGTGGGGTGTGAGGCCCGTGGCGTGGGGCCGGTGTTGGATGCGGCGATGCGCCGGGCGGGTGCCGGCGGGGGCGGTGCCGGGTGTGGTGGGCCGTGGGGTGTGGCCCGTGCCGGGCGTGGGGCTGGGGCCCGTTCCCGGTGGGGCGGGCGCGCGGCCCGTTCCCGGCGGGACGGCGGCGCGCCCGGCGCGTGGCCTCCCGGCCGCGTCCGGGCCGACACCGCGGTGCCCGTGCGGGAGGGTTCCTGGCCAGTCCGGGCGCGGGGCACCGGCGGGACCGGGCGTCCGGGCGCCCGTAGCCGCAGCGGCTCGGCCGCGGCGGGCGCGGCCCCCTGGCGGCGGAGTCGTGAACGGGGCCGCGGGAGGGCTCAGGCGGCGGTCGGCGGGGTCTCCTGCTCGCGCTCCACCTGCTCGTTCCAGTCCCGCTTGATCGCGCGCCAGGCCTCGTCCGTCTTGCCCAGGCGCCAGTAGCCCGAGATGGAGAGGCGCTCGAGGGGGATACGGCGCTCCAGCCGGAGGTGACGGCGCAGGTCCCTGACGAAACCCGCCTCGCCGTGGACGAACGCGTGCACGTCGCCCGGCGGGATGTCCAGGCCCCGCACCGCGGCCAGCAGCGCCTCGCCGACCGGACGTCCGGCGCGGTGCAGCCAGCGGAGCTCCACGCCCGGCGGGACGGCGACCTTCTGCTCCTCATCGGGGGACTCGACCTCGATCAGGGCGTGCCCCACGGCGTCCTCCGGCAGCCGCTCCAGCGACGCGGCGATCGCGGGCAGCGCGCTCTCGTCGCCCACCAGCAGGTGCCTGTCCGCCGCCGGGTCCGGGGCATACCCCCCGCCCGGTCCCAGGAAGCGCACCGTGTCGCCCACCCCCGCCCGGGCCGCCCATGGACCGGCCAGGCCCTCGTCGCCGTGGACGACGAAGTCGACCGTCAGCTCGCGCTGGGCGGAGTCCCACGCCCGCACCGTGTACGTACGTGTGGTGGGCCACTGCTCGCGCGGGAACTCCTCGCGGATCCGCGTCATGTCGAACGGCTCCGGGTAGGTCACGCCGGGCGCCGCGAAGAGCAGCTTGATGTAGTGGTCGGTGAACTCGTCCGCGGTGAACCCGTCCAGTCCGTCACCGCCGAGGACGATGCGCACCATGTGCGGCGTGAGCCGTTCGGTGCGCACGACACGTGCCTCTCGCGCCTTGGGTGCCTTGCGAGCCGGCTGTTCCGCCACGGTGGTCTCCCCGAGAGTATGGTTGCTTAGGCTTACCTAAGCTAACACTTCAGCCCCGGAGAGTCGTGAGGAGCCGGTCGAGGGAGCCGCCCAGCCCCCAGCGCGACGCCAGCCTCTCCAGCTCGGCCGGGTCGCGCGGCCGGGCCGGCAGCGCCGGGTCGTGATCCGGCAGGGGTACGTCCCCGGCGACCCGGACCACCTTCGGCGCGACCGCCACGTAGTCCCGCGCCTCGTCGATCCGACGGCGCTGCGCGGGCGTGAGCCCCGAGGCCGGATCGTCCACCGCCGCCATGATCCCGGCCAGGTCACCGTAGGTGTCCAGCAGCTTGGCCGCCGTCTTCTCACCGATGCCCGGCACGCCCGGGAGCCCGTCGCTCGGGTCGCCGCGCAGCAGCGCCAGGTCCGCGTAACCCGGCCCGTCCACGCCGTACTTGGCACGCAGCCACGCCTCGTCCGTGACCTGGAGCGTGCCGACCCCCTTGAGCGGATACAGCACCCGCACCCCCCGGGCGTCGTCCACCAGCTGGTACAGGTCCCGGTCGCCGGTCACGATGTCCACCGGGCCCGCCGCCCGCCCCGCCAGGGTCCCGATGACGTCGTCCGCCTCGTACCCGGCGACGCCCACCCGGGCGATGCCCAGCGCGTCGAGCACCGCCTCGATCACCGGGACCTGGGGCGACAGCGTGTCCGGGACCTCCTCCTCGTCCGGCCCCGCCTCCGTCTCCCGCGCGACCCGGTGCGCCTTGTACGACGGGATCAGCTCCACCCGCCAGGCCGGCCGCCAGTCGGCGTCCATGCAGGCCACCAGGTCGTCCGGCCGCCGGTCCTGGACCAGCCGGGCGATGAAGTCCAGCAGCCCCCGCACGGCGTTGACCGGCGTGCCGTCCGGGGCCTTCACGGAGTCGGGGACCCCGAAGTAGGCGCGGAAGTAGAGGGAAGCGGTGTCG
Organism: Streptomyces sp. NPDC045701; assembly: GCF_056432045.1. Lineage (NCBI taxonomy): Bacteria > Bacillati > Actinomycetota > Actinomycetes > Kitasatosporales > Streptomycetaceae > Streptomyces > Streptomyces sp. NPDC045701. The sequence goes on along the minus strand of NZ_JBWKJV010000010.1, from coordinate 74,367 downwards.
AGGAGCATCAGGCGTCGCGTCACGTCTCCGATCATGCCGCACCCCACTGACAGCGCCCCCTTCCGACAGCACCCCCACGTCGCGGACGCTTCCCGGGCCCCGTCGCTTCGCGTCTTTCCCTCCCGTTGCGCTACTCGGTGGTACCGCCGCTGCGTAAGGTGGTCGCAGAGGGAGGGAGCCGAGGAGATGGACGAGAAGGAGACGCTCCGGGTGGGCGTGGCCGTCCGCAGGAGGCGAAGAGCCATGGCGCTCACCCTCGCCGCGGTGGCCGAGCGCAGTGGGCTGTCCGTGCCCTTCCTGAGCCAGATCGAGAACGAGCGCGCCCGCCCCAGCGAACGCTCGCTCCAGCAGATCGCGGACGCCCTGGAGACCACCACCGTGGCGCTGCTCGACGCCGCCGACCCGGCACGCACGGTCGACGTCGTACGCGCCACCGACGACCCCGGCCGGCCCGGTGCGCGGGCCCTGGTGCGGGGCCAGCACCAGATGCACGCCGAGGAGTTCACCGGCGAGCACGACGCGGGCCGCGAGCTGGTGCTGCGCAACGACGCCATGCTGTACGTCGCCGACGGCGCCGCCCAGGTGGAGGCCGAGGGCCGGGCGTACCGGCTGGAGCGCGGCGACACGCTGTACCTCTCCGGCGGCGTCCGCCACCGCTGGCGGGCGGGCGACCCACACACCCGGATCCTCGTCGTCTCCGTCGCCGAGCACATCGAGACGACCACCTGATGCGGACGGGGTCCTTCTGATGCGGGTGGTGTCGCTCGTCCCCTCGCTCACCGAGGCCGTCGCCGTCACGGCCCCCGGCCTGCTGGTCGGTGCCACGGACTGGTGCACCCACCCCGCCGGTCTCGACGTCACCCGTATCGGGGGCACCAAGAACCCGGACGTCGCCGCGATCGCCGCCCTCCGCCCCGACCTCGTCGTCGCCAACGAGGAGGAGAACCGGGCCCCCGACCTCGCCGCGCTGCGCGCCGCCGGGCCGGACGTCCTGGTCACCGAGGTGCGCGGCCTGGACCAGGCGTTCGCCGAGCTGGACAGGGTGCTGCGCGCCTGCGGCGTACCGGAGCGCCCGCGCTGGCTGGCGGAGGCCGAGGCGGCCTGGGCGCGGGTGCCGCCCCCGGGCGCGTACCGCAGAGCGGTGGTGCCCGTCTGGCGCCGCCCCTGGATGGTGCTGGGCCGCGAGACCTTCGCGGGCGACCTGCTGGCCCGTCTCGGCGTCGTGAACGTGTACGCGGACCACCCCGAGCGCTATCCGCGCGTATCGCTCGACGAGCTCCGCGCCCGCGGCGCCGACCTCGTCGTCCTGCCGGACGAGCCGTACCGCTTCACCGCCGACGACGGCCCCGAGGCGTTCGGCGGGCTGCCCGCAGCGCTCGTCGACGGCCGGTACCTCACGTGGTACGGGCCGTCGCTCGCCCAGGCCCCTGCGGCGCTGCGAGCAGCGCTCCACCGGCCAGTCCACGGACCGTCCTGACCGCCGCCGTCAGCCACGCCGCCACCAGCAGCACGTACAGCACCACCGCCAGCCAGCGCAGCGCCGCCAGCCCGGTGTGCCGCGCCAGCCCCTCCGCGGCGGTCACGCACGTCCCGACGGGGAAGGTGAACGCCCACCACGTCATCGCGAACCCCATGCCCCGCCGCCACGCCCGCACCACCATGGCCCCGGCCAGCGCCAGCCACAGCAGGGCGAAGCCCATGACCGGCACCCCGTACAGCACGGCGGCCACGCCCGCGTACGGCACGTCCGGCGCCGCGTCGGCGAACGTGGCGGCGGCCGTCGTGGACTGGCCCAGCGGCCCGAGCACCAGGAACAGCGTGGGCGTCAGGGCGAGCGGCAGCGGGCCGCCGGTCACCAGCCGGCCGAAGACCAGCGGCAGCACCACCAGGGTCGCCAGCAGGCTCAGTCCGAACATGCCGTAACAGGCGATCAGCAGCGTCAGCCGCCACTGGCCGGCCGGCAGGTGCGGCACCAGCAGGGGGCCGAGCGCCGCCGAGACCATGGGCGACACGACGGGCAGCAGCCACACCGGGGACGCGGAGTCGACCGTGTGGTGCACCACCATCAGATACGGGACGGTCACCGCGACCGTCAGGCCGATCACCGTTCCCGTGAGGAACAGGGTCGCGTCGAGGGTGACCGCCGCGACCGGACCGAGCCAGTCCGCGCCGGCGACGAGCGCGCCGCCGCCGACCGATACCAGCGCCATGGCCAGGCACCCGTAGAACGGGGCGACGGCCGGATCCAGCAGGTGGGCACGCGCCTGGTCCCGGTGGTGCGCCCAGTGCAGGGCGCGCGCCGCGAGCAGGACGAGCAGCATCAGCAGCGACAGCGCCCAGACGACCGCACAGGCGGTGCGCAGGCCCGGGACGCGGACGGGCAGCGAGGCGCCCGCGCCGGCGACGATCGCGGTGCCCATCACCGTCGCGTACCAGTTGGGTCCGAGGTGCCGGACGGCCATGGCGCGGGGGCGGCGGAGAGGGAGCTGATGCGCGAGGGTTGCCATAAGACCACCCTGACCTGCGCCGATGCGCCCGACCAGAGATCATGTTCCTATGACCCCATAAACTGAATTTATGACTCTCTCGCATCGCGTGCCCGATCTCGGGGCCCTGGAGCTGCTTCTCGCCGTCGCCCGGCACGGCAGCCTCGGCCGGGCGGCGCGCGAGGTCGGCATCACCCAGCCGGCCGCCAGCAGCCGCATTCGCTCCATGGAACGGCAACTGGGCGTCGCGCTGGTGGACCGCTCCCCGCGTGGCTCCCGGCTCACCGCCGCCGGCACCCTGGTCACCGACTGGGCGCGGCGCGTCGTCGAGGCCGCGGAGGCGTTCGACGCGGGCGCCCAGGCGCTGCGCGACCGGCGGGACTCGCGGCTGCGGGTGGCGGCCTCCATGACCATCGCCGAGTACCTGCTGCCCGGCTGGCTCATCGCCCTGCGGGCCGAACGCCCCGACACGGCGGTGTCGCTGCGGGCCGGCAACTCCACCGCCGTCGCGGCCGGCCTGCTGGCGGGGGACGCGGACCTGGGATACGTCGAGGGCCTCGCCGTCCCCGAGGGCCTGGACTCGGTGGTCGTCGCCCACGACCGGCTCGTGGTGGTCGCGGCCCCGTCCCACCGGTGGGCCCGCCGCCGCGCCCCCCTGACGCCCGCCGAACTGGCGGCCACCCCGCTGGTGCTGCGCGAACACGGCTCGGGCACCCGGCAGGTGCTGGACGCGGCGCTGGCGGAGTACGGCGGACTGGCCGCCCCGCTGCTGGAGCTCGCCTCCACGACGGCCGTGAAGGCGGCGGCGGTCACCGGGGCCGGGCCGGCGGTGCTGAGCGAGCTGGCCGTCACCGAGGAGCTCGCCTCCCGTCGCCTGGTCGAGGTCCCGGTGGAGGGCGTGCGCCTGCACCGCGCCCTGCGCGCCGTCTGGCCCACGGGTCCGCTGCCCACCGGCCCGGCCCGCGACCTGCTGTCCCTGGCTCGGGGGTAGGGGCGGACGCCGGGGGAGCAGGGCGGACGGCCCGCCCCAACTCCATGTGTAGGGTCAACCTTTGACGTGTACCGGGCACCTTGAGTCCGTTTCCGTCTGGAACGTCGATCATTTGCTTGTCCGTACGGGGGAAGGAGTCCACCAGATGGCGTGGGACGAATGGGAGCAACTGAAGGCCGACGCCGGTGCCAGAAGCTCCTCGCGAATGCAACTGAACCAGGTGCCGAGCGAGAAGGGCGGCGCCGGGCAGCAGGGCGACCTGACGGTCGATCAGCAGGATCTGGCCGCGGTCGGCGACAGCGCGTTCAAGCTGTTCGAAGACCTGGGGCGGTACGGCCGTGACGCCTGGTCCAGCAGTCAGACCGCCGCCAAGGACCTCACGACGCAGGAGTTCGAGCTCGGCGGCGCCCTGCACACGGTGCAGGAGCGGTGGGAGAAGTCGCTCACGACCCTCCTCGACGCCTGCGCCCACATCTCCAACCACATGGACTTCACCAAGAAGGCCCACGCGGGCGACGAGTACCACATCGCGTCGACCACCAGCAGCATCACGGCCCTGATCAAGGGCTTCGACGAGGGGACGAAGCGCTGATGGACCTCGAAGCACTGCGCCACGCCACCTTCTCCACGCTCAGCACCGCGATCACCGACTGGTCCACGGTGGTCAAGAACCTCACGACCCTGGAGAAGCGGTCGCGGGACGACATGAAGGCCAAGGCCGACAAGGCCAACTGGGCGGGTGTCAACGCCACCGTCTCGCGCGAGTTCATCGCCAAGACGGCCGGGGAGTTCTCCGACGCCCTCACCCAGGCCACCTCGATCCGCGACATCCTCAAGGACACCCACGACGAGCTCGTCGGCTATCGGGACCAGTTGAAGAAGGCCCTCGACGACGGTTTCGACAAGGACAAGCTGTCCGTTTACGGAGAGAAGGACGGCGGCTTCCGCGTCATGGCAGCCGTCCACCCGGAGCCGCCGGGTACGGAGCGGAAGGCCGAACTGCTGCGGGACACCGTCCAGCGCATCCTCAACCAGGCCACGACGAGCGACTCCACCGCCGCCCGTGTCCTGCGGGCGATCGCCGAGCAGGCGGACCACGGCTTCTCCGGCGTCAAGCACGGCGACCGGGACTCGGCCGCCGACGCGTTGAAGAAGGCCGACGAGATGGCCAAGCTCGCCAAGGACGCCAAGAAGATGTCACCCGCGGAGCTCGCCGAGTTCCAGCGGACCATGGCCACGTACAAGAACGACGAGCTCTTCGCCGCGCAGTTCGCCTCGAAGCTCGGCGGCAAGGAGACCCTGCAGTTCTGGAACGACGTCGCCGAGCTCCACGCCGGGGCGAGGGGTGAGGAGCTCAAGCAGCTCCAAAGCCTTCAGAAGGACCTGAGCATGACGCTCGCCACCGCCACCCTCTCCGACGCGGACGGCATGGAGAAGTGGAAGCAGAAGGTCCTCGACGAGGCGACCACGGCCTTCCGGACCAATGCCGCCGACCCGTTGCGTCCGAACGGCGCCATGGGCTACCAGGTCATGAGCAGCCTGATGCACCACGGCAAGTACGACGCCGAGTTCCTCGACGCCTACGGCAAGCAGCTCCTGAAGATGGACATGGCGCCGGCCGGTATGACCGGCATGGGAACCAACGACCTGTGGAAGGCCGGGAACGTCACGGACCTCGTCTTCGGCGACGACGACGGCCGGGACCCGCTGATCGGCTACATGAAGGCCCTGTCGCACAATCCGGAGGCCGCGCTCGACACCTTCGACGACAAGAAGGTCTTCGAGCACATGCTGGAGAGCACCCGGTACACCGACCGCGACGGTGCGGTGGCGCAGGCGCTCGAGGCGGCGGTGACGGGCTACGGGGACGGCGAGAAGGCGACCGACATCCGGCCGCACAGCGGGGAGCAGGTCGCCCTGATGCAGGAGGTCATGCACGCGGTCGCGCAGCCGGAGACCGGCGCCGAACTGGTCAACAAGGCCACGGGCGAGAGCTTCGGCGACATGGCGGCCGCCTACATGCCGGAGATCAGCCGGTCGCTCGCCGGCGAGGGAGCCGAGTCGATCTTCTGGAGCAACAGCCAGGATCCCAATGGACTCGACAAGCGGGATACCACGCGGTTCCTGTACGAGACGGCTCGTGACCCCATGGGCCGCGCCGCGATCATCGTCGGGGAGAGCGTCTACACGGCCAGTTCCCTGGAAGCGCACATCGCCCAGCCGGAGCTCTTCGACGGGAAGACGGAGGACGCGGTCAAGGCCATCTCCACGAACGCCGGCATCATCGAGGGCATCGTCGGACACTCGGTCGCGGACGCCGGGATCACCGGCGACCTGGAGGCCGAGAAGGACGCGAACACCGCCCTCAAGACCAAGGGCGACGTCGTCAAGTCCATCCTGTCCGCCGGTGTGGGCGTGGGTACTGTCGCCCTGGTGGGAACGGCTCCGGCGGTGGCCGCGACGGCCGCCGCGGCCAGCGGCTTCTTCGGCGGAATCGCCGGTATGTCCGTCGACCGTCTCATCGACGCCCAGCAGATCGACGGAGCGTTGGACCAGGCCCTTTACGACACTGCCGGGAACTTGAACGACGCCCAGAAGTCGGCCAACCACCAGACGCAGGAAAGCGCCGTCAAGGCCATCGGGGAGCATGGTTCCAAGGAATTGACAGAAGATGCCACGCGGAACATGATCCGCGTGGCGATTCAGGAGGGCTGGGATCTGAGCGACGGCATGCTGGAGGACTCCCACGCCCGGCCGGCCGCGTAACGTCGAGTGGATGTGGAAGGCCTCATGCAGGCACGTCGAAAGAAGAACCTCGGCACCGCGGGGATAGGTTGCCTGGTGGCGATCGCGGCGGTGTTCGGGTATCTGGAGATCTTCACCAAGGGCATCGACAGGCTGCCTGACCGGCCGTGCGACGGTGCGGTGGACCGGGCGACGGCGGCCCGTGCCCTGCCCTCGGCGCGTTCGGCCGAGGAGCGGGGGAAGCTCCGCCGGCTGTCGGACGGGGATTTCTTCTTCGCCTGCTACGTACGCACCAGCGGTGGCTCCGTCATCTCGGGAGAGGTGGAGTCCCGTGACTCGGCTTCCGGTCCGTGGCGTGACTACTACGCGAAGCAGGGGTACGTGGTGGACCCGGTCGAGGTGTCGTCCGGCGACATCAGGGCCGTCGTGCACCCGGACCACGCCTACGTGTACGTCCCCTGCACCCCGCCCGGCAAGAAGCCCGGCGAGGCGCGGAACGCCTATGCGCTGAGCGTCGACGCCCGCACCATCGGTGAGACCCGCGTCCACGGGAACGAGTTGCGGCAGGTCCTCGTCGACTTCGCCTACCAGCTCGCTCGCCACACGTACAAGGCTGCCGACTGCCAGGAGCCGCGGACCTTCCCCGAGGAACTGCCCCGGCTCCCCGCGGCCTGAGCGGCGCGAGGCCCGGCCCGCTCATCGGCGGCCCGGGCCTCGCGCGCGTTCACGACGAGGCCGCCGCGACCAGCCCCTCCATCACCCGCAGGTCGGTGCCCATCTCCGGGTGCCACTGCACGCCCAGCACCCACCGACCGTCCGCCAGCTCCACCGCCTCCACGGTGCCGTCCTCCGCGTGGGCCGAGGCGAGCAGGCCGTCGCCCAGCCGGTCCACCGCCTGGTGGTGGTACGCCGGGACCGTCGCCGCCTCGCCGGCCAGCGCGGCGAACCGGGTGCCCGGCACCGGCTTCACGGTGTGGGCGCCGAACACGCCGACCCCGCCGGTGTGGCCGTCCAGGTGCTGCACCAGCGTGCCGCCGAGGGCCACGTTCAGCAGCTGCATGCCCCGGCAGATGCCGAGCACCGGGGTGCCCGCCGCCAGCGCCGCCCCGATCAGCGCCAGCTCCCACACGTCGCGCTCCGCGGCCGCCGGGCCCGTACGCGGGTCGCGGTCGGCCCCGTACCGGGCGGGGTCGACGTCCGCGCCGCCCGCGACGACGAGGCCGTCGAGCCGGGCGACCACCTCCGTGGCCACCTCCGCGGCGACCCGGGGCACCTCCGGCGGGAGCATCACGGCGATGCCGCCCGCCGCCTGGACGAGGCGGGGGTACGTCTCGGGCAGCAGCGCCGCCCGCATCTCCCACACGCCCCACTTCGCCGGGTCCAGGTAGGTCGTGATGCCGATCAGCGGCCTGGCGGGCACTCCGGCCTTCCTCTCAGTCACGTTCGAGCTCGGCCTCGGCCGCCGCCAGCGCCGCGAACTCCTCCTCGGGCGCGTTCGCGACGAGACGGTGCCGGCTGTAGAAGGCGAAGTACGCCAGGGCGACCCCGTAGACGCCCAGCGCCATGAACGCCGCGTCCTTGTCCACCAGGAACGTCGCCACCAGCGCGGACAGCGCCAGGACGAAGGCCACGGAGGACGTCAGGGTCCCGCCGGGCGTCCGGTACGGGCGCGGGAGGTCCGGCTCCCGGCGCCGCAGCACGATGTGGGACAGCGCCATCAGGGCGTAACTGATGGTGGCACCGAACACCGCGATGTTCAGCATGCGCGCCCCGTTCCCGGTGGCCGCCGCCAGCGCGAACCCGATCGCGCCGGGGATCAGCAGGCCCAGGTAGGGGGACTTGCGGCGGCTGGTCAGCGACAGGAAGCGGGGCAGGTACCCGGCGCGGGACAAGGCGAACAGCTGCCGTGAACCGGCGTAGATGAGGGAGAAGAACGAGGCGACCAGTCCGGCGAGGCCCGCGTAGTTGACGAACCGGCTCAGCGCGGTCGGGTCACCGTCCCCCTGGAGCGCCACCACCAGCGGGTTGCCCGCGTCCTGGATCGCGGCCGACCCCCGGACCCCCGTCGACGCGAAGAACGTCAGCACGGCGAGGAGCACCAGGACCATCAGGGACAGCGAGAGCGCCCGCGGCATGGACCGCACCGGGTCCTTCGCCTCCTCGGCGGCGAGCGGGACACCCTCCACCCCCAGGAAGAACCACATCCCGAAGGGGAACGCGGCCCAGATGCCGAGCAGTCCGAAGGGCAGCCAGGAGTTCGCCCCGAACGCCGAGGGGTCGGCCGGGATGTCGTTCAGCCCGTCCGCCCGGAACTCGGTGAACGCCCCGACCGCGAAGATGAGCAGCGCCGCCACCGCGATCGCCGTGACGATCAGGCTGAAGCGCAGCGCCTCGCCGACGCCCCACAGGTGGATGCCGATGAAGACGACGAAGCAGGCGAGGTAGACCGGCCAGCCCGACTCCAGACCGAAGAGACCGACGGACTCGACGTAGTCGCCGATGAAGATGGAGATGGCGGCCGGGGCGAGGATGTACTCGATGAGGATCGCCGTCCCGGTGAGGAACCCGCCCCAGGTGCCGAGCGCCCGGCGGGCGAAGCCGTAGCCGCCGCCGGCCGCGGGGAGGATCGCGGACAGCTCGGCCAGCGCGTAGACGAGGCAGGCGTACATCACGCCCATCAGGGCGGTCGCCGCCGCGAGCCCGCCGAAGCCGCCCTCCTTGAGGCCGATGTTCCAGCCGGAGAAGTCGCCGGAGACGACGTACCCGACCCCCAGGCCGGTGAGCAGCAGCCAGCCGGCGCTGCCCTGCCTCAGCGCCCGGCGTCGGAGGTAGTCGTCCGTGGCGGGTGCGGCGCCCTTGGTTTCTTCCAGCGTCATGGCAGCAGTGCTCCCGCGTCAGTGGTCGGGACCCAATGGAATGGACCCATACCTTTGCGGTGAGCGGGCGGGAGCGCAAGACCCGTGCGTTACTTTCGGGTTACGCCGGACCGCGCCCCGCGCTCGCGCCGGCACCCGCGCTCCCCGCTCGCGCGGGGCGGACCGTGCGGCGGCCGTCCAACCCGTCTACGTCAGGAACCCGCGCAGCAGCGCCGCCGTCCCCGCGCAGTGCTCCCGCATCACCTCGCGCGCCGCGTCCGCGTCGCCTTCGAGGACGGCCTCCACCACCGCGGTGTGCTGGTGCTGCGAGTGCTCCAGGTTGCGTACGAGCAGGGGGATGCAGTCCAGCAGGTCGTTCACCGACGCCCGCACCGCCGCGTACTGCGCCGTCAGCGTCGGCGAACCGGACAGCTCCGCCAGCGTCAGGTGCAGCAGCGTGTCCTGGCGCCGGTAGTCGTCCAGCGGCGCGTCGTGCGTGGCCCGCAGCGCGGCGCGCAGGCGCTCGGCGCCCGCCTCCGGCAGCCCGTGCGCGGCGCACAGCCCCGCCGCGCCCACCTCCAGCACCTCGCGGAAGCGCAGCGTGTCCTCCACGTCCACCGACGCGATGCGGCGCCGCAGCTCCGCCTCGCCCGTGTCCCCGGGCGTCCGTTCCCGGTGCAGCACGAACGTTCCGCCGTAGCGGCCGCGCCGGCTCTCCACCAGGCCCTGCTCCTGGAGGACCTTGAGCACCTCGCGCAGCGTGACCCGGCTGATCCCCATGCGCTCGGCCAGCTCCCGCTCGGCGGGCAGCCGCTCGCCACCGGGCACCAGTCCGAGCCGGACGACCTGGAGGATCTGCTCCAGGGCCTCCTCGAAGCCGTTGCCCGCCCGCACCGGCCGCAGCACCGGGGCCAGCCGGTCCCCGGGCCCGCGGCCCGAGCTCTTCTTCGCCACCTCGCGGTTTCCCCTTCCCAAGCAATGGTCTCACCCAATACCTTATGGCTCCCGGCTGACCGAAGGAGGAGCAATCCCGTGGCAGACCGCAAACCCCCGCTCGACGTCGAGGAACTCCGTGCCCTCGTCGCGAGCGGTGAGATCGACACAGTGGTCCTGGCCTTCCCCGATATGCAAGGGCGGCTCCAGGGCAAGCGGTTCGCCGCACCGTTCTTCCTCGACGAGGTACTGGAGCACGGCACCGAGGGCTGCAACTACCTCCTCGCCGTGGACGTGGAGCTCAACACCGTCGACGGCTACGCCATGTCCTCCTGGGCCAAGGGCTACGGCGACTTCGCCATGCGCCCCGACCTGACCACGCTGCGGCGCGTCCCCTGGAACGAGGGCACGGCCCTCCTCGTCGCCGACCTCGCCTGGAACGACGGCTCGCCCGTCGTCGCCGCGCCGCGCCAGGTCCTGCGGCGCCAGCTGGAACGGCTCGCCGAGCACGGTTTCACCGCCCACGTCGGCACCGAACTCGAGTTCATCGTCTTCCAGGACACCTACGAGCAGGCGTGGAACGCGGACTACCGCGGTCTCACCCCGGCGAACCAGTACAACATCGACTACTCCATCCTGGGCACCGGGCGCATCGAGCCGCTGCTGCGCCGCATCCGCAACGACATGGCCGCCGCCGGACTGACCGTCGAGTCGGCCAAGGGCGAGTGCAACCCCGGCCAGCACGAGATCGCGTTCAAGTACGACGAGGCCCTGGTCACCTGCGACCAGCACGCCATCTACAAGACCGGCGCCAAGGAGATCGCCTCCCAGGAGGGCGTCTCGCTCACCTTCATGGCGAAGTACAACGAGCGCGAGGGCAACTCCTGCCACATCCACCTGTCGCTCCAGTCCCTCGACGACCCCGGCCGCAACGTCATGGCGGGCGACGGACCCGACGGCATGTCCCCGGTCATGCGGCACTTCCTCGCCGGACAGCTCGCCGCGCTGCGGGACTTCTCCCTGCTCTACGCGCCCAACATCAACTCCTACAAGCGCTTCCAGCCCGGCTCCTTCGCGCCCACCGCCGTCGCCTGGGGACACGACAACCGCACATGCTCCCTCCGGGTGGTCGGCCACGGCCGCTCGATGCGGTTCGAGAACCGCCTCCCGGGCGGTGACGTCAACCCGCACCTCGCCGTCGCGGGCCTGGTCGCGGCCGGGCTGTACGGCATCGAGCAGGAGCTGGAACTGCCCGAGCCGTGCGACGGCAACGCGTACGCCGCCGACTACGCCCACGTGCCCACCACCCTGCGCGAGGCCGCCGAGCTGTGGGAGCGAAGCCCCATCGCCCGGGCCGCCTTCGGGGACGAGGTCGTCGCCCACTACCGCAACATGGCGCGGGTCGAGCTGGAAGCCTTCGACGCCGCGGTGACCGACTGGGAGCTGCGCCGCTCCTTCGAACGCATGTGACGCGCCCGCATGCCACGCGAACACCGGTAACCCGAACGCACGCAAGGAGCCATGTGAGCACCGAGCACCTCGTCCTCGACCCCGCCACCGAAGAGGTCGTCGCGACCGTCCCGGCCGCCACCCCCGCCGACGTCGACGCCGCCGTCGCCCGCGCCGGCGCCGCGCAGCGCACCTGGGCCGCCGCGGCCCCCGCCGACCGCGCCCGCCTGCTGCGCCGCTTCGCCGCCGTCGTCGACGAGCACGTCGAGGAACTGGCCAGGCTCGAGGTCCGCGAGGCGGGCCACACCCTCGGCAACGCCCGCTGGGAGGCCGGCAACGTCCGCGACCTGCTCGACTACGCGGCCGGGGGAGTGGAACGCCTCAACGGCCGCCAGATCCCCGTCCCGGGCGGGCTCGACGTCACCGTCCTCGAACCCCTGGGCGTCATCGGCGTCATCGCCCCGTGGAACTTCCCCATGCCCATCGCCGCCTGGGGCGCCGCGCCCGCCCTCGCGGCCGGCAACGCGGTCCTCCTCAAGCCCGCCGAGACCACGCCCCTCACGGCCCTCCGGCTCGCCGAACTCGCCCTGGAGGCGGGGCTCCCCGAGCACCTCTTCCAGGTACTCCCGGGAGCGGGCGCCGTCACCGGGAACGCGCTCGTCGAGCACCCCGGCGTAGCCAAGATCGTCTTCACCGGTTCCACCCGCGTCGGCAAGGCCATCATGGCCAAGTGCGCCGACCGCGTGAAGCGCGTGACCCTCGAACTCGGCGGCAAGAGCCCCAACATCGTCTTCGCCGACGCCGACATCGAGGCCGCGGCCGCCGCCACCCCCATGTCGTTCCTGGACAACTCCGGCCAGGACTGCTGCGCCCGCACCCGCATCCTCGTCCAGCGCTCCGTCCACGACCGCTTCCTGGAACTCCTCACGCCCGCCATCGAGGAGATCGTCGTCGGCGACCCGTCCGACGAGAGGACGCAAATGGGCCCTCTCATCTCCCGGGCCCAGCTGGAGCGGGTCCGGTCGTACGTCCCCGACGGCGCCGAAGGCATCCGCGGCAAGGCCCCCGAGGGCCCCGGCTTCTGGTTCCCGCCCACCGTTCTCACCGGCCTCCCGCCCGACGCGCCCGCCGCCGTCGAGGAGGTCTTCGGTCCCGTCGCCGTCGTCCTGCCCTTCGACGACGAGGCGGACGCCGTCCGGCTCGCCAACGCCACCGAGTACGGCCTGTCCGGCTCCATCTGGACCCGGGACGTCGGCCGGGCGCTGCGCGTCTCGGGCGCCGTCCGGGCCGGGAACCTCTCCGTCAACTCCCACTCCAGCGTCCGCTACTGGACCCCGTTCGGCGGTTACAAGCAGTCCGGCCTCGGCCGCGAGCTCGGCCCCGACGCCCTCACCGCCTTCACCGAAACCAAGAACGTCTTCATCAGCACGGAGGCCTGACCCATGACCGAGAACACCGTGTGCCGCCGTCTGGCCGGCCGTACCGCCGTCATCACCGGCGCCGGCAGCGGCATCGGCCTCGCCGCCGCGCGCCGCCTCGCCTCCGAGGGCGCGAACGTGGTCTGCGGCGACATCGACGGGACGGCCGGCAAGGCGGCGGCCGACGAGGTCGGCGGCACCTTCGTACGCGTCGACGTCACCGACGCCGACGAGGTCGAGGCGCTCTTCAGGACGGCGTACGACACCTACGGCAGCGTCGACATAGCCTTCAACAACGCGGGCATCTCGCCTCCCGACGACGACTCCATCCTCACCACCGGCCTGGAGGCCTGGAGGCGGGTCCAGGAGGTCAACCTCACCTCCGTCTACCTGTGCTGCAAGGCAGCCATCCCCTACATGCGGCGCCAGGGCAGGGGCTCCATCATCAACACCGCCTCGTTCGTGGCCGTCATGGGCGCGGCCACCAGCCAGATCTCCTACACCGCCTCCAAGGGCGGCGTCCTCGCCATGTCGCGTGAGCTTGGGGTGCAGTTCGCCCGCGAGGGCATCCGCGTCAACGCCCTGTGCCCCGGCCCGGTGAACACCCCGCTCCTCCAGGAGCTGTTCGCCAAGGACCCGGAGCGCGCCGCCCGGCGCCTCGTCCACATCCCGGCCGGCCGCTTCGCCGAGGCCGACGAGATCGCGGCTGCCGTGGCGTTCCTGGCGAGCGACGACTCGTCGTTCGTCAACGCCACCGACTTCCTCGTCGACGGAGGCATCTCCGGCGCCTACGTCACCCCTCTGTAGGCCACGTCCACCCGCTCCCGACCACCGGGCGTCGCACGACGCCCGGCCGTCGGACCGCGCGGCGAGCGGGCGTGCGGGGGGCATCGCGGGCCGGGCGAGACCGCACGGACACCCCCTAGAGTGACCGCATGAGCATGACGCCCCCGGGCTGGTACCCCGACCCCGGCAACCCGGCCGTCGAGCACTGGTGGGACGGCACCGCCTGGACCGGGCACACCCGCGCCACCGGCGCCGCCACCACCGTCATGGCGGCGGCCCCGCACCCGCCGGGGCGGAAGCGGACCGGCCGCGCCGTCGCCGCCGCCGCGGGAGTCGCGGTGGTGGCCGCGGCCGCCGCGGCGGCGGCCCTCCTCGGCTCCGGCGACGAGCCTCCCGCCGACGCCGTGAACAGCCCCGCGCCGCCCCCGGCGAGCTCCACCACGTCCACCGCGCCCGCCTCGGCCTCCCCCGGCGAGGAGGACCCCACGCTCGTGGTCGACCAGCTCAACGGCATCACCCTGCCCGTCCTCGACGGCTGGGAGGAACCGGAGTTCGGCACCGAGAACCTGCCGACCGTGGCGACCGTCGCCGCCGACCCGTGCCCGGCCGCGAGCAGCCGCACCTGCCGGCGCGGCTCGGTGTCGTCCCTCACCGCCACGGCCACCGGCACCAGCGACCCCCGCGCCATCGCCCGGGACGACATCGGCAAGGCCGCCGACCGCGCCTTCGAGGAGGACGCCCTGGGCGTCCGGCCCCACGGCGGCATCCGTTCCCACGAGGTGGTCGCCGAGCGGTCCACCGTCGTCGCCGGACGCACCGGCCACCTGGTCCGCTGGCGGGTCACCACCGGCCAGGGCCCCGGCGGCTACGTCCAGTCCCTGGTCTTCCCCTCGTCGCTGGGCAGCGAGTCGCCCGTCATCGTGCGGTTCGTCCTCTCCGCCGGGCCGGGCGCCCCGCCGCCGTCCGTCATGGACGAGATCACCCGGGGCATCCGCCCCATCGGCAGCTCGACCGGCGGGGGAGTCGGCAGCTCCATCGGCCCCTGAGGGCGCCGGTCACAGGAACGTCCGCCCCTCGCCCCGGTACGTCGGAACGGTCGCCGTGACCCGGTCGCCCTCGATCAGGTGCAGTACGTCGAACCGTTCGCACAGCTCGCCCGCCTTCGCGTGGCGGAACCACACCTTGTCGCCGATCAGCAGGTCGTCGGCGGGGGAGCCCAGCAGCGGGGTCTGCACCTCGCCCGCCCCCTCTCGCGGGTCGTACCGCAGTCCCTCCGGGAGGTACGGAACCGGCAGCCGGTCCGCGCCCGCCGCACCCGACGCGGGATAGCCGCCCCCCAGCACCGTCACCACCCCCAGCCCCGGCCGGCGCACCACGGGCTGGGCGAACAGCGCCGCCGGACGGCCGGTGAACGACGAGTAGTTGTCGAACAGCCGCGGCACGTACAGCCCCGACCCGGCCGCGATCTCGGTCACCGCCTCCTCGGCGGCCGTGTGCTGGACGCTGCCCGTCCCGCCCCCGTTGACGAACTCCAGATCCGGCGCCACCGCCCGTACCGCCGCCACCACGGCCGCCCGGCGCGCCGCCAGCTCCCGCCGCGCGGCCGCCTGCATCAACCGCACCGCTCGCGAGCGCACCGGCCGCCCGGCGATCGCGTCGCCCACCCCGGCGACGTGACCCTCGTACGCCATCAGCCCCGCCAGCCGGAACCCCGGACGGCGCGCGACCGACCGCGCCAGCTCCGCCACCTCGGCCGGCGTCCGCAGTGGCGAGCGCCGCGCTCCGACCCGCACCCGGCCGCCCAGCAGCCGCAACGACGTGTCCAGCTCCAGGCAGACCCGGACCTCCTCGGCGCCCCCCTCCCGCGCCCCGTCGATCAGGTCCAACTGCGCCGGGTCGTCGACCATCACGGTCACCGCGCCCGCGAGCTTGGCGTCCCGCGAGAGCTCCGCGAACCCGGCGCGGTCCGCCGAGGGGTACGCCAGCAGGACGTCGTCGAACCCGGCGCGCGCCAGCCACAGCGACTCGGCCAGCGTGTACGACATGATCCCCGCGAACCCGTCCCGGGCCAGCACCCGCTCCAGCAGGGCGCGGCAGCGCACGGACTTGCTCGCCACCCGGACCGGCTTCCCGCCGGCCCGGCGGACCAGATCGCCGGCGTTCGCGTCGAACGCCTCCAGGTCGACGACGGCGACGGGCGCGTCGAGGTGGGCGGTGGCCCGGTCGTACCGGGCTCGGTCAGCGGCACGCGGAGTCATGGCCAGAGCCTGTCAGAAGGACCTGTCCGGGGGGTAGGGGGATGTTCCGGTCAGATCCGCCCCGACCTGCGGCCTCGTTCCCGATCAGGCGGAGGCAGCCCGTAGAGTTACCCACGCGCTGACGAACGGGCCTGCCCCGCAAGGCGATCCGGACGACACCGAGGGGGGCGGATGAGCACCGAGGCACGACACCCTGCCTCCCGCGCCACGGACACCGCACGCGTCACCTCCCCCTCCTCCCCGATACCGGCCCCCGCCCCGCCGGCGGCGGCGCCCGGCACCGCTCCGGTACGCACCACCCGGCCCGCCCCGCCCGCCGGTACGCCGACGGCCCCGGCAACCGCCCCCGCCCGGGGCTCCGCCGACGCCCCGGCCCCGGCCGCGCCCGCCGCCGAGACCACCACCCGGCTCCGCCCGGCCCGCGACTCCGCGTCCGCCCCGCCGCGCCCCTGGGCCCCGCCCACCGCACCGCCGCCCGCGCCCACCGCACCGCCGCCCGCGCCGACCGCGCAACCGGCCCCACCGGCTGCCCGGCCCAGCGCGCAACCGGCCCCACCGGCTGCCCCGCCCGCCGCGCCCATCCGGCGGCGGCCCGTCGGCGCCGTCGACCTCACCCCCCGGCCCGGCGCCGGCGCCCCGCCCGCCGCGCGGCCCTACTGGACGCCGCCCGAGACGCCCGCCGAGACCACCACCCGCCTCCGCCCCGTCCCCGGCCGGCACCCGGCCCGCGCGGCCGCCGCCGTCGCCTGCCTCGTGCTGGGCCTCGGGCTCACCGGCGGGGCCACCGCCGGCGCCTGGCTCGTGGGCGACTCGGCCGCGCAGTCCTCCGACCGCTACACCGAGGCCCGCCGCCTGTGGCACAGCGTCCCCGTGGACTCGCTGTTCCCCCGCACCCTCGACGGTGAGGGCGCCGGACCGGGACGCGCCGACCGGACCTGGACGCGCGTCGCGGTGGCACCCGACGGCCCGTGCGCCGGCGCCCTCGACCCGCTGCTGGTCACGGCGCTGCGCCCGGTGGGGTGCGAGCGCGTGCTGCGCGCCACCTACACCGACGCCACCGCCACCAGCGTCACCACCGTCGGCATGGTCTTCACCGACGCCGACCGGCCAGGCATGACCGCCCTGCGCGAGCGCTTCGCCGACGAGAGCCTCGACGAGCGCACCGACCTGCTGCCCCGGACACTGCCCGCCCCCGGCACCGTCGCCGCCCGCTTCGGCGACGCGCAGCGTGCGAGCTGGCGGGTCAGCGTCCTCACCGACGTACCCGTCGTCGTCTACGCGGTGTCCGGCTTCGCGGACGGCCGCACCGTCGACGACCCGCAGCCCGCCGCCGAGGCGATGGCCGAGGGACAGACCAGCACGCCCGCGCAGGCCGGGCTCGGCCACGACGCGGACGGCGTCGCCGACCGGATCGAGCGCGGCCTGCGGACGACGGCGAAGACCGGAGAGGCCCCGCGGGAGCCCCGATGACCCACCGCCGCCGCACCGCGCTCACCGCCGCCCTCGCCGCCACGGCGTTCGCCGTGCTCCCCGCCACCCCGGCCCACGCCGACGGCATCCGCGCCCAGCAGTGGGGCCTCGAAGCGCTGCACACGGCCGAGGCCTGGCGCACCACCAAGGGCGCGGGCGTCACCGTCGCCGTCCTCGACACCGGGGTCGACGACAGCCACCCCGACCTCAAGGGCAACGTCCTGCCCGGCAAGGACCTGATCGGCTTCGGCGCCCGGCGCGGCGACCGCGCCTGGGCCCGCCACGGCACCTCCATGGCCGGCATCATCGCGGGCCACGGGCACGGCTCCGGCCGCGAGGACGGCGTCCTCGGCATCGCGCCCGAGGCGAAGATCCTGCCCGTCCGCGTCATCCTCGAAGGCGGCGACCCGGCCCGCGCCAAGGCCCGCAACACCCGCGGCACCGCCCTCGCGCAGGGCATCCGCTGGGCCGTCGACCAGGGCGCTGACGTCATCAACCTCTCCCTCGGCGACGACAGCGAGTCCGCCCACCCCGACGCGGGCGAGGACGCCGCCGTCCAGTACGCCCTCGCCAAGGGCGCCGTCGTGGTCGCCTCGGCCGGCAACGGCGGCGACAAGGGCGACCACATCTCGTACCCCGCCGCCTACCCCGGCGTCATCGCGGTCACCGCCGTCGACCGGTACGGCACCCACGCCGCGTTCTCCACCAGCCGCTGGTACGCCACCGTCAGCGCGCCCGGCGTCGACATCGTGATCGCCGACCCGGACCGGAAGTACTACCAGGGGTGGGGCACCAGCGCCGCCTCGGCGTTCGTCTCGGGAGCCGTCGCCCTGGTCAGGGCCGCCCACCCCGGCTTGACCCCGGCGCAGGTCAAGAAGCTCCTCACGGACACCGCCCGCGACCGCCCCCGGGGCGGCGGCCACGACATCGACAAGGGGTACGGGACGGTCGACCCGGCCGCGGCCATCGCGGCGGGCGCGAAACTGCGCCCCGCCGACCTCAGGGCGGCGAGCGCCGGTTACGGCAAGCGCTACTTCGGGAGCGGTCCGGCGGCCGAGCGCGGCGCGGACGAGGGCATCGGCCTGCTCGCCCCGGTCACCGGCGCCTTCGGCGTGCTCCTGCTGGCCGCCGCGGTCGTCCTGTGGCGCGGGGGCCGGGCCACCGGACGCTGAGCGGCGCCGTTAGGCTCGTCGCGTGGCGCTCAAGAACATCCCGGACCCCGGCTTCTCCGACGACGACGGCACCGCCGACCCCCGGCTCGCCGAGGCCCTCGCGGCCTGGGCGGAGGACCGGGCGGCCGAGCCGCGCGTCCTGGCGGCCCTCAAGGACGCCCGGCTGCTGGTCCCGGTCGTCGCCGTCCTCGGCGAGGTCGAGGAGGACGCGGAGACCGGACTGCGCCGCGAGAAGACCAGCGACATGGCGGTGCCGACGCTCACCGCCGGTGACCGCCGCGCGCTGCCGGCGTTCACGTCCCTGGCGTCGCTGGCCCGGTGGGACCCGGCCGCCCGCCCCGTCGCCGTACCGCTGCACCAGGCACTCCGAGCGGCCGCCCACGAGAAGGCCGACACGCTCGTCCTGGACCTCGCCGGACCGGTGCCGTACCAGCTGACCGGCCGGGCGCTGCTCGCCCTCGCCGAGGGCCGGACCACCACCGACCCGCTCGCCGACCCGGCCGTCACGGCGGCGGTGCGCGCCGTCGTCGCCGCCGAGCCCGGGGTGCTCCGCGCCCACCTGGGCCCCGGCACCGCGGACGGCACCCTCGCCCTGGTCCTCGCCCCGGACGCGTCCGCCGCGGAGGCCGCCCAGCGGGTCGCCCGCGCCCTGGCGGCCGACGAGACGCTGAGGGCCCGCCTGGTGCGGGGCCTGGACCTGGCACTTCTGCCGGCCGCGGCCACGCCTCCGGGCGAGCCCTTCTACGTACGGCCCTGAGATCAGCCGAAGACCGGCCCCGTGTACTTCTCGCCCGGGCCCTGGCCCGGCTCGTCGGGGAAGGCCGACGCCTCGCGGAACGCCAGCTGGAGGGACTTCAGCCCGTCCCGCAGGGGCGCCGCGTGGAACGAGCTGATCTCCGTGGCGCCCGCGTCCAGCAGCCCCGCCAGGGCGTGGACCAGCTTGCGCGCCTCGTCGAGGTCCTTGTACCGGTCGCCCTCCTCGGTGAGGCCGAGCTTGACCGCGGCGGCGCTCATCAGGTTGACGGCGACCGTCACGATCACCTCGACCGCGGGGACCTCCGCGATGTCGCGGGTCATGGTCTCGAAATCGGTGGTCTGTGCGGCGGAGGCGTTGCTCGGCGTGGCGTCACTCATGACGCCCACGATATGCGCCCTGTGCCGGTTAGCCGCACCCGGCCGGAGCTGGTAACCTGGTGTGACGACCGGCTGGACGCGACTCGTGTTCCAGCCCACAAGTGGAGGCTCCGATCTCCCACCTGGCCGTCCCTAGGGGCGGCGGGTCACCGGTCAGGTGGCGACCATCGTTCCGTACGGACGATGGAGCCGCCCGATGTGCGCCCCGCGGTACGCCGTGGCGGTGCTCCGGTATCACCAGGAGCCCCGCCTGTGTCCCGTCCGGGGCGTTTTTCATGCACCGGCGCGGTTGGTCGCACACAACAGACGTTACGCGTCCGTCCGCCAGGCGGTCGCGTGGTGCTACCGAGGAGGATCCATCAGCGCCGAGCCCCGCATCAACGACCGGATTCGCGTTCCCGAGGTGCGACTTGTCGGTCCCAGCGGCGAGCAGGTCGGGATTGTTCCGCTTGCCAAGGCCCTGGAGCTTGCGCAGGAGTACGACCTCGATCTCGTCGAGGTCGCGGCGACCGCCCGTCCGCCGGTCTGCAAGCTCATGGACTACGGCAAGTTCAAGTACGAGTCGGCCATGAAGGCCCGTGAGGCGCGCAAGAACCAGGCGCACACGGTCATCAAGGAGATGAAGCTCCGGCCGAAGATCGACCCGCACGACTACGACACGAAGAAGGGTCACGTCGTCCGGTTCCTCAAGCAGGGCGACAAGGTCAAGATCACGATCATGTTCCGTGGTCGCGAGCAGTCCCGGCCGGAGCTCGGCTTCCGGCTGCTGCAGCGGCTCGCGGAGGACGTCCAGGACCTCGGCTTCATCGAGTCGAACCCGAAGCAGGACGGCCGGAACATGATCATGGTTCTCGGACCGCACAAGAAGAAGACCGAGGCGATGGCCGAGGCCCGCGAGGCGCAGGCCGCCCGCAAGGCGGAGCGCCAGGGCCATCCCGCCCAGGCGGACGAGGTGGCCGACGAGGCCGCCGACGAGGCTGCCGAGGCCTGATTCCCGGGCATCCGCCCAGGTTTCAACCGACACATCTGACGCTCCCGGTCGCCGGTCCCCGGACCGGCTGGGAGCGCCACTGACGAGGAGAGAACGGCGCTATGCCGAAGAACAAGACGCACTCCGGTGCCAAGAAGCGCTTCAAGGTCACCGGCTCCGGCAAGATCCTGCGCGAGCGCGCCGGCAAGCGCCACCTGCTCGAGCACAAGTCGTCCAAGCTGACGCGTCGCCTCACCGGCAACGCCGAGATGGCCCCGGGTGACAGCGCCAAGATCAAGAAGATGCTGGGCATCTGACTGACCTCCCGCCCCCGGCGACGGGGGCAGCCCGACACCGGGACCCATATCGTTTCCGGGCCGTGTGAGTCCAACCACGGCCCCGCTACAAGGAGTTAACAAGTGGCACGCGTCAAGCGGGCAGTCAACGCCCACAAGAAGCGCCGGGCGATCCTCGAGCAGGCCAGCGGCTACCGCGGACAGCGTTCGCGCCTGTACCGCAAGGCCAAGGAGCAGGTCACCCACTCGCTGGTCTACAACTACAACGACCGCAAGAAGCGCAAGGGTGACTTCCGTCAGCTGTGGATCCAGCGCATCAACGCCGCTGCCCGCGCCAACGGCATGACGTACAACCGCCTCATCCAGGGTCTGAAGGCCGCCAACATCGAGGTGGACCGCAAGATCCTGGCCGAGCTCGCGGTCAACGACGCCAACGCGTTCGCCGCGCTCGTCGAGGTCGCCCAGAAGGCGCTCCCGAGCGACGTCAACGCCCCGAAGGCCGCTGCCTGATCTTCCAGGCCGCAGTTCTTCGCCCCGGACCCGCAGGCCCCGAGCCTGCGGGTCCGGTCTGTTCCGCACCCACCACGAGAGAGCCGCCGACCACCATGGGCACCCCTGAGCTGATCTCCCCCCGTTCCCCGCGCGTCATCGCGGCGCGGCGGCTCGCCAAGCGCACCTTCAGGGGCAAGGAGCGCCGGTTCATCGCGGAGGGCCCCCAGGCCGTGCGCGAGGCCGTCGCCCACCGCAGCGGCGGGGAGCCGACCCTGCTGGAGCTGTTCACCACCGTCGAGGCCGCCGAGCGGTACGCCGACATCGTCGAGGCCGCCCGCGCCACCGGCGCCCGCGTCCACCACGCCTCCGACGCCGTGCTCGCCGAGGTCTCCCAGACCGTCACGCCGCAGGGGCTGCTCGGGGTGTGCCGGTTCCTGGACTCGCCGTTCGCGGAGATCCTCGGCAGCCGCCCCAGGCTCGTCGCCGTCCTCGCCCACGTACGCGACCCGGGGAACGCCGGGACCGTGCTGCGGTGCGCCGACGCGGCCGGCGCCGACGCCGTCGTCCTCACCGACGCCTCCGTCGATCTCTACAACCCCAAGGCCGTGCGCGCCTCCGTGGGCTCGGTCTTCCACCTCCCGGTCGCCGTCGGCGTCCCCGTCGAGGAGGCCGTCGCCGGGCTGACGGGCGCCGGCCTGCGGGTCCTGGCCGCCGACGGGGCGGGCGAGGACGACCTGGACGCCGAGCTCGACGCGGGCACCATGGGCGGGCCCACCGCCTGGATCTTCGGCAACGAGGCGTGGGGCCTGCCCGAGGAGACCCGCGCCCTCGCGGACGCCGTGGTGCGCGTCCCGATCCACGGCAAGGCCGAGAGCCTGAACCTCGCGACCGCCGCGGCCGTATGTCTCTACGGCTCCGCGCGTGCGCAGCGTGCTGCCGGAGGGTGCCGCTCCGTCACCTCCAGCTAGTAGGGTGGCGGGCTCGGGGGCCCACTGCGTCACACGGAGGGGTGGGAGACGGGGATGACGGTCGGCACCAGCAGGCCCGCAGCGCGGGAGGGCGCCTTAGTGGGCAGCGGCGCGGGGGCTCCCGCCGGCACCGCCGCGCCATCGATCGACCCCGACGACCTTCCCGACGGGCTCGTCGTCGCCGACGAGCAGGGCCGGGTCGTGTGCTTCAACGCCGCGGCCGTACGCCTCACCTCCGTCGCCCGCGCCGAGGCGATCGGCCGGCCGCTGGACCAGGCGCTGCCGCTGGAGGACCTCAAGGGCCGGCGCTGGTGGGCGCTGACCGACCCGTACGGCGGCCTCGCCATCCGCGGAGGGCAGCCCGAGCGCAACCTGCTGCTGCCCGGCAACCGCGAGGTGCTCGTCGCCGCCCGCTACGTACGCGAGGAGCCCCTCGGGCCGGTGCGGAAGGTCGTCGTGACCCTGCGCGGCACCGAGGCGCGGCGCCGCACCGAACGCAGCCACGCCGAGCTCATCGCCACCGTCGCCCACGAACTGCGCTCCCCGCTCACCTCCGTCAAGGGCTTCACCGCCACCCTGCTGGCCAAGTGGGAACGGTTCACCGACGACCAGAAGCGGCTGATGCTGGAGACCGTCGACGCCGACGCCAACCGCGTGACCCGGCTGATCGCCGAGCTCCTCGACATCTCCCGAATAGACTCCGGCCGCCTCGAGGTGCGCCGCCAGCCCGTCGACATCGCCGCCGCCGTCGGCCGGCACATCCAGGCGCACACCGCCCGCGGCCAGTCCCCGGACCGGTTCTTCGTCCGCGTGTGCCGCCCGCTGCCCGACCTGTGGGCCGACCCGGACAAGATCGACCAGGTGCTGGGCAACCTGCTCGAAAATGCCGTGCGCCACGGCGAGGGAACCGTCACCATCGAGGTGGCACCCACCGGCCCGCACGACGACGAGAAGGGAACGGCCGTCACCGTGAGCGACGAAGGTCCCGGCATTCCCGAGGAGTCGATGGGCCGCGTCTTCACCCGCTTCTGGCGGGGGAGCAAGCGCGGCGGGACCGGCCTCGGCCTGTACATCGTCAAGGGCATCGTCGAGGCGCACGGCGGGACGATCACCGTCGGCCGCGGACCCGTCGGCGGGGCCCAGTTCCGATTTACGCTGCCCGTGGGCGCCCCGGCCTATCTGAGCTAGCTCAGGCCGCGCGTGTCCACGGGCTGATCCGCGGCTCATCCGCCTGCCCGCACCCCGTTAGACTCGTCCTTTGGCACCTTTGCGTCCTCGGTCGTCGAGCGGGGGCCCCAGCCAGCCCATCGGAAGTACGGGAAGAGATGTCGGCACCGAACAAGTCGTACGACCCAGTCGAGGTCGAGGCACTGAAACCGGAAGAGATCGAGCGCATGCGGGACGAGGCGCTCGCCGCCTTCGCGGCCGCCGGCGACCTCGACGCGCTGCACGAGGCCAAGGTCGCGCAGACCGGCCCCACCTCGCCGCTCGCCCTCGCGAACCGGGAGATCGGCGCCCTGCCGCCGCACGCCAAGGCCGAGGCCGGCAAGCGCGTCGGCCAGGCCCGGGGTGCCGTGAACAAGGCACTGGCCGCCCGCCAGGCCGAGCTGGAGGCGGAGCGCGACGCGCGCGTGCTCGTCGAGGAGGCCGTGGACGTCACACTGCCCCACGACCGCACCCCGGCCGGCGCCCGCCACCCGCTGACCACCCTCATGGAGCGCGTCGCGGACGTCTTCGTCTCCATGGGCTACGAGGTCGCCGAAGGCCCGGAGGTCGAGGCGGAGTGGTTCAACTTCGACGCCCTGAACTTCGTACCGGACCACCCGGCGCGCCAGATGCAGGACACCTTCTTCGTCCAGGGGCCCGAGGGGACCCGGGGTGACGAGTCCGGCATCGTGCTGCGCACCCACACCTCCCCGGTGCAGGCCCGCACGCTCATCGACCGCGAGCCGCCCGTGTACGTGGTGTGCCCCGGCCGCGTCTACCGCACCGACGAGCTCGACGCCACGCACACCCCGGTCTTCCACCAGATCGAGCTGCTCGCCGTCGACGAGGGCCTGACCATGGCCGACCTCAAGGGCACCCTGGACCACATGGTCCAGGCGCTCTTCGGCTCGGACATGAAGACCCGGCTGCGCCCGAACTTCTTCCCGTTCACCGAGCCGTCCGCCGAGATGGACATGCTCTGCTACGTCTGCCGCGGCGAGTCCGTCGGCAACGCGGACCGGCCCTGCCGCACCTGCGGCAGCGAGGGCTGGATCGAGCTCGGCGGCTGCGGCATGGTCAACCCCAAGGTGCTCGTCGCCTGCGGTGTGGACCCCGAGAAGTACAGCGGATTCGCCTTCGGGTTCGGCATCGAGCGGATGCTGATGTTCCGCCACAACGTCGAGGACATGCGAGACATGGTCGAGGGTGACGTCCGGTTCACCCGGCCGTTCGGGATGGAGATCTGATGCGGGTCCCGCTTTCGTGGCTGCGGGAGTACGTCGACCTGCCGGCGACGGAGACCGGCCGTGACGTACAGGCCAAGCTGGTGTCGGCCGGGCTGGAGGTCGAGACCGTCGAGCGGCTCGGCGCCGGCCTGACGGGCCCGCTCGTGGTGGGCAGGGTCCTCACCATCGAGGAACTGACCGAGTTCAAGAAGCCGATCCGCTTCTGCACCGTCGACGTCGGCGACGCCAACGGCACCGGCGAGCCGCAGGAGATCATCTGCGGCGCCCGGAACTTCGCCGAGGGCGACAAGGTCGTCGTGGCCCTGCCCGGCGCCGTCCTCCCCGGCGACTTCCGGATCGCCGAGCGCAAGACGTACGGCAGGGTCTCGCGCGGCATGATCTGCTCCGGCGACGAGCTGGGCATGGGCGACGACGGCTCCCACGGCATCATCGTGCTGCCGCCGGAGTACGAGGTCGGCATCGACGCCACCGAGCTGCTGGAGCTGTACGACGAGGTCCTCGACATCGCCGTCACGCCCGACCGCGGCTACTGCCTGTCGATGCGCGGCATCGCCCGCGAGGTCGCCACCGCGTACGGCCTGCCGCTGCGCGACCCGGCGCTCCTGGACGTGCCCGCGCCCAACTCGTACGGCTACCCGGTCAAGGTCTCCGACCCGATCGGCTGCGACCGCTTCACCGCGCGCACCGTCGTCGGCCTGGACCCCGAGGCACGCTCGCCGATCTGGCTCCAGCGCCGCCTCCAGAAGGCCGGCATGCGCCCGATCGGCCTGGCCGTCGACATCACCAACTACGTGATGCTGGAGCTCGGCCAGCCGCTGCACGCCTACGACCGCACCCGGCTCGACGGCCCCATCACGGTCCGCCGCGCCGAGCCCGGCGAGAAGCTCACCACCCTCGACGGCACGGTCCGCGTCCTCGACCCGGCCGACCTGCTCATCACCGACAACCGCGGCCCCATCGGCCTCGCGGGCGTCATGGGCGGCGCCAACACCGAGATCGCCGACGCCGTCACCGACCCGGAGACCGGCGAGGTCCGCGGCACCACCGAGGTGGTCGTCGAGGCCGCGCACTTCGACGCGATCTCCATCGCCCGCACCGCGCGCCGCCACAAGCTGTCCTCCGAGGCGTCCAAGCGCTTCGAGCGCGGCGTCGACCCGCAGGCCGCCGCCGCCGCCGCGCAGCGCACCGTCGACCTGCTGGTCCTCCTCGCGGGCGGCACCGCGGAGGCCGGCGTCACCGAGGTCCTCGCGCCGTCCGCGCCGCGTACGATCACGATGCCCGCCGACCACCCCGACCGCGTCGCGGGCGTCGCGTACGGCCGCGAGACCGTCGTCCGCCGCCTCCAGGAGGTCGGCTGCGACGTGTACGGGCAGGACCAGCTGGTCGTCACCGCCCCGTCCTGGCGCCCCGACCTCGGCGAGCCCAACGACCTCGCCGAGGAGGTCATCCGCCTCGAGGGGTACGAGAACCTGCCCTCCACGCTCCCCAAGCCCCCGGCCGGCCGCGGGCTCACCGAGCGCCAGCGCACCCACCGCCGCGTGGGCCGCGCCCTGGCCGGTGCCGGGTACGTCGAGGCGCTGAACTACCCGTTCATGGGCGCGCAGGTCCTCGACCAGCTCGACATCCCGGCGGACGACCCGTGCCGCCAGGTCGTCACGCTCGTCAACCCGCTCTCCGACGAGGAGCCCGCGCTCCGCACGGCGCTGCTGCCGGGTCTGCTCGGCGCACTGCGCCGCAACGACGGCCGCGGCAGCCACGACCTGGCGCTCTTCGAGACCGGTCTGGTCTTCCGGGCCGCCGGTGAGCCGGGCGTCGCGGTGCGGCTGCCCGTCGACCGGCGCCCGACCGACGAGGAGATCGCCGGCGTCAACGCCGTCCTGCCCGAGCAGCCGCGGCACGCCGCCGTGGTGCTCGCCGGTGCGCGCGAGCAGGCCGGTTGGTGGGGCGAGGGCCGCCCGTCCGACTGGGCCGACGCGGTGGAGGCCGCCCGGACCGTCGCCCGCGAGGCCGGTGCCGAGCTGATCGTCCGCCAGGGCCGGTACGGGCCGTGGCACCCGGGCCGCTGTGCCGAGCTGGCCGTGGTGGTCGCCGATGGCGACGAGGAAACGGTGCAGGTCGTCGGTTACGCCGGTGAGCTGCACCCGCGCGTCGTCAAGGCGCTCCACCTGCCGGCCCGTACGTGCGCGATGGAGCTGGACCTCGACACCGTAGAGCGGGCGTCGGCCGGTGCCGTACGCGCGCCGCGGATCTCGGCGTTCCCGGTCGCCACCCAGGACGTCGCCCTGGTCGTGGACCGGCAGGTCCCCTCCGCCGAGGTGGGGAAGGCGCTGCGCGAGGGCGCCGGCGAACTGCTGGAGTCCATCCGCCTGTTCGACGTCTTCGAGGGCGAGCAGATCGGCGAGGGCCGGAAGTCCCTCGCCTACGCCCTGCGGTTCCGCGCCGCCGACCGCACCCTGACCGTCGAGGAGGCCACGGCCGCCCGTGACGCGGCGGTGGCCGTCGCCGCCGAGCGGACGGGCGCGGTGCTGCGCGGCGCCTGACCGATCCGCACGCGATGAGGGGCATGGCCGGAACACCGGCGGTGCCCCTCACTCGTTCGAGTGGGAAGTCTGGTGGACTTTCCCCCCGGCCATGGACGATCGACACAGTCGTCCCGACCGCGAGGAGGGGCCTGGAGAAGGACGGTCCGCATGCCGCGTACGCGAACTTGCATTCGTCGCCTCGCCCCGCTCGCCCCGCTCGCCCTCTGGGGCGCGGTCGCCGTGCTGTGGAAGCTCACCTGCCCGACCGCCCAGCAGGAGGGGACGGCCGGGCGGATCGCCACCAGCGCCGCCCTCTTCACCGTGGGCGGCGGACTGGTCCTGGGCATCCACCGGGGCCTGGCCAGGGAGCTGAAACAGGTCAGGGCGGTGGCCCACGCCGCCCAGCAGGTGTTGCTGCGGCCGCCACCGTCCCGGCTGGACGGCCTGTCCCTCGCCGCCGCCCAGCTGTCGGCCGCCCGGGGCGCGACCGTGGGTGGCGACCTGTACGAGGCGGTCGCCACCCCGTACGGCGTGCGGATCGTCATCGGTGACGTACGCGGTCACGGGCTGCCCGCGCTCGGGGCGGTCGCCGCCGTGCTGGGCAGTTTCCGGGAGGCCGCGCACGACGAACCCGAACTCGGCGGCGTCCTGCGGCGGCTGGAGCGGGCGCTCGGGCGGCACCTGCGGGACCGGGCGCGGGAGGAGCACCCCGCGTCGGGCGGGTGGGACCCCGACAACCCGGCGGCGGAGGAGTTCGTCACCGTACTGCTGCTGGAGATCCGCCGGGACGGCACCGTACTGGCCCTCAACTGCGGGCACCCGTGGCCCTACCGGCTGAGCCGTACGGGGGCCGAACCGGTTCCGGCGGGGGACCCGCTGCCGCCGCTCGGGACCTTCCCGCTGCCGGACGAACTGCCCCCGCACCGGGGCGTGACGCTCCCGCCGGGCGAGGCCCTGTTCCTGCACACGGACGGCGTGGAGGACGCCCGGGACGCCGCGGGACGGTTCTTCCGCCTCCAGGACGTGCTGGACGGTGCCCTCGACGGCGCGCCGGTGCCCCCGGCGGCCCTGATCCGCCGGGTGCACGCGGCGCTGCTGCGCCACACCGGCGGGCGGCTGACCGACGACGCGGCGCTGATGGTCGTGCGCAACGACCGTTGCCGGGTGCCGGCGCAGCCCGCGGACCAGGGACTGCGCCACACCCCCATCGCTCCCTCCCCTCGCTGACGGCCGGCAGGGACACGGACGGTGCGGCCGGCGCCGCCCGCCCTGTCCCGGAGTGTCGGGCGGATCAGGCAGGACGGACGACGCGCGGACGGGCCGCCGCACTGTACGAGGGGGGAGCCGGCGGCCCGGCCGCATCGGTGGGAGACCGCCCAGTCAACCGGCGCCGGGCGCATGGCGGCAGAGCACGCGGAGTACGGATACGGGCATTCCGTTCACACCCCGTGCGAACCGGGCTCCACTAGTCTGGGCACACCGAGTCACCGGAGGGGCCCCATGCAGCCCAACACCCTGCTCGACGCCCTGCTCGACGAGGCGGGGATATCGCACGCGGGCCTGGCCGCCCACGTCAACCAGGCCGGACGGACCAGGGGTCTGGCCCTGCGGTACGAACACACCGCGGTGGCCCGCTGGTTGAAGGGCCAGCGACCACGCGGCCAGGTGCCCGACCTGATCTGCGAGGTGCTGGGCGCCCGGCTGCGCCGGCCGGTCACCCTCGACGACATCGGGCTCGGTGTCCCCGGCGGAGGGGCCGTCACACACGGCTCCCCGCTGTCCGGCTTCGTGGAGCGGGCCACCGCCCTGTGGCGCTCCGACGAGCAGCAACGGCCGCACATACTGGGCGCACCGGCGGTGACCGGCACCCCGGCGGTGATGCCGGTCTGGGAGTGGGAGAACCCCCCGGAGGACGCGGACGTCTCCCGCGAGGGCCAGACCCGCGTCAGCATGTCCGACGTCACCATGCTCCGCGCGGCCCGCGCCCACTACGAGTTGATGTACCGCCGGGCGGGCGGGATCGCCACCCGCGCCCGGATCGTCGGCTTCCTCAACGCCGAGACCGCGCCGCTGCTGCGCGGCGGTTACAACGACGCCCTGGGCCGCCATCTGCACCGGGCGACCGGCGGGCTCGTGGCGGTCGCCGGCATCTGCGCGTACGACTCGGACGCGCACGGCCTGGCGCAGCGCTACTTCCACCAGGCCCTGCGGCTGGCCAAGGCGAGCGGCGACCGGGGGCTCGGCGGCTATGTGATCGCCCTGCTGGTCAACCAGTCGCTGTTCATGGGGGAGTACCGGCAGGCGGTGGCGTTCGCGGAGGCGGCGCTGCGGACCGCCGGCCGGCAGATCACCCCGGCGCTCGCCGCGGACCTGTACGCGATGCAGGCGAAGGCGTACGCGCACCTCGGCGACGGGGCCGGCGCTCTGGGATGCATCCGGCGCGCGGAGTCGGAGGCGGAGCGCATCCGCCGGGGCCACGAGCCGGACGAGACCGGTTACGTCCAGCCGGGCCTGGTCAATGTGCAGGTGGCCGAGGCGCTGCTGAGCCTGGGCGACCTGAGCGGCGCGCGGGAGCACGCCGCGGCCGCCGTGCGCTCCCCGGCGCACGACCGGGGGCGGGTGCACCGGCTGGCCATGCTGAGCCAGATCGAGCTGCGGCAGGGCGAGGCGGACCGGGCGGCGCGGACGGCGGTCGAGATGGCCGAGCGGGCACGGGGGATGGAGTCGCAGCGGCTGCGCGACCGGCTGCGGGAGGTGCGCGGTCACCTGGTGGCGAGCGGCTGCGGCGATGCGCGGGAGGCGGCCGGCCTCATCGACGGGGCGCTGCGCGTGCCGCTGTGACCTTCCCGTGCGACGTTCCGCCCGGTACGTAAGCCTGCTGCGATATTGCCATCTACTTGTCGGAAGGTGGCAGAAAAGTGCAGTGGACGAACCTGAGCGAACAAACCATCTATGAGAACCGCTGGTTCAAGGTCAACCTCGCGGATGTCGCACTCCCCGACGGCCGGCACCTGGACCACTTCCTCATCCGGCTGCGGCCGGTGGCCGTCGCGACGGCCGTCAACGAGGCCAACGAGGTGCTGATGCTGTGGCGGCACCGCTTCATCACCGACAGCTGGGGCTGGGAACTCGCCGCGGGGGTGGTCGAGGACGGCGAGGACATCGCCGCCGCGGCCGCCCGTGAGATGGAGGAGGAGACGGGCTGGCGCCCGGGGCCGTTGCAGCACCTCCTGACCGTCGAGCCGTCCAACGGCCTGACGGATGCCCGCCACCACCTGTACTGGGCGGAGGAGGCGACCTACACCGGCCATCCCCAGGACGACTTCGAGTCGTCCCGTCGCGAGTGGATTCCGCTGAAACTCGTGCCGGACATGATCGCCCGCGGAGAGGTCCCGGCCGCCAACATGGCGGCCGGGCTGCTGATGCTGCACCATCTCCGGCTGGGCTGACTCGCGCGGATCAGTGGCCGAGCGCCTGCCAGACCGCCACGGCCAGCGCGCCCACGGCGGTGCACGCGGACACGGCGGGCAGCGGCCACCTGGCCTGCTCCAGGGTGCTGACGCGCGCGGCCAGATCGGTGAGTTCGCGGTCGATCTGGCCGTGGCGCTGGGCGAGCAGCGCGAGCTGCCCGTCGATCCGGGCGAGCCCCACGTCGAGACAGCGGCGCAGCTCTGCGAACTCCTCGACGGCCGTTAAGTGTGCGGGGTGGGTGGTCACGGTTTTCCGCTCCTCTTCGTTGACTCGGCGGAACCGAGTCAACTCCCCCGCAGGGGGCGGGGGGGAGCGTGTGCGCAGGGCATATGCGAACACGCTCCGCACACCCCGTGCGAATCTTCGTCGCTCTGTGTCACGACCCGTAGGGGTAGAAGCCGGAGCCCGTCTTACGGCCGAGGCGTCCGGCGTCCACCATGCGCTGCAGCAGCGGGGGAGCGGCGTACAGCGGCTCCTTGTACTCCGCGTACATCGAGTCGGCGACCGAGGCGACCGTGTCCAGGCCGATGAGGTCGGCGAGCTTCAGCGGGCCCATGGGGTGGGCGCAGCCCATCTCCATGCCGTTGTCGATGTCCTCGCGGCTCGCGATGCCCGACTCGAACATCCGGATCGCGGAGAGGAGGTATGGGATCAGCAGCGCGTTCACCACGAAGCCGGAGCGGTCCTGGGCGCGGATCGCGTGCTTGCCGAGCACCTTCTCGACCACGGCCTGGGAGCGGCTGATCGTGCCCTCCGAGGTGGTCAGCGCCGGGATCAGCTCGACGAGCTGCTGCACCGGGGCCGGGTTGAAGAAGTGGATGCCGATGACCTGGTCCGGGCGGGACGTCGCCACGGCCAGCTTCACCAGCGGGATGGAGGAGGTGTTGGAGGCGAGGATCGCGTCCTGGCGGGTCACGACCTGGTCGAGGACCTGGAAGATCTCGGTCTTCACCTGCTCGTTCTCGACGACCGCCTCGATGACAAGGTCACGGTCGGCGAACTCGCCGAGGTCGGTGGTGAAGCTGAGCCGGGCGAGCGTGGCGTCGCGCTCCTCCTCGGTGATCTTCCCCCGCTGGGCGGCCTTGGAAAGCGAGTTGTACAGCCGGGTACGGCCGATCTCCAGCGCCTCGCCGGTGGTCTCGGCGACCTTGACCTCCAGGCCGCTACGGGCACACACCTCCGCGATGCCCGCGCCCATCTGGCCGCAGCCCACCACTCCGACGCGTTCGATGTCGGTCACATCGTGCCTTTCGCTGATCTTCCCTGCGGCAGGACCCCCGTGTGATTCCGGCGCCCGCCTCGACCCCACGACGTTACTCCGTTCGCGCGGGTGGAGGGCGGTCCGGGGCGGGCATGCTCTGCGGAGAAGGGGCGAAAGCAGGAGCAACACGCTGGACAAGGGGCATATGAATGCGGCATATCGGCAGACGCGGCCTGGTGGCGGCCACGCTCGGAGCGGTGGCGTCGCTGTGGGCGGCGGCGGACGCGGGCGGGGCGGCGCGCCCCCGGCACGGACACCGGAACGGCCGCGGCGAGCGCGGCCCGCACGGCAGGCACGGCAGGCGGAGGGCCGGCCGGGAGTTCCGCGGCATGTGGCTGGCCACCGTCGCCAACCGCGACTGGCCCTCCAAGCCGGGGCTGCCGGCCGACCGGCAGCGGGCCGAGCTGCTGGCCTTCCTGGACGCCGCGGTGGAGCGGCGGCTCAACGCGGTGGTGTTCCAGGTGCGGCCCACCGCCGACGCGCTGTGGCCCTCGCCGTACGAGCCCTGGTCCCAGTACCTCACCGGGGTGCAGGGCCGGGACCCCGGGTGGGACCCGCTGGGCACGGCGGTGGCCGAGGCGCACGCGCGCGGCCTGGAACTGCACGCCTGGTTCAACCCGTACCGGGTGGCCAACCACACCGATCCGGCACGCCTGTCGGAGGGGCACCCCGCCCGGGTCCACCCGGACTGGGTCGTCCCCTACGGCGGGAAGCTGTACTACGACCCGGGGCTGCCGGAGGTGCGGAGCTTCGTCCAGGACGCCATGCTCGACGCCGTACGCCGCTACGACATCGACGCCGTCCACTTCGACGACTACTTCTACCCCTATCCGGTGGCGGGCCAGTCCTTCGCCGACGACGCCACCTACGCGGCGCACGGCGCGGGGTTCCCGGACCGGGCGGCGTGGCGGCGGGACAACATCGACCGGCTGGTGCGGGAGATGTCCGGGCGGATCCGGGAGATCGACAAGGACGTACGGTTCGGGATCAGCCCGTTCGGCGTCTGGCGCAACGCCGCCACCGACCCCCTGGGTTCCGACACCAGGGCCGGGGTCCAGACGTACGACCACCTGCACGCCGACACCCGCAAGTGGGTGAAGGAGCGCTGGATCGACTACGTGGCGCCGCAGCTCTACTGGCACATCGGCTTCGCCGCCGCCGACTACGCCAGGCTCGTGCCCTGGTGGGACGACGTGGCCCGCGGCACGGGCGTCGAGGTGTACGTGGGCGAGGCGCTCTACAAGGCCGGTGACCCCGCCCAGCCGGCCGCCTGGCAGGACCCGGCCGAGCTGTCGCGCCACCTCACCCTGGCCGGCGAATACCCGAGGGTGCGCGGCCACGTCTTCTTCTCGGGCAAGGAGGTCGTCACGGACCGCGTCGGGGCGATGGCCAGGGTCGTGGCCGACCACTACCCCGCGCCGGCCCGCCCGCCGGAGTAGGCCCCGTCCGCCGGGCCGGGCGGGACCGGGGGTGCCTTGTCGGACATGCCGGGCTCACGACGCCCGGCATGGTGGACAAGACACCCCCTAGCCGGGTTCCTTGTGGCGTACGACGCTGTCGGGGCCCGGGGACATCACGGTTTCGTGACCGTCGTCGAAGCGGACGCGGTACGGAGGTGTCCCGTCCGGCCCGAGTACCTCGATGACCTCGGCGGTCTTGTCGTGCTGGCCGACGATCCTGCCGTGCACCAGCAATGTGTCGCCCACGGTCGCGCGCATCGAGAGTCCTCCTCGCACCGATTTGACCTTTTTGTCGTTCCGTAGGGGAGTCTACGTCCGCCGGTGTGCTCGGCGTCACCCGGAGGAAGCCGCTCGTGGTACCCGGTCGATTGAGGACGCAACCACCGTGGCCGGGACCACAGACAACCGGGCCCCGCCCTGGCAGAGTCCGATCATGGACGACACGACGGCAGCCCTGGACGCGTACGAGATCTCCACCGACGCCGCCCGGCTGGACCGGGCCCGCGTGCACCACTGGCTCTCGACCGACGCGTACTGGGCCCTCGGCCGCAGCCGTGACAAGCAGGACCGGGCCATCGACGGATCGCTCAACTTCGGCGCCTACGAGGCCGCCTCGGGCGAACTCGTCGCCTACGCCCGCGTCGTCACCGACCACGCCACGTTCGCCTGGCTCTGCGACGTCTACGTCGACCGGCCCGCCCGCGGCAAGGGCCTGGGCACCGCGCTGGTCGAAGCGGTCCGCGACCACCTCGCCCCCTTCGGCGTCAAGCGCGTCGTGCTCGCCACGCACGACGCGCACGGCGTGTACGAGAAGGCCGGCTTCGAGCCGCTGGACGCGCCGGAGCACTGGATGGCGCTCCGGTTCCGTTAGCCCCCGGCCCACCGGCTAGCCTGGGCGGACAATGAACCGTCTGACCACGCCATGGGGCGCGTACGAGCTCGCCCGCTTCCCCGAGGACCCGCGCGACCGGCTGCGCGCCTGGGACGCCGCCGACGAGTACCTGCTGAACCACCTGGCCGACTCCCCGCTCCCCACCTCCGGCACCGTGGTCGCGGCCGGCGACCGGTGGGGCGCCCTGGTCACCTCGCTCGCCGAGCGGTACCCCGCGCAGGTCGTCCAGATCACCGACTCGTACCTGGCCCGCGAGGCCACCCGCGCCAACCTCGCCCGCAACGGGATCGACCCCGGCGCCGTCCACCTGCTGACCACCCGGGACACCCCGCCGCAGCGCGCCGACGTCCTCCTGGTCCGCGTCCCCAAGAGTCTCGCGCTCCTGGAGGACCAGCTGCACCGCCTCGCCCCGGCCGTGCACCCCGGGACCGTCGTCGTCGGCACCGGCATGGTCAAGGAGATCCACACCTCCACGCTCGCCCTCTTCGAGCGGATCCTCGGCCCGACCCGCACGTCCCTGGCCGTGAAGAAGGCCCGGCTGATCTTCTGCACGCCGGACCCGGACCTGCCCCGCTCGGCCAGCCCCTGGCCGCACCGCTACACGCTGCCCGCCGACGCCCCCGGCGCGGTCGCCGGCCGCACCGTCGTCAACCACGCGGGCATCTTCTGCGCGGACCGGCTCGACATCGGCACCCGGTTCCTCCTGGGGCACCTGCCGCGCGGCCTGGGCCACTCCCGGGTCGTCGACCTGGGCTGCGGAAACGGTGTGGTGGGCCTCGCGGTGGCACTGGCCGAGCCCGACGCCCGGCTCCTGTTCACCGACGAGTCGTACCAGGCCGTGGCGTCGGCCGAGGAGACCTTCCGGGCCGGTGCGGGACCGGGCGCCGAGGCGGAGTTCCTCGTGGGGGACGGACTCACCGGCGTTCCCGCCGAGTCCGTGGACCTGGTCCTGAACAACCCGCCCTTCCACAGCCACCAGGCGACGACCGACCTGACGGCCCGCCGGATGTTCTCCGGAGCGCGCCGGGCGCTGCGGAGCGGCGGCGAACTGTGGGTCGTCGGCAACCGGCACCTCGGCTACCACGTGACCCTGCGCCGCATCTTCGGCAACTCGGAAGTCGTCGCGAGCGACCGGAAGTTCGTCGTCCTGCGGGCCGTGAAGAAGTAGGCGGGCACCGCCCCGGTTCAGCCGGCCGGGAACCGGGACCCGCACCGCCCGCAGAAGCGGACCCCGGACTCGGCGGGCGCGAGCCGGCCGCACTCGGGGCACACCCGGTCGAGCAGGCAGGCGGCCTCGCCGCCCTCCCGCTCCTCCACCACAAGGTCCGCGGCGGTGGTACGGGCGGACGCGGCACCGATGGACAGCCCCGGCCGGCGGCGGTGCACCGTGAGGTACGCCAGCCCCTCCGGACCGGCCGCCATACCGCGCCGGGCGCCGCGCGGCAGCCACACCAGGCACCCCGTCCCTACGGGCTGTTCACCCTCCGCGGTGTCCAGCCGTCCGTCGCCGTCCACGACGTACAGCACGACGTCCAGGTCGGGCTCGACGTGGCCGGCGACCCGGCTGCCGGCGGCCAGGCGCACCACATTGGCGTCCAGCTGGCGGCCGTCCTCCGCGAGCCGCCACAGCGCACCGGTCCGGTCGGCGGGCACCCCCCGCGTCACGTCCGGCACACGGGCGAGCACTGCGGCCAACGGGTTCGCTGCCACCCTTTCCTCCTGAGTCGCGCCAAGTGGTTGAAGCAGCGGATATTACCGGTTGCCCGGACCCCCTCAGAGGTGAACTCCCGCGAGGCGCCGCCCCCCCCGCGACCCGGACGAGTCCGCCGCCGCGGCCCGCGCCCCCGTGCGATGCTGGGGGCATGACCGTGGAGGACCTGGTACGGCTGCGCCGCGCCCGGGACGTGATGGACCGCGACTACGCGCTGCCGCTGGACGTGCCCGCGCTGGCGAAGGTCGCCCTCATGTCGCCGGGGCACTTCTCCCGCAGCTTCCGCGCCGCCTTCGGGGAGACGCCCTACAGCTACCTGATGACCCGCCGTGTCGAGCGGGCCAAGGCGCTGCTGCGGCGGGGCGACATGAGCGTGACCGAGGTCTGCTTCGCGGTCGGGTGCACCTCGCTCGGGTCGTTCAGCTCGCGCTTCTCGCAGCTGGTCGGCGAGAGCCCCAGCGCCTACCGGGCCCGCCGCCACGAGGCCGGCGCCGCGATCCCGGCGTGCGTGGCCAAGATCTACACCCGACCGGTCAGGATCGGAGAAGCGGGATCCTCCGCCGCCTCGTAGCGTCGTGGCCATGGACCTCAAGCTCTCGCAGTGCTTCATCGCAGTCGACGACCACGACAAGGCGCTCGCCTTCTACCGCGACGTTCTCGGCCTGGAGGTGCGCAACGACGTCGGGTTCGAGGGGATGCGCTGGGTGACCGTCGGGTCGCCGGCACAGCCGGACGTGGAGATCGTCCTCGAACCGCCGCTGGCCGACCCCAACGCCTCACCGGCCGACCGGCAGGCGATGGCGGAACTGCTGGCCAAGGGCATGCTGCGCGGTGTGATCTTCACGACCGACGATGTCGACGGCACCTTCGAACGCATCCTGGCGGCGGGCGGCGAGGTGCTCCAGGAACCGATGGACCAGCCGTACGGCGTCCGTGACTGCGCCTTCCGCGACCCGGCCGGCAACATGCTCCGCTTCAACCAGCCCCGCACACGGTGACACCGGCCCGACCCCCGGCCCCGCGCCCGCCCCGGCATGCGTCCCCTGGACGACCGCGCCGAGAATTCCGGGCGCACGTGCGGCGCCGGTCGGATAATCGAGCCACGTGAGGCCGAGGAGGACCGCACAGGCGGCCCGCCCCATGGATGGAGACCGGATGAGCACGGCCAAGAGGGCCACCCCGAACGACGTGCGGACCGCTGTGCCGCACATAGCCGACAGCCATGATCTGATCCGCGTCCACGGCGCGCGGGAGAACAACCTCAAGGACGTCAGCATCGAGATCCCGAAGCGCCGGTTGACGGTGTTCACGGGTGTCTCCGGTTCGGGCAAGAGCTCCCTGGTGTTCGACACGATCGCCGCCGAGTCGCAGCGGCTGATCAACGAGACGTACAGCGCCTTCGTGCAGGGCTTCATGCCCACGCCGGCGCGGCCCGAGGTCGACGTCCTCGACGGGCTGACGACGGTGATCACCGTCGACCAGCAGCGGATGGGCGCCGACCCGCGCTCCACGGTCGGCACGGCCACCGACGCCAACGCGATGCTGCGCATCCTCTTCAGCCGGCTCGGCGAGCCGCACATCGGCCCGCCCGGCGCGTACTCGTTCAATGTCGCCTCGGTGCAGGCGAGCGGCGGGTTCCGGGTCGATCGCGGGGCGGACAGGACCAGGACCGAGAAGGTGACCTTCAGCCGCACCGGCGGCATGTGCACGCGCTGCGAGGGCCGGGGCGCGGTCTCCGACATCGACCTCACCCAGCTCTACGACGACTCCAAGTCGATCGCCGAGGGCGCGTTCACCATCCCCGGCTGGAAGTCGGACAACGTGTGGACGGTGGGCGTCTACGCCCAGTCGGGCTTCCTGGACCCCGACAAGCCGATCCGCCGGTTCACCAAGAGGGAGATGCAGGACTTCCTCTACCGTGAGCCCACCAAGGTGAAGGTCAACGGCGTCAACCTCACCTACGAGGGGCTGATCCCCAAGATCCAGAAGTCCTTCCTGTCCAAGGACAAGGAGGCGATGCAGCCGCACATCCGGGCTTTCGTCGAGCGGGCCGTCACCTTCACCACCTGCCCCGAGTGCGACGGCACCCGCCTCACCGAGGCGGCCCGGTCGTCGAAGATCGACGGCATCAGCATCGCCGACGCGTGCGCGATGGAGATCAGGGACCTGGCCGAGTGGGTCCGCGGCCTGGAGGACACCTCCTCGCGCGGGGGGTATCCCATGGTGGCCCCGCTGCTGACCGCGCTGCGGCGGACGCTCGACTCGTTCGTGGAGATCGGGCTGGGCTACCTCAGCCTCGACCGGACGTCCGGCTCGCTGTCGGGTGGCGAGGCGCAGCGCGTGAAGATGATCCGCCACCTCGGCTCGTCGCTCACCGACGTCACGTACGTCTTCGACGAGCCCACCATCGGCCTGCACCCGCACGACATCCAGCGGATGAACAACCTGCTGCTGCGGCTGCGCGACAAGGGCAACACGGTGCTCGTCGTGGAGCACAAGCCGGAAGCGATCGCGATCGCCGACCACGTGGTGGACCTCGGCCCCGGTGCCGGCGTGGAGGGGGGCACCGTCTGCTTCGAGGGCACCGTCGAGGGGCTGCGGGCCGCCGGCACCATCACCGGCCGCCACCTCGACGACCGGGCCGCCCTCAAGAAGACGGTCCGCGAGCCCACCGGCACGCTGGCCATCCGCGGCGCGACGGCCAACAACCTGCGCGACGTCGACGTCGACATCCCGCTCGGGGTGCTCACCGTCGTCACCGGTGTCGCGGGTTCCGGCAAGAGCTCGCTCGTCCATGGATCGATCCCGGCGGCCGAGGGCGTCGTGTCGGTGGACCAGACGCCGATCAGGGGGTCGCGGCGCAGCAACCCGGCGACGTACACGGGCCTGCTCGACCCGATCCGCAAGGCGTTCGCCAAGGCCAACGGCGTGAAGCCGGCGCTGTTCAGCGCCAACTCCGAGGGCGCCTGCCCGACCTGCAACGGCGCCGGCGTCATCTACACCGACCTGGCGATGATGGCCGGTGTCGCCACCACCTGCGAGGAGTGCGAGGGCAAGCGGTTCCAGGCGTCCGTCCTGGAGTACCGCCTCGGCGGCCGTGACATCAGTGAGGTGCTGGCGATGCCGGTCACCGAGGCCCAGGAGTTCTTCGCCGACGGCGAGGCGCGCACCTCGGCCGCCCACCGGATCCTCGGCAGGCTCGCCGACGTGGGCCTCGGCTACCTCACCCTCGGGCAGCCTCTGACCACCCTGTCCGGCGGCGAACGGCAGCGTCTCAAGCTGGCGACCCACATGGGCGACAAGGGCGGCGTCTACGTCCTCGACGAGCCGACCACCGGCCTCCACCTGGCCGACGTCGAACAGCTCCTCGGGCTGCTGGACCGGCTGGTCGACTCCGGCAAGACGGTCATCGTCATCGAGCACCACCAGGCGGTCATGGCGCACGCCGACTGGATCATCGACCTGGGTCCCGGGGCGGGCCACGACGGTGGCCGGATCGTCTTCGAGGGCACCCCCGCCGGCCTCGTCGCCGACCGCTCCACCCTCACCGGCGAACACCTCGCCGCCTACGTCGGCGCCTGACCCCACACCGCCGCCCGGCCGACCGCCGCCCCGGACGAGGGGGCCGGCGGCCGGCCGGCCGTGAGGAGCCGTCCACCACTCGCCCCCGGCCGCACCCCACCGGAAGGGGACCGACGAAAGGGCTTTGCATAAAACTGCGGCACTGCGTATAGTCATGCCATCGATGAGGAGGGTTCGATGGCAGTACGAGCAGCGGTGGCGGGCGCGAGCGGATACGCGGGCGGAGAGGTGCTCCGTCTGCTCCTCGGCCACCCCGAGGTCGAGATCGGCGCGCTGACCGGCCATTCCAACGCCGGCCTGACGCTCGGCGCGCTGCAGCCGCACCTGGTGCCGCTCGCCGACCGGGTCCTCGGACCGACCACCGCCGAGGCCCTCGCCGGTCACGACGTCGTGTTCCTCGCCCTGCCGCACGGGCAGTCCGCCGCCGTCGCCGAGCAGCTCGGCGACGACGTCCTGGTCGTCGACATGGGCGCCGACTTCCGGCTCGTGGACGCCGCCGACTGGGAGCGCTTCTACGGCTCCCCGCACGCCGGCACCTGGCCCTACGGCCTCCCGGAGCTGCCGGGAGCCCGCGCCGCGCTGGAGGGGTCCAAGCGCATCGCGGTGCCCGGCTGCTACCCGACCGCCGTGTCGCTCGCGCTCTTCCCCGCGTACGCCGGCGGCCTCGCCGAGCCCGAAGCGGTGGTCGTCGCCGCCACCGGCACCTCCGGCGCGGGCAAGGCGCTCAAGCCGCACCTGCTGGGCTCCGAGGTCATGGGCTCCATGAGCCCGTACGGCGTCGGCGGCGGCCACCGCCACACGCCCGAGATGATGCAGAACCTCGGCGCGGTCGCCGGCGAGCCGGTCACCGTCTCCTTCACCCCGACCCTGGCCCCCATGGCGCGCGGCATCCTCGCCACGTGCAGCGCCAAGGCGAAGCCGGGCACCACGGCCGAGGACGTCCGGGCCGCCTACGCCAAGGCGTACGCCGACGAGCCGTTCGTCCACCTCCTCCCCGAGGGCCGGTGGCCGGCGACGGCCTCCGTCTACGGCTCCAACGCCGTACAGGTCCAGGTCGCGTACGACGCGACGGCGGGCCGTGTCATCGCGATCAGCGCCATCGACAACCTCACCAAGGGCACCGCCGGCGGCGCGGTGCAGAGCATGAACATCGCCCTCGGGCTTCCCGAGGACACGGGTCTTTCCACGATCGGAGTCGCACCGTGAGCGACGCACGCGCGGCCGCCGGTCCGCAGACGACGATGATGCC
Source organism: Streptomyces sp. NPDC045701 (assembly GCF_056432045.1). Lineage (NCBI taxonomy): Bacteria > Bacillati > Actinomycetota > Actinomycetes > Kitasatosporales > Streptomycetaceae > Streptomyces > Streptomyces sp. NPDC045701. Next base: position 33,343 of record NZ_JBWKJV010000010.1, on the reverse strand, counting down.
CGCGCTGCTGCGCCGCGTGGGCGGAGAAGCGAACGGGGAAACGCGGTGAGCGACGCACGCGCGGCCGCCGGTCCGCAGACGACGATGATGCCCGCGCTGCTGCGCCGCGTGGGCGGAGAAGCGAACGGAGAAGCACAGTGAGCGTCACGGCAGCGAAGGGATTCACGGCGGCGGGCATCGCGGCCGGGATCAAGGCGAACGGCAACCCGGATCTGGCCCTCGTGGTCAATACCGGGCCCCGCCGTGCCGCCGCGGGCGTCTTCACTTCGAACCGCGTCAAGGCCGCGCCCGTCCTGTGGTCGGAGCAGGTCCTGAAGGCCGGCGAGCTGACGGCCGTCGTCCTCAACTCCGGCGGCGCCAACGCCTGCACCGGCTCCCAGGGCTTCCAGGACACCCACGCCACCGCCGAGAAGGTGGCAGAGGTCCTGGAGATCGGCGCGGGCGAGGTCGCCGTCGCGTCCACCGGCCTCATCGGCGTACTTCTGCCCATGGACAAGCTCCTGCCGGGCGTCGAGAAGGCCGCCAAGGAGCTCTCCGAGCACGGCGGCGAGAAGGCCGCCATCGCCATCAAGACCACCGACACCGTTCACAAGACCTCCGTGGTGTCGAAGGACGGCTGGACCGTGGGCGGTATGGCCAAGGGCGCGGGCATGCTCGCCCCGGGCCTCGCCACCATGCTCGTCGTCCTCACCACCGACGCCGACGTCGACGCCGCGACGCTCGACAAGGCGCTGCGTGACGCCACCCGCGTCACCTTCGACCGGGTCGACTCCGACGGCTGCATGTCGACCAACGACACCGTCCTGCTGCTGGCCTCCGGCGCGTCCGGCACCACCCCCGCCTACGCGGACTTCGCCGATGCCGTCACCCAGGTCTGCGGCGACCTCGGCCGTCAGCTCATCGGCGACGCCGAGGGCGCGTCCAAGGACATCCGCGTCGAGGTGATCAACGCGGCGAGCGAGGACGACGCCGTCGAGGTGGGCCGCTCCATCGCCCGCAACAACCTCCTCAAGTGCGCCATCCACGGCGAGGACCCCAACTGGGGCCGTGTCCTGTCCGCCATCGGCACCACGCGGGCCGCCTTCGAGCCCGACCGGCTGAACGTCGCCATCAACGGCGTCTGGGTGTGCAAGAACGGCTCGGTCGGCGAGGACCGCGACCTCGTCGACATGCGGTACCGCGAAGTGAAGATCACCGCCGACCTCGCGGCCGGCTCCGAGTCCGCGGTCATCTGGACCAACGACCTCACCGCCGACTACGTCCACGAGAACAGCGCGTACAGCTCATGAGCACGACACGCAAGCACACCGCCCTGCCCAAGGCGCAGATCCTCATCGAGGCCCTGCCCTGGCTCACCCGCCACCACGGCAAGACCGTCGTCATCAAGTTCGGTGGCAACGCCATGATCGACGAGGAGCTGAAGGCGGCCTTCGCCCAGGACGTCGTCTTCCTTCGCCACGCCGGTCTCCGGCCCGTCGTCGTCCACGGCGGCGGCCCGCAGATCAGTGCCCAGCTCGACAGACACGGCCTGGTCAGCGAGTTCAAGGCGGGGCTGCGCGTCACCACGCCCGAGGCGATGGACGTCGTCCGGATGGTGCTCGCCGGACAGGTCCAGCGTGAGCTCGTGGGACTGCTCAACCAGCACGGCCCGTTCGCCGTCGGTATGACCGGCGAGGACGCCCACACCATCACCGCCACCCAGCACCGGCCGCGGATCGAGGGCGAACTCGTCGACATCGGCCGCGTGGGGGAGATCACCCGGATCGACACCGGTGCCATCGAGGCACTGCTGGACAACGGCCGCATCCCGGTCGTGTCCTCGATCGCCCGTTCCGAGGACGACGGACATGTCTACAACGTCAATGCTGATACGGCGGCTGCGGCACTCGCTGCGGCGCTGGGTGCCGAGACCCTGATGGTCCTCACCGATGTCGAGGGCCTCTACGAGGACTGGCCCCACAGTGACGAGGTCATCAGCCGGCTCACCGCCGGCGAGCTGGAGAAGCTGCTGCCCGAGCTCTCCAGCGGCATGGTCCCCAAGATGGAGGGCTGCCTGCACGCGGTGCGCAACGGCGTCACCACCGCGCGCGTCATCGACGGGCGCGTGCAGCACTCGATCCTGCTGGAGATCTTCACCGACGAGGGCATCGGCACGATGGTCGTGCCGGACGCACAGGGGGAGTCATGACCGGCAACGAGCACCTGACCGGGCGCTGGCAGGGCGCGCTGATGGACAACTACGGCACGCCCCGGCTGCCGCTGGTACGCGGTGAGGGCGCCAGGGTCTGGGACGCCGACGGCACCGAGTACCTCGACTTCGTCGGCGGCATCGCCGTCAACGCCCTCGGCCACGGGCACCCCGCCGTCGTCGAGGCGGTGTCGCGGCAGATCGGCACCCTCGGCCACGTCTCCAACCTCTTCGTCGCCGAGCCGCCGGTCGCCCTGGCCGAGCGGCTGCTGCAGCTCCTGGGCCGCCCCGGGCGGGTCTTCTTCTGCAACTCGGGCGCCGAGGCCAACGAGGCCGCCTTCAAGATCGGGCGGCTGACCGGCCGGACCCACATGGTCGCCACCACCGGCGGCTTCCACGGCCGGACGATGGGCTCCCTCGCCCTCACCGGCCAGCCCGGCAAGCAGGAGCCGTTCGTGCCGCTGCCCGGGGACGTCACCCACGTCCCGTACGGGGACGCGGACGCGCTCCGTGCGGCCGTCACCGACCGGACCGCGTTCGTCATCATCGAGCCCGTCCAGGGCGAGAACGGCGTCGTCGTCCCGCCGCCCGGCTATCTGAAGGCCGCCCGGGAGATCACCCGCGCGACCGGCACGCTGCTCGTCCTCGACGAGGTGCAGACCGGCATCGGGCGGTGTGGCCACTGGTTCGAGCACCAGGCGCACGGCGTCGAGCCGGACGTCGTCACCCTCGCCAAGGGCCTGGGCGGTGGCCTGCCGATCGGCGCGACCGTCGCGTTCGGCCCGGCGGCCGACCTGCTGAAGCCCGGCCACCACGGCACGACGTTCGGCGGCAACCCCGTCGCGTGCGCCGCCGGACTCGCCGTACTCGACACCCTCGCGGCCGATTCCGCCCTCGACGATGTCAAGCGCCTCGGCGAGAAGCTGCGCGACGGAATCGAGGCGCTGGACCACTCGCTGGTCTCCCACGTCCGTGGTGCGGGCCTGCTGCTGGGTATCGTGCTCACCGAGCCCCTCGCGCCTCAGGTGCAGCAGGCGGCTCAGGACGCCGGCCTCCTGGTGAACGCGCCCGCTCCCGATGTCGTACGGCTGATGCCGCCGCTCGTCATCGGTGACGACGAGGTGGACGCCTTCCTCCGGGCCCTGCCCGGCGTCCTCAGCAGCGTGAACGGGGAAGGACGAGCCGGAGAATGAGACGACGATGACCGACGCGCAGGACCTCGAACACGGGGGGCCGTCCGTTCCGCAGACCCGCACCGCACGCCACCGCCGGATCGTGGACATCCTCAACCGGCAGCCGGTGCGCTCCCAGAGCCAGCTGGCGAAGCTGCTCGCCGACGACGGGCTGAGCGTCACCCAGGCGACGCTCTCCCGCGACCTCGACGAACTGGGCGCGGTGAAGATCCGCAACACCGGCGGCGAACTGATCTACGCGGTGCCCAGTGAGGGCGGCTTCCGCACCCCGCAGGCCCCGCTCGGCGAGTCGGCCAAGGAGGAGCGGATGCGGCGCCTCTCGGGCGAGTTGTTGATCTCCGCCGAGGCCTCCGCCAACCTGGTGGTCCTCCGGACGCCACCGGGCGCCGCCCAGTTCCTCGCGTCGGCCATCGACCAGGCCGAGCTGCACGCCATCCTCGGCACCATCGCGGGCGACGACACCCTGCTGCTCATCTCCCGCGACCCGGCGGGCGGCCAGGCGCTGGCGGACCACCTGCTGCGGCTGGCGCAGACGTAAGCCGCCCGGTACAGGTTCAGTACCGGGTGAGGGCGGTCGGCCCCGACGCCGTACCGACGGCGAGGTGCGGCCGCCGGGCCGGGTCCGCCCATGCCAGGATCCGCCGCATCGCGCGGGCGGGGACGGCGACGCACCCCGCCGTCGGCCCCCGCCCCGCCACGTGCAGGAAGATGCCCGCGCCGCGTCCGCGTACCGGGCGGCCGTAGTTGAAGCCGATCACCAGGGCGTGCGCGTACCGCGGTCCGTAGTCGACCAGGTGCTCGGCCTCCGCCGCCCGGCAGTCGGGGGGCAGGCCCTCAACCCAGCGGTTGTACGCGCGGGACCGGTTGTCCTGGCACCACCAGGAGTCGCGCGTCACGCGGCGGTACGGGACGCCGGTGCCCGGCGGCGCGGCGTCGATGCCGAAGGCGTACGGCAGCGGGAACAGGCCCGCCGGGGTGGTCGACGTGCCCTGGCGCCGCCGCGCGCCCTCCACCAGGCCGTTCGCGCCGAACCGCGCCGCCGCCGAACCCCTCCGTACCCAGCGCTCGCCGCGCCGGTCCCACCAGGTCACCGTCCCGGTGGTGGACCGGGTGCCGGGCGCCTCGGCCGTGATCAGCTGGGTGCCGCCGCCGGTGTCGGCCATCCGCGCCGGCAGCGGCCGGGGGTCCCCGGGCGCGGCGGCGGACGGCGGGGCCACGAACACGGAGGCGAGGACCGACGTGAGGGCGGACACGAGAGCGGGACCGATGCGCATGCCCGGACCGTACGCCCGCCCCCCGCCTCCCGCCGCCGGCGCGCACCCGAACGGGGCCGGTCGACCGGGGGCGCCCCGGTCCCGGCGAGGCCGCGGGGGCGGCGCCCCGGAACGCCCCTCCGGCGGATCGGCCCACGCGGTCTCCTGACCCGCCCACGCGGTCTCAAGAAATCCCCCACGGTCCCCCGACCCGCCCGCGGTCTTTGGACCCGCCCGGTCGGGCCCGGCCGCGGGTTCCCGCTGCGGCCCCTACGGGGCGTCCGGGCGCGGCGGGAGGGGCAGTGGGAGGGCCGGCAGGCCGTCCAGGCTCACCCCGACGTGGTCCTTCTTCTCGCAGTACGCGGCGAACTCCTCGTCCGTCTTGCGGGCGAAGTGCTGGGCGTGCTGCGTCCGCTCCTCGCGGTAGTCCAGGAACGGCACGGCGAAGCCGCACGAGTCGCTGATCCGCTGGGCGCGGACGACCACGACGGCGCGTGCCGCCGGGCCGTCGGCGTCCTTGAAGTACCGGAGGTACTCCGCCCAGCGCGGGTCGTCCCGGAAGATCGCCTCGCCCTTCCCGTGCACGCGCAGCACCTTGGGCGGGCCGCTGAAGGCGCACCACATCAGCGTGATCCGGCCGTTGCCCTCCTCGCGGAGATGGGCCACGGTCTCGGCGGTGCTGCCGCCGAAGTCCAGGTAGGCGAGCGTCAGCTCGTCGACGACGACCAGCGTGCCCTTGCGCCCCTTCGGCGAGAGGTTGACGTGCCCGTCACCCGTGAGCGGGGCGGAGGCGGTGAAGAAGACCGGCTGTTCCTCGATGAAGTCGCGTATCCGGCCGTCGATGCGTGCGTATCTCTTTCCCATGGGCGCATTATCGGCGAGCGGCCCAACGGGAGGCGTTCGCAAGGCCGTTGGGACCCCGGCCGGACGCGGGCGCCGCCCGTCCGCCGCGCCGGGCGCCGCCCCGCTCCGGACGCCCGGGGGCTCCCGGGGAGCGCGTTGACAAAACATACGGCGGTCTGCATAGTTATACCTGTCAGTGAATGCACCGTAAGGAGAAACCCGTGACCGAGCGCGTCGTACTCGCCTACTCGGGCGGACTGGACACCTCCGTCGCCATCGGCTGGATCGCCGAGGAGACGGGTGCCGAGGTCATCGCCGTCGCCGTGGACGTCGGCCAGGGCGGCGAGGACCTGGACGTCATCCGCAAGCGCGCGCTCGCCTGCGGTGCGGTCGAGGCCGAGGTCGCGGACGCCAAGGACGAATTCGCCGACGAGTACTGCCTCCCGGCCATCAAGGCCAACGCGCTGTACATGGACCGCTACCCGCTGGTCTCGGCGCTCTCCCGGCCCGCGATCGTCAAGCACCTGGTCGCCGCCGCCCGGAAGCACGACGCCTCGATCGTCGCCCACGGCTGCACCGGCAAGGGCAACGACCAGGTCCGCTTCGAGGCCGGCATCCAGGCCCTCGGCCCCGACCTGAAGTGCATCGCCCCGGTCCGGGACTACGCCATGACCCGCGACAAGGCCATCGCCTTCGCGGAGAAGGCCGAACTGCCGATCGCGACCACCAAGAAGTCCCCGTACTCCATCGACCAGAACGTCTTCGGGCGTGCCGTGGAGACCGGTTTCCTCGAGGACATCTGGAACGCGCCGATCGAGGACATCTACGAGTACACCTCGAATCCGGCCACCCCCCGCGAGGCCGACGAGGTCGTCATCACCTTCAAGGAGGGCGTGCCGGTCGCCATCGACGGCAAGCCCGTCACCGTCCTCCAGGCCATCCAGCAGCTCAACGAGCGGGCCGGCGCCCAGGGCGTCGGCCGGATCGACATGGTCGAGGACCGGCTGGTCGGCATCAAGTCCCGCGAGGTCTACGAGGCCCCCGGCGCCATCGCCCTGATCACCGCCCACCAGGAGCTGGAGAACGTCACCGTCGAGCGCGAGCTGGCCCGCTACAAGCGGCAGGTCGAGCAGCGCTGGGGCGAGCTGGTCTACGACGGCCTGTGGTTCTCGCCGCTCAAGCGGGCCCTGGACGGCTTCATCAACGAGGCCAACCAGCACGTCTCCGGCGACATCCGGATGACCCTGCACGGCGGACGCCCCGTCGTCACCGGCCGGAAGTCCGACGAGTCGCTCTACGACTTCAACCTGGCGACGTACGACTCGGGCGACACCTTCGACCAGTCCAAGGCGCAGGGCTTCATCGACATCTTCGCCCTGTCGTCGAAGATCGCCGCGAAGCGTGACCTGATCTGACACGGACTCGTTCGACAGCCGCCTCCCCGTTCCCCGTGGGCGGGGAGGCGGCGTCCTTCCCACAGCCTTGAGGAGCTTGAAGCAGTGAGCAGCAACAACGGTGACGTCCGGCTCTGGGGCGGACGGTTCGCCGACGGTCCCGCCGATGCGCTGGCCAAGCTGTCGGCGTCCGTGCACTTCGACTGGCGCCTGGCGCCGTACGACATCGCCGGCTCCCGCGCACACGCGCGCGTGCTGCACAAGGCCGGGCTGCTCACCGCCGACGAGCTGACGCGCATGCTGGAGGGTCTCGACCGGCTGGAGGCGGACGTCGCCGACGGCTCCTTCACCGGCACCATCGCCGACGAGGACGTCCACACCGCGCTGGAGCGCGGCCTGCTGGAGCGGCTCGGGCCCGACCTCGGCGGCAAGCTGCGCGCGGGCCGGTCCCGCAACGACCAGGTCGCCACACTGTTCCGGATGTACCTGCGCGACCACGCCCGGATCATCGGCGGCCTCCTCGCCGAGCTCCAGGACGCCCTCGTGGGGCTGGCGGAGGCGCACCCGGACGTCGCCATGCCGGGGCGTACGCACCTCCAGCACGCCCAGCCGGTGCTCTTCGCGCACCATGTGCTCGCCCATGTGCAGTCGCTGTCCCGGGACGCGGAGCGGCTGCGGCAGTGGGACAAGCGGACGGCGGTCTCCCCGTACGGTTCGGGCGCCCTCGCGGGCTCGTCGCTCGGGCTCGACCCGGAGGCGGTCGCCAAGGACCTCGGCTTCGAGAACGGCAGCGCGGGCAACTCGATCGACGGCACGGCGTCGCGCGACTTCGTCGCCGAGTTCGCGTTCATCACCGCCATGATCGGCGTGAACCTCTCGCGGATCGCCGAGGAGGTCATCATCTGGAACACGAAGGAGTTCTCCTTCGTCACCCTGCACGACGCCTTCTCCACCGGCTCGTCGATCATGCCGCAGAAGAAGAACCCGGACATCGCCGAGCTGGCGCGCGGCAAGTCGGGGCGTCTGATCGGCAACCTGACCGGGCTCATGGCGACCCTCAAGGCCCTCCCGCTCGCGTACAACCGCGACCTCCAGGAGGACAAGGAGCCGGTCTTCGACTCCTGCGACCAGCTGGAGGTATTGCTGCCGGCCTTCACCGGCATGATGGCCACGCTCACCGTCAACCGCGAGCGGATGGAGGAGCTCGCCCCGGCCGGCTTCTCGCTCGCCACCGACATCGCGGAGTGGCTGGTCAAGCAGGGTGTGCCGTTCCGGGTGGCGCACGAGGTCGCGGGCGAGTGCGTCAAGGAGTGCGAGGCTCTCGGCATCGAGCTGGACGAGCTGACCGACGAGCAGTTCGCGAAGATCTCCGAACACCTCACCCCCGAGGTCCGCACGGTGCTGAACGTCCCCGGCGCCCTCGCCTCCCGCGACGGCCGGGGCGGCACGGCCCCCTCCGCCGTCGCGACCCAGCTCGCCGAGGTGAAGGCCGACCTGGTCATCCAGCACGCCTGGGCCGCCGCCAAGCGGTAACTCCTCACGTCACAGCGCCGCCGCCCGGTGTGCGAGCGCGTCGAAGTCCGGCCGGAGCGGGCCGACACGCGGATGGACGCGCACCAGCAGGGCGGCGGCGAGGTGTTCGCGCGCCCCCTCCTCGCGGACGTACGGCGTGATGTCGTCGTCGAGCCGGGCGAGGGCCTCCCGGCCGCGTGCCGGAGGAGGTGCCGCGTCTTCCAGAAGGCCCCGCCGGGGCCTTCTGGTGCATCCGGGGCCAGTCGACGTACGGCGGCGGCTCAGCCTTCCGTTCTCCTACCGGAAGTCATTCGCTTCCTGTATGAGACGTCGATGTCTCATATGGCTTAGGGTCGTCTCATGACAGTCGACCGTGAGCAGGTGCTGCGCACCGCCGCCGCCCTCCTCTCCCGCAAGGCGACCGCCACCATGGACGAGGTCGCCCGCGCCGCAGGCATCGGCCGCGCCACCCTGCACCGGCACTTCGCCGGACGGGACGCGCTGGTCAGGGCGCTGGAGGCGCTCGGGATCCAGAAGTTCGAGGCGGCCATCGACACCGCCCGGCTCGACGACGGCACCGCCGAGGAGGCCCTGCGGCGACTCATCGCCGGGCTGGAGCCGGTCGCCGGACTGCTCGCCTTCCTCGTCACCGAGAACCAGCTCTTCGAGGGCGACCGGGTGAACGAGGGCTGGGCCCGCCTCGACGCCCGCGTCGCCGCGCTCTTCCGGCGTGGCCAGGAGCAGGGCGAGTTCCGGATCGACCTCACGCCCGCATGGCTGACCGAGGCGCTCTACGGCCTCATCGGCACCTGTGCCTGGGCCGTGCAGGACGGGCGGGTCGCCGGCAAGGACTTCCAGTACATGATCACCGAGTTGCTGCTCGGTGGAGCACGCAGGAGCGTGGAGAGATGACCCGTACCGACCGGCTCGCGAAGGAAGCGGAGGTCTCGCGCCGCCCCGGCCGGTGGCTGGCACTGGCCGTACTGGTGCTGGCCGTGCTGCTGGTGGCGGTCGACGCCACCGTACTCGGCCTGGCGACCCCGTTCCTCAGTGAGGACCTCAAGCCGACCGGCACCCAGCTGCTGTGGATCGGCGACGTCTACTCCTTCGTCATCGCCGGCCTGCTCGTCTCCATGGGCAGCCTCGGCGACCGCGTCGGGCGCAAGAAGCTGCTGCTGACCGGTGCCACCGCCTTCGGCGCGGTCTCCGTGCTCAACGCGTACGCCACCAGCCCCGAGCTGATGATCGCCGCCCGCGCCCTGCTCGGCGTCGCCGGCGCGACCCTCATGCCCTCCACCCTGGCGCTCATCCGCAACCTCTTCCACGACCCGCGCGAGCGGAGCCTCGCCATCGGCATCTGGGGCGCCATGGCGTCCGCGGGCGCGGCCGTGGGACCGGTCGTCGGCGGGTTCCTGCTGGAGCACTTCTGGTGGGGCTCGGTCTTCCTGATCAACCTGCCGGTGATGGTGGTCCTCGTCCTCGTCGGCGTGAAGTACATCCCCGAGTCGAAGAACCCCGCACCCGGCCCCTGGGACCTGCCCAGCGTCGCCCTGTCGCTGATCGGCATGATCGGCGTGGTGTACGCGGTCAAGGAGGCCGCCGCGCACGGGCTGCGCACCGACATGGCCGTCGCCGCCGTCATCGGCGCCGGCGCGCTGGCCTGGTTCGTACGGCGCCAGCTCCGACTGGACGCACCGCTGCTCGACATGCGGCTGTTCCACCACCGGGGTTTCTCCGGGGCGGTGCTGGCAGACCTGCTGACCATCCTCGGCCTGTCCGGGCTCGTGTTCTTCCTCTCCCAGTTCCTCCAGCTGGTCCAGGGACGTTCCCCTCTGGAGGCGGGCCTGGCCGAACTGCCCGCCGCCGTCGGAGCGGTGACGGCCGGTCTGATCGCGGGCACCGTCGCCCGGCGCTTCTCGGTGCGGGCCGTGGTGTCGGGCGGCCTCGCCGCGGTGGGCCTCGCGCTCGCCGCGCTGACCATGCTCGACCGCTCCACCGGCTACCCGATGCTCGGCGCGTCCCTGCTGGTCGTCGGCGTCGGCGCGGGTTTCGCGTTCACGGTGACCGCCGACGTGATCCTGTCGAGCGTGCCGCGCGAACAGGCGGGCGCCGCGTCGGCGGTGTCCGAGACGGCGTACGAACTCGGCGCGGCGCTCGGCATCGCGGTCCTCGGCTCCATCGTGACCGGCGTGTACAGCGACTTCGTCAGCCCGCGCGGCGTCCCCGCGGCCACCTCGGCGGCGGCGCACGAATCGCTGGGCGGCGCGGTGGAGGCGTCCGCCGGCCTGCCGGACGCGACGGCGGGGGCGCTGGTCACCGCCGCGCAGCACGCCTTCGTCGAGGGCCTGCGCATCGCGGCGGGTGTCGGCACGGCCGTCCTGCTGGCGACGGCGGTCGCGGCCTGGTTCCTGCTCCGGGGCCAGAAGCTCGAAGAGGGCGTCGAGCACCCGTAGGCACCGACGCCCCGTCACACCGGCATGCGCCGCGTCGAGAGGGATCCCCGCGCCACGGCTGAGGGCCGCACCCGAACGGGTGCGGCCCTCAGCCGTACGGGGGCGACCCCCCCTCGTGCCGTTACGCCGCCTTCGCCTTGGTGGCGTACATGTCCACGTACTCCTGGCCGGACAGCCGCATCACCTCGGTCATCACCGAGTCCGTCACCGCCCGCAGCACATACCGGTCACGGTCCATGCCCTCGTAGCGCGAGAACTCCATCGGCTCACCGAAGCGGACCGTCACCCGGCCCGGCCGGGGCAGGCCGGCGCCGCCGGGCTGGAGCTTGTCGGTGCCGATCATCGCGAACGGCACCACCGGCGCGCCGGTCATCAGCGTGAGGCGGGCGATCCCGGTGCGGCCCCGGTACAGGCGTCCGTCGGGGGAGCGGGTGCCCTCCGGGTAGATGCCGAAGACGTTGCCCTCCTCCAGCACCCGGCGACCCGTCATCAGCGCGGCCACGCCACCGTTGGCGCCGTCCCGGTCCACCGGGATCATCCCGACCCCGGTGAAGAACCAGGCCATGAGCCGGCCCTTGAACCCCTTGCCCGTGACGTACTCGTCCTTGCCGATGAAGCAGACCTGCCGGTCGCACACGATGGGCAGGACGATCGAGTCGATGAACGTCAGGTGATTGCCCGCCAGGATGACCGGCCCGTCACCGGGAATGTTCTCGGCGCCCTCCACCTGTGGGCGGAACATCAGGCGCATGACCGGACCGAGCACTGCCTTGATGAGCGCGAAGCGGGACAACGAGTCCTCCGTCGAAGTAGCCGACCACGTACGTGACCAGTATGTGCAGGTGAGGACGATACTCGCGGGTTCCACCCGCGCGCACACCGGGTTCACCGGGTCGATACGCCGTGTTGACGCGCGTTTTCCCGGCGTTCGTCCGGGGTCTCCCCTGTGTAAGACCCCGCTGCCTACGATCGGGCCCTCGCTCGACGACCGCTCGGCCGTCGCTCGACCGGCCGAAGAACACCACGAAGGAGCCTTCATGACACAGGGTGCGCACACGAGTCCCGGCCGAAGGACCGTACTGGGAGCGGCGGTCCTCGGCACGGCCGCCCTCACCGCGGGCGCGGCCGGAACCGCCGCGCAGGCGCACGGGCGGCCCCCGGGCAGGCACCCGCGCCTGCCCGTTCCAACGGTCGTCGCGCACCGCGGTGCCAGCGGCTACCGCCCCGAGCACACCCTCGGGTCCTACCAGCTCGCCCTCGACATGGGCGCGGACGTCATCGAGCAGGACCTCGTCCCCACCAAGGACGGCCACCTCGTCTGCCGCCACGAGAACGACATCACCGGGACGACGGACGTCGCCGACCACCCGGAATTCGCCTCCCGCAGGACCACCAAGACGATCGACGGCACCGCGCAGACCGGATGGTTCACCGAGGACTTCACCCTCGCGGAGCTGAAGACCCTGCGCGCGAAGGAGCGCATCCCCGGCGTCCGCCAGGAGAACACCGCCTACGACGGGCGCTGGCCCGTACCGGCGTTCGAGGAGGTGCTGCGCTGGGCCGAGAAGGAGGGCCGTCGCCGCGGCCGCCAGGTGTGGCTGCACGTCGAGACCAAGCACCCCACCTACTTCCGCGGGATCGGCCTCCCCCTCGAGGAACCGCTCGCGAAGCTGCTGCGCCGGTACGGGCGCCACGGCGCCGGCTCGCCGACGTTCCTCCAGTCCTTCGAGCCGAGCAGCATGCGGCGGATGGCCGGGCTCGTCTCGGCACCGCGCGTCGTCCTGCTGTCGGGCGCCGGGACCCGCCCCTGGGACTTCACCGAGTCGGGCGACCCGCGTACGGTCGCGGACCTCATCACGCCCGAGGTCCTGAAGTGGATCGCGTCCTACGCCCAGGGGATCGGCCCGACGCTGGACCTCGTCATCCCCCGGCGCCCCGACGGCACGCTGGGCGAGCCCACGACCCTGGTGCGCGACGCGCACGCCGAGGGGCTGCTGCTGCACCCCTACACGCTGCGCAACGAGAACAGCTTCCTGCCGGCCGAGTTCCGCCGCGGGTCGGACCCGGCGGCGTACGGGGACGTCTTCGGCGCGTACGAGGCGTACTTCGCCACCGGCATCGACGGCATCTTCACCGACCAGCCGGACACGGGCCTGCTGGCCGCGGCGGACTTCCGCGCCGCCCCCCACTGACCGCCCGCCCCGCGCGGTGCCCCGCCCAGCGGCACGGTGCCCCACCGTTGTGGGCAGTCGTCCCGCTGGGGTGGCCCGGGTGGGCACAAGGGGACCGCCCCGGCGTCCCGCTGCGCCGTGCCCCATCCGGCGGGGGCCTGCTGATGGGTGGGCGGGGTGGGGCCCCTCCGGGCTCGTCTCCCCGGGGCCGGCGGCCTCGGCCCTCACAAGGAGCCGTCACAGCGCCGCCGACTTCTGCGGGGAAGACCCGCACGGCTCCAGCCCGGCCCGGACGCCGGGTGCGGGAAGGGGGGAGGGCAGGGCCCGCTCCGAGCGGGCGCGTCAGCGCTCCGGCGCGGTTGCCGCTCGTACGGGCGGTTTCGCGCCCGAGCGGCAACCACCGTGCCGCGCCGCGGTGTCGTGGGCGGTATGACACCCCCCGAACACGACCACCCCCGCAGCCCGGAACCCGGCACCCTCGCCGAGCTGGTCGGCGCCCTCACCGCGCTGCTCGCCGCCGAGTCGGCGGCGGAAGCCGCGGCCGCCGGCGTCGAGCCCGGCGACCTCGAACAAGCCGTGTGGCTCAGGCTCCTGGAGCGCCTCGACGGCGGCCCCGGCGTGCCCAGCCGGCCCGCCGACTGGCTCCGCCGTGCCGTCCGCGCCGAGGCCCGCCGCGCCCGGCGGGCCGTCGTGCGGGAACTGCCCTACGCCCACGACCCCGTGTCGGACGCCGAGCCCGAGCGCGCCGCGCTCGTCGCCGAACGGCGCCGGGCCCTGCGTACCGCCATCGCGCGCACGCCCGTCCACTGCCGGCGCCTGCTCACCGCGATGCTGTCGCCCAGCGACCCCACCTACCGAGAAATCGCAGGAGAGTTGGGTATCTCACAAGGCAGTTTGGGGCCAATGCGTTCCCGTTGCCTGGGATGCCTGCGCAGAATGCTCGCGGCAGAGGTTGCCGTTCCTGAACATCGGGGAAAGGAGCGGTAGACCCACAGGGTGGACCAGGTGAGCCGGAGGCATGCATACATGGGCATGAGCGTGACCATCTCAGCGGCGAGCGCGCAGGACGCCGAACAGATCCTCAAGCTGCAGTACCTGTGCTACCAGAGCGAGGCCGAGCTGTACGGCGACTACGGCATCGAACCGCTCACCCAGTCGCTCGACGACCTGAAGGCCGAACTCGACCGGGGACACGCCCTCGTCGCCCGGCTCGGCGACGAGGTCATCGCCTCCGTACGCGGCGAACTCGACGACACCGGAACCGCCACCATCGGCAAGCTCATCGTCCACCCCCGGCTCCGCCGCCACGGCCTCGGCAGCCGCCTCCTCGACGCCATCGAGGAGCACTTCGCCGCCGGCGGATCACCCGCCGCCAAGCGCTTCCAGCTGTTCACCGGCCACCGCAGCGAGGGCAACCTGCGCCTCTACCGCAGGAAGGGGTACGCGACCGTGGCCACCCGCGAAGTGGACCCGCGCCTGACGCTCCTCACACTGGAGAAGGCCGCCTAGCCTTCCGCAGCCACAGGATCCCGGTCACCGGCAGCAGCACCGGGATGAAGACGTACCCGTACCCGTAGTCGGACCAGACCGTGGCGTCCGGGAAGGCGCCGGGATCGGCCAGCGTCCAGGTACCCACGGTCAGCACGCCCACCAGCTCGGCGGCGCAGCACACCAGCGCCGCCCTGCGGGCCGTCTCCCCGCCCCGCACCAGCGTGTAGGTGATGAACACGTACACGACGGCCGCCAGGGCCGAGAGCGTGTACGCCAGCGGTGCCCGGCCGAACTCGGTCGCGATCTGCAGCACCGACCGCGACACCGCGCCCACCGACATCACCCCGTACAGCCACACCAGCAGCAGCCCGGGGCCCTTCGCCAGACCGCGCCCCGCCACCTCAGGCCGTCCAGATGTCGTAGAGGCGCACTTCCAGCACCGCCAGCACCACCGCGCCGGCCGCGACGGTCGCCGAACCCCAGCGGGTGCGCTCCGCCAGCGACAGGAAGCCCGCCGCCGGCACCGCGCACACCGCGCCGATCAGGTACGCCAGGAAGATCGCCGTGCCCTCGTCGGCCGTGTCGCCCCCCGCCAGCCGGACGACGCCGATCACCAGCTGCGCCAGGGCCAGCACCGACACCACCGCCATGCCGATGAAGTGCCAGTCCTTCGTCGGCTGGTCGCGGTACGCGGCGAAGCCGCACCAGGCGGCGAGGGCGAGCGCGGCCACGGAGACCGCGACCGTCAGGGCGTCAAGCATGCGCCCGAGACTATTACGGGCCAAAAGACCCGGTGCGACCGCCCCCGGTAGCGGAAACGTAGGCTCCATGACCATGAGGATCCACGCCGAAGCCCTGCTGTTCGACAACGACGGAACCCTCGTCTCCTCCCTGGAGTCCGTCCACCGGTGCTGGACCCGGTGGGCCGAGGAGTACGGCATCGCGGCGGAGGACTTCGCCCGGGTGGAGCTGCACGGCCGCCCCGCCGTCGACATCATCGCCGAGCTGCTGCCCGCCGACCGGATACCCGGCGCCCTGGCCCGTATCGAGCGGCTGGAGGTCGAGGACGTACCCGGCGGCGTGGAGCTGCTGCCCGGTACGAAGGAACTGCTCGCCTCCCTGCCGGCGGGCCGATGGGCCGTCGTCACCTCCGCGACCCGCCCGCTTGCCGAGGCCCGGCTGCGCGAGGCCGGCATCGACGCCCCGGTCGTGATCTCCGCCGACGACGTCACACGCGGCAAGCCCGACCCCGAGCCCTACCTGCTCGCCGCCGCGAGGCTCGGCGTCGCCCCGGACCGCTGCGTGGTCTTCGAGGACGCCCCCGCCGGGCTGGCGTCCGGCCGCGCCGCCGGTATGCGGACCGTGGCCTTGGCCACAACGCACGACCGCCGCGACCTGGTGGCCGACCTCGTGGTCACCGACCTCTCCCAGGTGTCCGCCCAGGTCACGGCGGACGGAGTGGAGATCGGAGCGACGCCCTGACGGCAACGCGTGTCCGCATACCGCAGGAAGACAGTCCGCTATACGGACACTCATCCGGGTCCCGGCAGAGCGTCTGGTTTACTGACCCGCATGACCACGACGAGCAGCCGCACCTTTGCGACCGAGGCGATGACGACGCCCGGTGCTCGTTGTATGTGTCGAATGTGCGCCTTCTGAGGGCCCCTGCCTGAGCCTCGCGCCCCGAAGCGAGACCCGACAGCCACGCCGTGTTCCGTACGCGATCGAACGGAACACGCCTGCCCCGCGCACGCGCCGTCCCCCGGCCCACCGGCCGGAACCAGCCGTGCCGCGCGTCGGAACGACGAATGCCCCGTGCCCGGCGGACACCGCGCCGTGCACTCGACAGTGACGGAAACCCCTGTGATCACCACTACGGGCCTGACCAAGGTCTACGAGTCGCGAGGCCGCCAGGTCACCGCTCTGGACGGCGTCGACCTGCATGTCCGCGAAGGCGAGGTCTTCGGCGTCATCGGACAGAGCGGCGCCGGCAAGTCCTCGCTCATCCGCTGCGTCAACCTCCTGGAGCGCCCCACCTCCGGCACCGTGACGGTCGACGGCACCGACCTCACCGCGCTCGCCGGCGGCGGCCGCCGCGCGGGCAAGGACCTGCGCCGGGCCCGCAGCCGCATCGGCATGGTCTTCCAGCACTTCAACCTGCTGTCCTCACGCACCGTGAAGGACAACATCGAACTGCCGCTGGAGATCCTCGGCGTCACCGGCGCCGAACGCTCCCGCCGCGCCCTCGAACTCCTCGACCTCGTCGGCCTCTCCGACAAGGCCAAGGCGTACCCCGGCCAGCTCTCCGGCGGCCAGAAGCAGCGCGTGGGCATCGCCCGGGCGCTGGCCGGCAACCCGAAGGTGCTCCTCTCCGACGAGGCCACCAGCGCCCTGGACCCCGAGACCACCCGCTCGATCCTCCAGCTGCTGCGCGACCTCAACCGGCAGCTCGGCCTGACCGTCCTGCTCATCACGCACGAGATGGACGTCGTCAAGCAGATCTGCGACTCCGCCGCCCTGATGAAGAAGGGCCGCGTCGTCGAGTCCGGCACCGTCGCCGAGCTGCTCGCCACCCCCGGCTCCGAGCTCGCCCACGAGCTGTTCCCGGTGACCGGCGAGGCCTCCGGCGCCGACCGCACGGTTATCGACGTGACGTTCCACGGCGAGGCCGCCACCCGGCCGGTGATCTCCCAGCTCTCCCGTACGTACAACATCGACATCTCGATCCTGGGCGCCGCCATGGACACCGTCGGCGGAAGGCAGATCGGCCGTATGCGCATCGAACTGCCCGGCCGTTACGAGGAGAACGTCGTCCCCGTCGGCTTCCTGCGCGAACAGGGCCTCCAGGTGGAGGTCATCCGCGAGGAACCGCGCGTGCCCGCGCAGGGCCCGGCCAAGGAGATCGCGAAGTGACCTGGGAAGAGATGCGGCCCCTGCTGGAGCAGGGCACCGTCGACACGCTCTACATGGTGCTGTGGTCGACCGTCGTCACCGTCATCGGCGGGCTGCCGCTGGGTGTCCTCCTCGTCCTGACCGACAAGGGTGGCCTGCTCCAGAACCGGCCGGTGAACAAGGTCATCGGGGTGATCGTGAACATCGGCCGCTCGCTGCCGTTCATCATTCTGCTGGTGGCCCTGATCCCCGTCACCACGCTCGTGGTCGGCACCTTCATCGGCCCCACCGCGATGATCGTGCCCCTGTCCATCGGAGCCATCCCCTTCTTCGCGCGCCTCGTCGAGACGGCGATCCGCGAGGTCGACCACGGACTGGTCGAGGCCGTCCAGTCCATGGGTGGCGGAATCCCGACGATCGTGGGGAAGGTACTGCTCCCGCAGGCCCTGCCCTCGCTGATCTCCGCGCTCACGACCACCGTGATCACCCTGATCAGCTACTCGGCGCTGGCCGGCGCGGTCGGCGGCGAAGGACTCGGCTCCAAGGTCATCACCTACGGCTACCAGCGGTTCGAGACCGGCTTCATGCTCATCACCGTGGTGCTGCTGATCGTCATCGTCACGATCATCCAGCTCATCGGAGACCTGGCCGTACGCCTCCTCGCCCGCCGGGGCCGTACCGCTTCCTGACCTCCCCCTCACAGCCCGCACTCCTTGTCCGGGCGTTGTCCGCACCACCAGAAAGAGGCACTTTTCGTGCGTAAGAACATCAAGCTCACCGGCGCCTTCGCCACCATCACCGCCCTCGCCCTCGGCCTCACCGCCTGCGGCACGGCCTCCGACCCGTCCGCCTCCAAGGGCGGCTCCGGCAAGGCCGACGCCTCCTCGCCGCTCGTCGTCGCCGCGTCCCCGACGCCGCACGCCGACATCCTGACCTACGTCCGGGACAACCTCGCCGAGAAGGCCGGCCTCAAGCTGGAGGTGAAGGAGTTCACGGACTACGTCCTGCCCAACACCGCCACCGAGAGCGGCCAGGTCGACGCCAACTACTTCCAGCACAAGCCGTACCTGGACGACTTCAACAAGAAGAACGACACGCACATCGTCCCGGTCGTCGACGTCCACCTGGAGCCGCTCGGCCTCTACTCCAAGAAGCTGAAGTCCCTCAAGGACCTCAAGCCCGGCCGGACCGTCGCCGTCCCCAACGACACCACCAACGGCGGCCGCGCGCTCAAGCTGCTCGCCGACAACGGCGTCATCACCCTGAAGGACGGTGTCGGCGCCAACGGCAAGCTGTCCGACATCAAGGACAAGAAGGGCCTGGAGTTCAAGGAGCTGGAGGCCGCCACCGTGCCCCGCGCCCTGAACGACGTCGACGCCGCCGTCATCAACGGCAACTACGCCATCGAGGCCAAGCTCAGCCCGGCCGAGGACGCCCTGGCCCTGGAGAAGGCCGAGGGCAACCCGTACGCCAACTTCCTCGCCGTCAAGAAGGGCAACGAGAAGGACGCGCGCGTGCGGAAGCTCGCCGAGCTCCTCAACTCGCCCGAGGTGAAGAAGTACATCGAGGACACCTACAAGGACGGCTCCATCGTCCCCGCCTTCGGCGCGGTCAAGTAAGCCCGTCGGCAGGGCGAGCGGGCCCCGCGCACTCCGTCCGGTGCGCGGGGCCCCGCCGGTGTCGACGCATCGACGAGTCGACGTATTTGTACCGACGAATCCGTACCGACCCGGCCATGCGCACCACCGACTGCATGCTGCATGCTGTGCGTTCACGGCCTTTACGGACGGTCCCCGGCATGGAGCTGCGCATGACTACCACCTTTCCGGACATCTCCATCAGCACGGAACGGTTGGTGCTGCGCCCTTACGAGGACGCGGACGTCCCCGCGCACACCGAGATGATGAACGACGAGATGGTCGTCGCCTGGACCCCCGTACCCCACCCCTACACCACCGCCCACGCCGAGGACTGGGTGCGCAGGATCGCTCCCGCGGAACGCACGGAGGGCCGCGGCGTCGTCCTCGCCGTCACCGAGTTCCTCACCCAGCGGCTCGTCGGCATCGTCCACCTCCGGAACACCAACTGGCGCACCCGCGCCACCGAGATCGCCTACGTCACCGCCCCCTGGGCCCGCGGCGAGGGATACGCCACCGAGTCCGTCCTCGCCGTCGCCCAGTGGCTCTTCCGCGACCAGCGCTTCGAACGCCTGGAGCTGCGCACCGCCGCCGACAACACCGCCTCCCAGCAGGTCGCCCAGAAGATCGGCTGCATCAGCGAGGGCGTCCTGCGCAACGCCTGGATAGCGCGCACCCAGACGGAGGACGGCGGCTGGACCGACATCAGGACCGACCTGATCGTCTGGAGCCTGCTCCCCGAGGACCTGGAAGGCGCCGCCGACCAGCTCGCCGACGCCGGGTACTCCTCGTTCACCGACTGGAACTGAGACCCGGTACGCTCACCAGCACTCCACTCGACCCCCACCAACACTCCAGGAGACGGACGAAGATGGCCGACCGGGTCACGGTGATCGGATGGGACGGCTCGCCCCTCACCGCCGCCGCCAGGTCCGCCCTCTCGGCCGCCACCCTGGTGGCCGGAGCCGGCCACCACCTGGCCCTCCCGGAGGTTCCGCCCACCGCCGAACGCGTCCGCCTCGGCAGCGTCGACCTCGCCGCCCGCCGCATCGCCGGCCACCGCGGGACCGCCGTGGTCCTCGCCGACGGCGACCCCGGCTTCTTCGGCGTCGTCCGCACCCTGCGCGCACCCCAGTACGGCCTCGAGGTCGAAGTGGTGCCCGCCGTCTCCTCCGTCGCCGCCGCCTTCGCCCGCGCCGGCATGCCGTGGGACGACGCCCGGATCGTCGTCGCCCACAGCCGTACGCTGCGCCGCGCCGTCAACGTCTGCCGGGCCCACCCCAAGGTCGCCGTCCTCACCTCCCCGGGCGCCGGACCCGCCGAACTCGCCCTCCTCCTCGACGGCGTCCACCGCACCTTCGTCATCTGCGAGGAACTCGGCACCGAGCGCGAGCAGGTCACCGTGCTGACCTCCGACAAGGCCGCCGACCACGCCTGGCGCGACCCCAACGTCGTCATCGTCATCGGCGGCACCGCGGCCGCTTCCCAGGGCGGCGGATGGCTGATGGGCCAGGACCCCGGAGCGGTACGCGGCTGGGGGCTGCCCGCACACGTCCACGGTGACGACCTGCGCATCGGCGAGTCGGCCGGCCTGCGGGCCGCCCAGCTCGCCCGCCTCGGCCCGCGCGCCGGCGACCTCGTGTGGGACATCGGCTGCGGCGCCGGGCCGCTGGCCGTGGAGGCAGCCCGCTTCGGAGCGGCCGTGATCGCGGTCGACGAGGACCCGGCCGCCTGCGCCCGCACCGAGGCCGCCGCACGCCGGTTCGGCGTACAGCTCCAGACCGTGGCGGGACGCGCGCCGCACGTGCTCGAGCGACTGCCCGAACCCGACGTCGTGCGCGTGGGCGGCGGGGGAGCGGTCGTCGTCACCGCCTGCGCGGACCGCCGCCCCGAAAGGATCGTCGCGCACGCGACCACCCGCGACGAGGCCGAGGCCATCGGCACGGCCCTGGCGGACGGCGGGTACGAGGTCGAGTGCGCCCTTCTCCAGTCCGTCGACCTCGACCCGGGGGCCTGGACGGAACGCGACCGCCAGGTGGTCTTCCTGCTGTCCGGGCACAGGCCGGCGCCCTCCCCGTGACCATGTCACCACGCGACGGCGGGTAGGCTGGCCGATTGTTGTACGGCGGCCGGGCGTTCGAAGATTGGTTCGTCAATGTCCGGAAAAGGGGGATCTTTTCGACCCCCGGCGTGGTACGGCGTTACCGGGGGGTTGCGCAACGTGGCGCAGTCCACAGCCGAGGGCGGCGGATCCCGCTGCCACGGCGGCCGAAGGCCGCGACAATACGTGATGTCCGCGCGCCGTTCGTGCCGCGCGGCGCGCAGGCTCGTTCTTGTTGACGGGCGACGGTCTGAAGGAGCACAACCGATGGGCGAGGGGTACGCATGACTGACACCGGCCAGGTCCCGGGCGAGGGGCAGCCGGAGAACGCAGGCATGGTGGAGCAGCCGGGCATCCCCGCTCCGGGCGCGTACACCTTCCTGGACCCCTCCGAGAACACCGCCGAGGACGACGACCTGCTGTTGATGCCGGGGTCGCAGGGTGCCTGGGGCGAGCCGCCGGCCGGCGTCGCCCCGGCGCCGGCGGCATCCATGGCGATGCCCGCCACGGTTCCGCCGACGGTGGACCCGGTGGGCGCGGCAGTGATCGCCGAGCAGCAGGCCGCGGCCCAGCAGCTCCAGCAGGCCGGGTACGACCCGTCCGCGCAGGCCGCTCCGATGGCGCACGACCCGGCCGCCCCCGTCGCCTACGAGCCGGCCGCCTACGAGCCCGCCCCGCACGCGGAGCCGGTTCCCGACGCCGCGGCGCACGACGCCGGGGTGCCCGAGGCGGCGGTGCACGAGACCGCCGTCCAGGACGCCGCAGTCGGCCCGTACGAGCAGGTCGCGCACGAGCAGGTCGCGCCCGAGCCCGTGGTCCACGAGCCCGTGGTCCACGAGGCCGGTGCGCACGAGGCCGGTGGCCGTGACTCCGGCTCGGTCGACCTCTCCGGCGTACGGATGCCCGAGGCGGCCCCGGCCGCCGCTCCCGAGCCCGCCCAGGTGCAGGCTCCCGCGCCCGCGCGGCGCCCGCTCCACATGGGTCCGCCGGTACCGGGCACCTCGGGCGGAGTCGTCCGCTCGCTCGCCGACCGCGGGCCCGCCAATCCCGGACCGGCGACCTCCGGCGGTGGTCCGGAGTACCTGGACGTGCCGCGCGAGGCGCCCGCCGCCGCGCTGCCCGGCCCGCAGCTCGGCGAACTGCCGCCGCAGAGCGCGGAGCCGTGGTCGCAGCCGCAGGCGCCGCAGATGCCGCTCCCTGCCGCAGCAGAAACGGTCGTTCCTGCGCCGGCGCCCGCGCCGACCGGGCAGTTCGTCCCGGTCGAGGGCTCCGTCCCGACCGCGCCGCACCTCGCCCCGATGCCGTCCGCCGCCCAGGAGGTGGCCGTCGAGCCGGTGCCCGAGCTCGCGACCGGGCCCTCCCCGGAGGCGGCCGGGTCCCCCCAGGACATCGCCGTGACCGTCCCGGCACCCCGGGACGGCGGAGCCCCGGCCGTGACGGCGGCCCCGGCCCAGCAGCCGGTGCCGGCTGCCGAGGCGGCCGTGCCCGAGGCGGCCGTGCCCGAGGCGGCCGTCCCCGAGCAGGCCGAGGTTCCCGCGCAGCCGGTCGCCCCGGAACCCGCGCCCGCCGAGCCGGTGGCGGAGGCGGCCGGTGCCGAGCAGGCGGTGCCCGCCGAGCAGCCGGTCGCCGACCCCGTGGCGCCCGTCCCGGCGCCCGCACAGCCGGCGCCGGCGGAGATTGTCGCCCCCGAACCGGTCGCCCCCGAGCCGGTCGCCGACCCCGTGGCGCCCGTCCCGGCGCCCGCACAGCCGGCGGAGATGGTCGCCCCCGAGCCGGTCGCCGAGCAGCCGGCGCCCGCACAGCCGGTGCCCACCGAGCAGCCCGCGCCCGAGGTCACGGCGCCCGAAGAGCCGGTGTCCGCCGACCGGCCGCTACCCGCCGAGGAGCCCATGCCGGCCGAGCAGCCGGTGGCCGCCGACGCCGCGCCCGAGCAGGTCGCGCCCGAGCGGCCCGAGGCCATCGAGCCGGAGGCCCCCGTCGCCGCCGCCCCGGCCGCTCCCGACGTCGCCGCCGCCCCGGAGCCCACGCCCACCCCCGCCGTCGCCGCCGCCCCGGACGACGCCACCGCCGCGCCGGACGCCACCGCCCCGGAAACCGCCGGCCACGGCGCGCCGGCCCCCGGTTACGACGACGTCGAACGCGAGGCCGTGCTCCGCGTGATGCGCGAGCGCCGCGACATCCGCAACGGCTTCCGCAGCGACCCGATCCCGCACGAGGTCCTCCTCCGGGTCCTCGAAGCCGCCCACACGGCACCGTCCGTCGGCCACTCGCAGCCCTGGGACTTCGTCGTCATCCGCTCCGCCGAGACGCGGCGCACGATGCACGAGCTCGCCCAGCGCCAGCGCGAGGCGTACGCGAAGTCGCTGCCCAAGGGCCGGGCCAAGCAGTTCAAGGAACTGAAGATCGAGGCCATCCTCGACACCCCGGTCAACATCGTGGTCACCGCCGACCCCACGCGGGGCGGCCGGCACACCCTGGGCCGCCACACGCAGCCGCAGATGGCGCCGTACTCCTCCGCGCTCGCCGTCGAGAACCTGTGGCTCGCCGCCCGGGCCGAAGGGCTCGGCGTCGGCTGGGTCAGCTTCTTCGACGAGCGGGAGATGGTCCGCGCCCTCGGCCTGCCCGAGCACCTCGAAGTCGTCGCGTACCTCTGCGTGGGGTACGTCGACGAGTTCCCGGAGGAGCCCGAGCTGATGCAGGCGGGCTGGTCCAGGCGCCGCCCGCTGTCGTGGGTCGTCCACGAGGAGACGTACGGCCGCCGCGCCCTCCCCGGCGAGGAGCCGCACGACCTGCTGCAGGAGACCGTCTCCAACATCCGCCCGCTCGACGCCAAGGCGCTCGGCGAGGCATGGGAACGACAGAAGCGCATGACCAAGCCCGCCGGTGCGCTCGGCATGCTGGAGATCATCTCCGCCCAGCTCTCCGGACTGTCCCGGATGTGCCCGCCGCCCATCCCCGAGCCCGCGGCCGTCGCGATCTTCGCGGGCGACCACGGGGTGCACGCCCAGGGCGTCACCGCCTGGCCCCAGGAGGTGACGGCCCAGATGGTCGCCAACTTCCTCGGCGGCGGCGCGGTCTGCAACGCGTTCGCCAACCAGGTGGGCGCCGAGGTCTGCGTCATCGACGTCGGCGTCGCCGGCGACCTGCCGGCCACCCCCGGCCTCCTGCCGCGCAAGGTGCGCCCCGGCACCGCCGACTTCACCACCGGCCCCGCCCTCAGCCGCGAGGACGTGCTCGCGGCCGTCGAGGTGGGTATCGAGACGGCCCGGGACCTGGTCGCGGCCGGCAACAAGGGCCTGCTGACCGGTGAGATGGGCATCGCCAACACCACCGCGTCCGCCGCGCTGATCTCCGTCTACACGGACGTCGACCCCGCCGAGGTCACCGGCCGGGGCACGGGCATCAACGACGAGATGCACGCCCGCAAGGTCGACGTCGTCCGGCGCGGACTGGAGCTGCACCAGCCGGACCCGGCCGACCCCATCGGCGTCCTCGCCGCGGTCGGCGGCCTGGAGCACGCGGCGCTCGTCGGCTTCATCCTGGGCGGTGCCTCGCTGCGTACGCCGGTTGTCCTCGACGGCGTGAGCGCGGGCGCCGCGGCCCTCGTGGCCCGGGCCATCGCCCCCGAGGCGCTGGCGGCCTGCATCGCCGGTCACCGCAGCGCTGAGCCGGGCCACATGGCGGCGCTCAACAAGCTGGGCCTGCGCCCCCTGGTGGACCTCGACCTCCGCCTGGGCGAGGGGACCGGTGCCCTGCTGGCCCTCCCGGTCATCCAGAGCGCGGCCCGCGCGATGCACGAGGTGGCGACGTTCGACTCGGCCGGCGTCACCGAGAAGTAGCCGACCAGCGGTACGCGGACGGGTGCGGGGCGGGCCCCGCACCCTCCGTACCGCGTCGTCCACGAGTGACGCGCACCCGTGAGCCCCGCGCGACGAACCGGGTCCCCGGGGCACCGCCCCCGGCCCGCCCGGCGGGGCGCACCGTATCGTGGTCGCAGCGTCCCCAGCGCCGCGCCACCCCCGCCCCACCAGCCGCTTCACCGTCGCAGCGGCTCCGCACACCGCACCACCGCCTCGCCGAGGAGCCGCACCGCCATGGCCGAGAACGCCGAGCACCCCGCCTACCCCGTCGGACTGCGCCTGACCGGGCGCCGCGTCGTCGTCATCGGCGGCGGCCAGGTCGCCCAGCGACGCCTCCCCGCCCTCATCGCGGCGGGCGCCGACATCACCCTGGTCTCCCCGTCCGCCACGCCGTCCGTCGAGGCCATGGCGGAGGCCGGTGAGATCACCTGGACCAGGCGCCGGTACGAGGACGGAGACCTGGCCGACGCCTGGTACGCCCTGATCGCCGCCACCGACCCGGAGGCCAACGCCCGCGCGTCCGCCGAGGCGGAGCGCAACCGGGTCTGGTGCGTACGCTCCGACGACGCCGAGGCGGCCACGGCCTGGACCCCGGCCACCGGCCGCAGCGAGGGCGTCACCGTCGCCGTGCTCACCGGGCACGACCCGCGCCGCTCCGCCGCCGTGCGGGACGCCATCGTCGAAGGGCTGCGCGACGGGTCGATCGCGGCGCCGCACCACCGCTCCCGCACCCCCTTCGTCGCCCTGGTCGGCGGCGGCCCCGGCGACCCGGACCTGATCACCGTGCGCGGCCGTCGGCTGCTGGCCGAGGCCGACGTGGTCGTCGCCGACCGCCTCGGCCCGCGCGACCTGCTCGACGAGCTGCCGCCGCACGTCGAGGTGATCGACGCGGCGAAGATCCCGTACGGCCGGTTCATGGCCCAGGAGGCCATCAACAACGCCCTCATCGAGCACGCCAAGGCCGGCAAGTCCGTGGTGCGGCTCAAGGGCGGCGACCCCTTCGTCTTCGGCCGGGGCATGGAGGAGGCACAGGCGCTCGCCGAGGCGGGCATCGCGTGCACGGTCGTGCCCGGCATCTCCAGCTCGATCAGCGTCCCAGGAGCGGCCGGCATCCCGGTCACGCACCGGGGCGTGGCCCATGAGTTCACCGTGGTCAGCGGCCATGTCGCGCCCGACGACCCGCGCTCGCTCGTCGACTGGGCGTCGCTCGCCAAGCTGACCGGCACCCTCGTCATCCTCATGGGCGTCGACAAGATCGGGGCGATCGCCGAGGCGCTCATGGCGCACGGCAAGGCCCCGGACACCCCGCTCGCGCTGGTGCAGGAGGGTACGACGGCCGCCCAGCGCCGGGTGGACGCGACCCTCGCCACGGTGGCCGAGCGGGTCGCGGCGGAGGACGTACGCCCGCCCGCCGTGATCGTCATCGGCCCGGTCGTCGCCGAGGGCCCGCACAAGAGCACCACGTAACCAGTTGGCACCCCGCACCGGACAAGGCGATATCACCCCGTGGCCGATCTCCTCACCATCGACGACCCCGACGACCCGCGCCTGCGCGACTACACCGGCCTGACCGACGTCGAACTGCGCCGCAGGCGCGAGCCCGCCGAGGGCCTGTTCATCGCCGAGGGCGAGAAGGTCATCCGCCGCGCCCGGCAGGCCGGGTACGAGATGCGGTCGATGCTGCTGTCCGCCAAGTGGGTCGACGTCATGCGGGACGTCATCGACGAGGTCCCGGCGCCCGTGTACACGGTGACGCCGGACCTCGCCGAACGCGTCACCGGCTACCACGTCCACCGGGGCGCCCTCGCCTCCATGCAGCGCAAGCCGCTGCCCACCGCCGGCGAACTGCTCGCCGGCGCCCGCCGGGTGGTCGTCATGGAGGGCGTGAACGACCACACGAACATCGGCGCCATCTTCCGCAGCGCCGCCGCCCTCGGCATGGACGCCGTCCTGCTGTCGCCGGACTGCGCGGACCCGCTGTACCGCCGGTCGGTGAAGGTCTCCATGGGCGCGGTCTTCTCCGTCCCGTACGCCCGTCTCGACACCTGGCCCCGAGGGCTGGAGACGGTCCGGGAGGCGGGCTTCAGACTGCTCGCCCTGACGCCCGGCGAGAAGGCCACGAGCATCGACGCGGCCGCCCCGCACCGCCTGGAGCGGGTCGCCCTCATGCTGGGCGCGGAGGGCGACGGACTCACCGCCAAGGCGCTGATGGCGGCCGACGAGTGGGTGCGCATCCCGATGGCCCACGGCGTGGACTCGCTCAACGTGGGCGCGGCGGCCGCGGTCGCCTTCTACGCGGTGGCGGCCGGCCGCCCTCAGGACTGAACCGCTACCCCTGAAGGCCCTGCGCAGCCGCGATCCCCAGCAGCACGATCAGCGTCACGACCACGAACACGAAGAGCCGCTGCCGCAGCAGCCGGGGGTTCGCGGGACGGCGCGGGCCACCACCGGCTCCCGTGCGCACCCCGGGCCTCGACGCCGTCCGGCCGCCGCCCGTCCGGGACGGCGGACGGGCCTGGTTGCGCGGCGACGAGACGCGCGGCGGTTGCCCGCCCCGCGCCTTGGGCGCCGGCGTGCGCTGGGCGCGCCCCTGCGTGGTGCGCTCCGGGTAGCGCTCCGTCAGCCGCCCCGTGGGCCGGTCGTCCACCGGCCGGCCCGCCGACCGCGCCGCCGGCGGCCGGACGTCCGACAGCCCCTGCGCCTCGCGGGCCGCGATCTCCTTCAGCCGCATCGACAGTTGCAGCGTGCTGGGACGGTCCTCCGGGTCCTTGGCGAGACAGGCCCGTACGAGCGGCGCGAGCGCGTCCGGCACGCCCTGCAACTGCGGCTCCTCGTGCACCACCCGGTACAGCATGACCTCGGAACTGCCGTGCCCGAAGGGCGAGTCCGCCATCGCCGCGTACGCCAGGGTCGCCCCCAGCGCGAAGACGTCCGTCGCCGGGGTCACCGCCGCGCCCCGCACCTGCTCGGGTGCCAGGAAGCCGGGCGAGCCCACCGCCGTGCCCACATGGGTCAGCGTCGAGGCGCCGGTCGCCCAGGCGATCCCGAAGTCGATGATCCGCGGGCCCTTGGGGGACAGGAGGATGTTGGACGGCTTCAGGTCCCGGTGGACCACCCCGGCCTCATGGACCGCGACCAGCCCCTCGGAGAGCGCCGCGCCGATGGCCGCGGTGTCCGCCGCCGACAGGGGACCCTCCTCGGCGACCTTGTCGTGCAGGGAGGGGCCCGGTACGTATTGGGTGGCGAACCAGGGACGGTCGGCCTCCAGATCGGCCGCCACCAGCCGGGCCGTGCACCCGCCGCGGATCCGCCGGGCGGCAGACACCTCGCGCGCGAAGCGCGACCTGAACTCCTGGTCCTCGGCGAGATCCGGCCGGATCACCTTCAGGGCCACCCGCTGCCCGCGCCGGTCCGACCCGAGGTACACGACCCCCATGCCGCCCGCGCCGAGCCGCCGGTGGAGCCTGAATGAGCCGACGACACGCGGATCCTCGCGCCGGAGCCGCATCATCGCCATGTCCGTCCCCTACCTACGGTGGGGAGGCCCCACCCTCGCTGCACCGTGTCCGTTTGACGTGGCACAGCTTACGTACCCGCGCCCCGGGGTGCTCATAGGCCGCGCCCTCGCGGGCCGATCGATTGTCGGTGCCGCCGGGGGCCGGAGACCCGGCCGCCGCCCCAATGGCCGCCGCCGTCAAGGGGGTTGACCCTCCGGGGTGACGGACCGTTCGGAGGGGCCGACCGGACGTGAGGGACGTCACCCGCCCTGCGGCCCCTGGGGAAGACCCCCGACCTCTGGCGGCCCGTCTCCACCCAGGGGAGTACGCCGCCCACCGGCGGCTCATCCTCCGGGAGGCCCGCCAAAGGGTACGCGGGCATGACGTGCCGGGCCCGCCGCTTCCCTAATGTTGAGGTCAAGCGGCGGGTACGGTACTCGTCCCCCGAGGTCGGACACCCGCCGCTGCTGGAACCGACGGGAGAGGAACCATGGCGGACACGGCACCGCGGGCGATGGTCCGCACGCAGGGACGGAAGGCGTACGCCTCGTCCGGCGGCCGCCCGGCCGGCCGGCGTCACCCACTGGTGGCGACGGCGATGGTCCTCCCGCTGGCCGCGCTCCTCGTGGTCGCCTTCGGCGGCTGGGACGCGGTGGTCACACAGGCGTCGTCCGTGGGCGTGATGCTGGGGCGCTGAGCGGCGCCCCGGACCCGGGAGAGCGGCCCGGGTCGGGGTCATCCGGCCAACAACCCCGTGGGGACGGGGGTGCGGCGGACGGCAGCGGTGGCCGGCAGCTGGGGAGCTGCCGGCCACCGCTTTGTCTCCCCTGGGCGGCCGTGAGCCCCTCCTGGGGTGGCTCACCCGCCACGCGACGCCTGCCGGTGGGCGGGGAGGTGAGCCCGGAGGGGACCCGGCCCGGGCTCCGCGTCCGCGTAGGGTCGGGGGGTGCAGCAGCAGAACGATCCCCTCGTGCGGGAGCTCGGGGTCATCGCCCGGCGGGCCGCTCATGCCGGAGTGCCGTGCCGCGCGTGCGGGGCGGCCGGCACGGTCCTGGCGGCCCGGCCCGACGGCACCGTCGTCCGGCACGGTGACGCCGTCGTCAAGGCGCACGCCCCGGACACCGAGACCGCCGCCCACCGCGCCCGCCTCGCGGTCGCGGCCCACCCCCGCCTGGCGGGCATCCTCCTGCCGCCCCTCCCGGCGAGCGCCCCCGACGTGGCCGGGCGCCCGGTGAGCGCCTGGCCGTACGGCAGCCCCGTCGACCCCGCCGACCCGGACGCCGCGCCGTGGGAAGAGGCGGCCACCCTGCTCGCCCGCCTCCACCGCGTACCGCCCGGCGAGCTGCCCGGCCCGCTGCCGGTGACGCGCGGCCCCGCCAAGGCGGCGCGGGCCGTGGCGCGGATGGCGGCGGCCGGGCCGCACCCCGCGACCGGGCCGGTGCGCGCCGCCTGGCGCGGTCTGCCCGCGTGGGCGCGGGGCGAGGCGCCCGGCCCGGGGCCGGTGGCGGTCTGCCACGGCGACCTCCACCTCGGCCAGCTGGTCCGCCACCCGGCCGCCGGCGGCCCCTGGCTGCTCATCGACGTCGACGACCTCGGTCTGGGCGACCCGGCATGGGATCTGGCGCGGCCCGCCGCCTGGTTCGCGGCCGGCCTGCTGGCCACTGAGGTGTGGGACCGTTTCCTGGGCGCCTATCGGGCGGCGGGCGGCCCGGCCGTGCCCCCCGACGGCGACCCGTGGCCCCGGCTCGACGTGCCGACCCGTGCGCTGACCGTGCAGACGGCGGCTCTGGCCATCGCCAAGAGCACCGCGGAGAACCGGGACTTGGACGACGTCGAGCTGAGCGTCGTCGACGCCTGTGCCCGAATTGCGACACTCCCGCCTGAGTTGGACCCGGGGGCTCCGTCGTAGGGTGAGGACACCATCCGTCAGACGAGGAGTTGAGCCGAGCATGCAGTGTCCCAAGTGCCATGCCCCCATGCACACCTACAACCGCAACGGCGTCCAGATCGAGCAGTGCAGCGGCTGCCGGGGGATCTTCCTCGACTATGGCGAGCTGGAGGCCCTGACCCGCCTGGAGGCGCAGTGGGTCCAGCAGGCCCCGCCCGCACCGCCGGCGTACCCGGCCGCTCCGGCTCCGCACGCCCCTGCCTGGGGTGCCCCGCACCACGGGCACCACGGCCATCAGCGCGGCTTCGGGCGGATGCTCTTCTCCTCCTGAGCGGGCGGAACGACGACGAAGCCCCGGCCGCGAGACGCGGCCGGGGCTCCGGACCATGTGGACGATACTGGGATTGAACCAGTGACCTCTTCCGTGTCAGGGAAGCGCTCTCCCGCTGAGCTAATCGTCCTCGGGACCACGATCCGAGGATCATGGGCACTGCGTGCGCGATACTGGGATTGAACCAGTGACCTCTTCCGTGTCAGGGAAGCGCTCTCCCGCTGAGCTAATCGCGCGGGGGATCCGAAGATCCAGTGGACGATACTGGGATTGAACCAGTGACCTCTTCCGTGTCAGGGAAGCGCTCTCCCGCTGAGCTAATCGTCCTTGGAGGTGGAGACGGGATTTGAACCCGTGTAGACGGCTTTGCAGGCCGTTGCCTCGCCTCTCGGCCACTCCACCAGGAGTGCAGGGGTTCGGGAAGATCCCCCACTTCGAGCGGACGACGAGATTCGAACTCGCGACCCTCACCTTGGCAAGGTGATGCTCTACCAACTGAGCCACGTCCGCTTGTCGTTTCCGTTCCGCTTCCGCGGCCCGGCGACGTGTTGAACTCTAGCGGATTCCCGAGCCAGTACAAAAACGCGTTTGCCCAGCGTGCTGCGCTGACCCCGGTCCGCGCCGTCCCGTCCGTCCCCGCCCTAGACTCGCACCCGTGCACGACCTCGCTCCTCTGGCCCGCTTCGGCGGCCTCGTCGCAACCGACCTGCGGGATGTCACCAGTGACCCCGAGGCCCTCGACTCGTCCGGCTTCTGGGCCGTCTCCGCGGACTTCGAGGGCCGTCTGACCTGCGCCCGCTTCGGTGACGTGCGCCCCGTGCCGGTGCCCGCTCCGGTGCCCGGGGCCTGGCGCGGACCCGCCGCCGGTGACTGGGCGTCCTCGCTCGACCGCGACGCGTACACCGCGGGCGTACGGCGGATCAGGGAGCACATCGCGGCCGGCGAGGTGTACCAGGCGAACCTCTGCCGGGTGCTGTCGGCGCCCCTGCCGGACCTCGCCGCCGACGTGGACGCGCTCACCGCGCTCCTCGCCCGCGGCAACCCGGCCCCCTACGCCGGAACGATCCGGCTGCCCGCCCACGGGGTGGAGATAGCCACCGCCTCGCCCGAGCTCTACCTCCGGCGGGACGGCTCCACCGTCGAGTCCGGCCCCATCAAGGGCACCGGCAGGACCGCCCAGGACCTCCTGGACAAGGACCGCGCCGAGAACGTGATGATCGTCGACCTCGTCCGCAACGACCTCGGACGGGTCTGCGCCACCGGCTCCGTCACCGTCCCCGAGCTCTGCGCCGTCGAGCCGCACCCCGGCCTGGTCCACCTCGTCTCCACCGTGCGCGGCGAGCTGACGCCCGGAGCGGGCTGGAAGGACCTCCTGGACGCCACCTTCCCGCCCGGCTCGGTGACGGGCGCGCCCAAGTCCAGCGCCCTGCGGATCATCGAGGAGCTGGAGAACGCGCCCCGCGGCCCGTACTGCGGTGGCATCGGCTGGGTCGACGCCGACCGCCGCACGGGAGAGCTGGCCGTCGGCATCCGCACCTTCTGGATCGACCGCGCCGAAGGCGCGGGGGTGCTGCGCTTCGGCACCGGCGCGGGTATCACCTGGGGCTCCGACCCCGCACGCGAGTGGGCCGAGACGGAACTGAAGGCCTCCCGGCTGCTCGCGGTAGCGTCGGGGACGTACCGGGCGAGCGGAAGGACCATCGGGAAATGAAGCTGTGGGTCAACGGCGGGCTGCACGACGCGGAGGCCGCCAGGGTCTCCGTACTGGATCACGGCCTGACGGTGGGCGACGGCGTCTTCGAGACGCTCAAGGCCGTGGCCGGCCGGCCCTTCGCGCTGGAGCCCCACCTCGACCGGCTGACCCGCTCCGCGCGCGGCCTCGGCCTGCCCGACCCGGACCTCGACGAGGTGCGCCGTGCCTGCGCCGCCGTGCTGGAGGCCAACCCCATGCCACTGGGCCGGCTGCGCATCACGTACACCGGAGGGCTCTCGCCGCTCGGCTCCGACCGCGGGGACGCCGGCCCGACGCTGGTCGTCGCCCTCGGCGAGACCGGCCACCGCGCCGACACCACCGCCGTGATCACCGTCCCGTGGACCCGCAACGAGCGCAGCGCCCTGGCGGGCCTCAAGACCACCTCGTACGCCGAGAACGTCGTCGCCCTCGCCAGGGCCCACGAGCGGGGCGCGAGCGAGGCGCTGTTCGCCAACACGGTCGGGCAGCTCTGCGAGGGCACCGGGTCCAACGTCTTCGTCGTGCTGGACGGGCAGCTCCACACGCCGCCGCTCGCCTCCGGCTGCCTGGCCGGCATCACCAGGGCCCTGACCGTCGAATGGACCGGCGCCCAGGAGACCGAACTGCCGATCGGCGTCCTGGAGCGGGCCGACGAGATCTTCCTGACCTCCACCCTCCGCGACGTCCAGGCCGTCCACCGCGTCGACGAGCGCGAGCTGACCGGTGCGCCCGGGCCGGTCACCGCCAAGGCCATGCGGATCTTCGCGGAGCGCGCGGCGCAGATGTGAGCCCGTGGTCGCGGGGTGGGTAGAAGAATCTCAATGATCGTGTCAAGCCGCCTGCGTGACCGGCGGGGCGGAGGTGAACAGCCTCTTGTCACGCAGCATGGCCCACAGGACGTCGACCC